>JBECKQ010000418.1:0-35181 GCA_040235375.1 Phycisphaerae bacterium | reverse complement strand
TTGCCGATCTTTTCCAGGCGTTCGGATGCCAAGTCGTCCTCCTTGTTCTTCGATGATGCCCGTGCAGAAGCACTCCGCCCGGGAGGCAAGGAAAGCGAGGTGCGCATTCGGGCGCCGCAACAACATCGAGACCCGTCCGCCCCGTTACGATCGCGGCTCTGATGGCCGCGCGGCGATGCGCCGCTCGCCTAGGTCCTGAGTTTCCGTTGCAACCGGCGTTCGACGGATTCGATCTTGCGCTCCAGCCGCCCGTCGGCTCCCTGGCGATAGTCGATCTTGATCGAGCAGGAGATGCGGTCGCAGTCCTGCCGCATCCTCTGGTAGCATTGCTCGATAACGCGCAGGCAATCCTCGAACTCGCCCTCCAGGATCGTGCCCATCGCCGTCAGGCGGTAGGACAAGCCGCTGCGATCGATGATGTCCAGGCTCCGCGCGACGTACTCGCTCAGCGAGGCGCCCTTGTCGAGCGGCGACATCGAGAACTCCATCAGCGTTGACATGGCACTTCACCTGCAGTGTCGTTACTTGTCATTTGTGCCGACGACCATGCCCCGGCCGCTACACGTTGAACTTGATCGTGATGAAGTCTCCGTCCTGCACGACGTAGCTCTTGCCCTCCTGGCGGACGGTACCCGCGGCGCGTGCGCTCTTGAAATCACCGGCGGCGGCCAGGTCGTCGTACGCCACGGTCTCGGCGCGGATGAAACCGCGGGCCAGGTCCGTGTGGATCTTGCCCGCCGCGTCCTGCGCCACCGTGCCGCGTGGCACCGACCACGCATGCACTTCCGTCGGGCCGGCCGTGAAGAACGAGATCAGGCCCGCGGCCTCGTAGCACGTCCGGATGAGCCTGTCGCGCACCGGCGTTTCAATGCCCAGCTCATGCAGAAAGTCGGCGCGTTCGTCCGGATCGAGGTCGTTGATCTGCGCTTCGATATCCGCACACAAAACGATCGCCGCGTGGGCGTGCTCCGGAACGTCGACCTGCGCCTGACCGGCGCGATCCTCATCGACGTTAAAGACCACGACCGCCGGCTTTTCCGTCAGGAACGCGAAGCTGGAGATCATCCGCGCCTCCTCGGGGCTGTGGATGGCCGTGGCCAGCGGCTTGGATTCCTCGAGGGCCTCCCGGCATTGGCTGAGCAGGGCCAGCTCGCGCTTCTCCTCGTCGTGCGTTTTTGTCGGCTTGGAGAGCGCCTTTTCCAGTTTCTCGATCCGGCCGGCCACGATCTCGAGGTCGGCGAAGATCAATTCGTCGCTCAACTCCTGCAGATCGGCCGCGGGGTCGATTCGCTCGCGGTAGGCCGGCACGGACGCGTTCTTGAAGTCGCGCACCACCAGCACCAGGACGTCGGCCGTCCGGACGCTGGCGAGGTGGCGACGGAGTTCGTTCTGCCCGCGCGCGTCCTGCACGGTGAAGCCGGGGTAGTCGACGAAGTCGATGGTGGCGTGAACAACCTTTTTCGGCCGATACAGGTCTACGAGGAGGTCGAGTCGAGCCTCGGGTACGTCCACCACCCCCTGGTGCTCCTGCAGGGGATCGGAAGTGGCAGGCGGGTGCCCGGTCACCGACGTGAACAACGTCGTCTTGCCGGATAACGGAAGTCCAATGATCGCCGCTTTCATAAGCTTCTCGAGAGCTGGCCGCCGCCCCCCGCAGCGGGCGGACGGGGTCAAACCATGGCCGCGGCAGCGGGGGCACGCCGCGGACGGCTTGCACCCATTCTCAACTTCTCCACCGGTCTGTCCAGCGGTTGTCCCGAACCTCGCCGAAGGCTAGGATTAATTGCCTCGGAGGATGTTGGCTCGAACGTTGCGAGGCGTGTGATGAATGACTGGTACGAGGCCGAGCAGCGCTTTGAACGTGCGCTGCAACTCGCTGAATCCCAGCAGTGGGCCGAGGCTCTCGCCGAAATCGACGCCGCCATCCGCATCAATCCGTTGAACGGCTCGTGGCAATCCCAGCGCGGGCTCATCCTCGACCAGCTCGAACAATACGACGACGCCATCAAAGCGTACAAGGCCTCGTTGGATCTTGACCCCGGCGACGCCGAGGTAATGGTCGCCCTGGGCATCGATCTCGCCCGGCTCGGCCGCTATCGCCAGGCGGTTCGTGTCCTCAACCGGGCCGCACGCCTGCGCCCGGACATCGAGGCGGCCTACTGCTACCGCATCCTCGCGCTCGCCGAGCTCGGCGAGCACGACAAGGCCGAAGAGGTGTTCTACCTCGCCCAGCAGCTCAAGGAAGATTGCCCGCATTGCTTTTTCCACATGGGCATCTCCCTGGCCGCGAGGCAACTGTACGAGAAGGCGATTTTCTGCTGGCTTCGCACGCTCGATCTCGATCCGAGCTACCCCTCCGTCAAGCAGTACATCGCCCAAGCCCACCGCGACCAGGGCAATCTCGACCGCGCTCGGGAGTACTACCTCGCCGAGATTCGCGAGGGGCCGGGTAACCTGCAGCTCGTCGAGCTTCTGTCCGAGATGGCCGAGCTCGAGCTCGAGGCGGGCAATCCGGTCAAGGCCGCCGCCAAGCTCCGCCAGGTTATCGAACTCGATCCGGAATACGCCCAGGCGCACTTCGATCTCGGCGAGGTTCTGCTCGAGATGGACGAGCCGCGCGAAGCACTCGACGTGCTCCGCGTCTCCGCCGAACTCGATCCGACCATCCCCCGGCTCGAACTCCGCACCGGCCAGGCTTTGCTGCTACTCTCCGAGTTAACCGAGGCCGAACGACATCTGGCTGCCGCTGCCGCAGAGGATGCCGAAGACGAGGACGCCCTCATGGCGTGGGGCAACTGCCTCCTGCGGCTCGGACGCGCTGCGGAGGCGGCGGACAAGTTCCGACGGGTGCTGGCCGCGGAAGAAACGTCCTCCGACGCGCACCACAATCTGGGCGTATGCTACTTCCTTGAAGGTCGATACGACGCCGGCCTGGCCCACGAGCTGCGGGCGATCGAGCTGAACCCTCGCGACCTGCTCGCCATGCACAAGGCTGTTCTGGCGCTGATCCATCTCCACCGCTGGTCGGATGCCCGGGCGATGATCGACCGCGTGCTCGACGTGGACCCGGAAGATTCGGCCGTTCGCCAGTTACGCGACCGCCTGTGGCGTTACCGGCTGCGTGAGACGGCCGGAAGCCTTGTCCGAGCCGTGCGTGCGGTTTTCCGCCGATTGCCCAGATAATCCAGTTTGCCAAGCCCCCACCGCACGCGAAATCGCTGCAACCCGGACAGCCACCTGCCGTTATAATAAAACGACTTCGACACCGGCCGGTCGCCACCCGGCCGGGGCGGTCACAAAGGATACCCCAGAATAGAGGATGGAGCAGATGGGACGGATGAAGACGATCGCTCTGTTGGTGTTGCCGATGGTGTGGTGCTCCGCGATGGTGGCTCGGGCCGACGACGCGGACGACGCCAAGCGCGAGATTTCGAAGCTCTGGAACATCGACCAGATGATGGACCAGGCCGCGAACAACATCGCGCGGCGCTACAACCTCAACCAGGAGCAGCGCGAATACACGCACAAGATGCTCACCCAGCGGGTCACCCGCTTTCTCGACGGGCATCCCGAGATATGGCCGCTCATTCGCGACATGGCCCGCTACCAGATGCGCGGCGAAGCGCCCGACGGCGAAATCGCGAAGCGAATCGGCATGGCGGCGCAGCCGCTGCTGAAGGACATCCAGGACGAGATCCTCAGCGCCAACAAGGAGTGGGGGCAGATGCTGACGCCGGAGCAGAAGAAGGTGCACGAGTGGGATCTGCGCGACATGGAGCGCACCTTCTCCAAGATGCAGAAAAACTTTTCCAGTATGGCCGACGGCCAGTCGGTCGAGCAGGGCATCTTCCCGAAGCCAAACACGGAAGAGCCGCAGCCGACGATACCGCCGAGGCCCGCCGACAACTGGAAGCCGAATCCCCCAAACGCCGACGCACACACGGAAAGCAAGAACCTCGAGGACTGGTGGGACGCCTACGTCCGCGAGTTCATCCGCCGCCACAGCCTTGACGACGCGCAGGCCGAAACCGCCTGGTCCATTCTCCGCGAGCTCAAGGGACGGGCTCGCACGTATCGTTTGAGCAAGGCGAAGGACTTCAAAATGCTCGAGCAGCGTATGAGCGAAGTCCATCGGCGCGGGCAACCGCCCGAAGTGCTGCAAGCGCGCATTGAAGCGTACGAGAAAATGAAGACCAGCCTGAACAAGCCGATCCTCGACTTGTTCCAGGAATTGCAGCAACGGCTGGAGCGCATCCCCAGGAGCGTCCAGAAGCAGGCCGACGGGACAGGCACGGACGAGAAGCCAAAGGGCGACGCGACGAAGACCGATGAGCAAATGCCGCAGGCGTCGCCATCACCGTCGCCCACCCCCGAAGCCCAGCCGGAAGCGGCGCCGCCGGAGTAGGCCACGCCCCTCACAGGAAATCGTTCGACTCGATACAACGATGCGGGCGGCACAACGACGTGCCGCCCACTTTCGTTCACCGGCGGCGAGAGTGCCGCAGACTTCATTCACGTCCCGAAAAAAACGCGAGCGCGTCGCGACGCATGAGGCGTCGGGACGGCTCTTTCGGTTGCCCGCCCCATACCCGAAACGTAAAATCACAACGGGGACAAAAGCAGCGAAATTCTGGTGTTTATTGCCGGGCGCCGCTTCAGGAGCGTGTGGCCATGCTGCCGATACGGGAGAATCATCCGCTCAAGCAACTGTTCGCCGGGCTCGTCGAGCACGCTTTTCACACCGAGCTGGGCATCTGTGACCCGGCGGTGGCGGACTATGTCTCCGACCTGCTCATCGAATTTGTACACGTGGACAACATCGCCGCGGCGGTAGATGTCGGTGGCCGTCCGATAAGCGAGGTCGCCGAGATCGTCGGTCACTGGGAGGCGGCAGACGAGCTCCCCGTTCGCCTCCGAAACCGCCGCGTGCACCAGCGACTCGGCGACTACACGCTGTTCTGGACCGGCGTCTTCCCGGAAGGCGTACGCCGCTCGCGCGGGCCGACGTGGCGCGATCGCATGTCGGAATTCGTCGTACTGGGAAAACGGTCATACGCAATCGCCTCCGAACTCACCCGGCCGGACGAGGAGCCGCCGGCTGTGCTCCTCCGCCGCATGAGCGACGGCTTCGAGACCTGCGTACACGGTCTCGGGATTGTCCGGCGAGACCTCGGCGAACAGGCCGCCGCCTCTGACGCGCACGATCTGATTTACTGATTCACCGGCGCCGGCGTTCAGGCGCCAGCGCGCAGCGCGTCATATCCCACGTCTATGCGACGTTTCATCGGATGCGAGCGAGATAAGCAAATCTTAATGTCTCGATCAGCGACAGCGACGGTGAAGTACTGCGTGCGATAAGTCCGATGAAATGCATCGGCGCGCCTTGCCGCGTACGACGCGCAACGACTAAACTAGGCGAAGTCCACGGGCAATCGCCGAAACAACTTCGCACACCGGCACGGACTCCGCGAGAGGGCAAACGCAGCATGGCCGAACCAGTTCTTTCCGAGCGCGTCAGCACAGGCATCGACGGACTCGATCGGATACTCCGTGGAGGCCTGCCCAAGGAGCGCATTTTCCTGCTGTATGGCGGCCCGGGTACGGGCAAGACCACGCTCGGACTCCAGTTCCTGCTGGAAGGCGTTCGCCGGTCCGAGCGCGTCATGTACGTGACGCTCCTGCAAAGCAAAACCGAATTGATAGACATCGTCGCGTCGCACAACTGGTCGCTCGATGGTATCGACGTGGTCGAGCTGCCGGACCACGTGCAGGACACGGCGTCCTCCGAGCAGACGCTCTTCAGCCCCACGGACATCGAGCTGCCGGAGGCGACCAACGCCATCCTCCGCGCGATCGAGCAGCGTCATCCGCAGCGGCTCGTCCTCGATTCGCTGAGCGAGCTGTCGGTGCTGATGGACAACTCCTTCCAGTTGCGCCGGCAGATACTCCGTTTGAAACGGACCCTTATGCGCGAACGATGCACGGCGCTGCTCACGGCCGGCGATGCCTCTGAGGAAGACATCATGACGATGCAGACCATCGTCTACGGCGTGATCCACCTCGACCGGGAGGCGCCGGCTTATGGCCGGCCGCGCAGGCGGGTCAGCATATCCAAGATGCGGGGCATGGACTTCGCCGGCGGTTATCACGACTTCCGGATTCGCACCGGGGGGATCGACATCTACCCCCGCATCGAGCTGGTCGGCCGGCCGCGAACGGCGGCGTGGCACGTCATCGCCAGCGGCAACGGCGAGCTCGATGCCATGCTCGGCGGCGGCCTCGAAGAGGGCACCGCCTGCCTGCTCGCCGGAACCACCGGCGCCGGCAAAAGCACGCTGGCCGGCCTCTACGTCCAGGCCGCGGCCGAGCGCGGCGAGCGCAGCACCATCTACTGCTTCGACGAGCGTCCGGAGACATTCATCCGCCGTGCCGATGGGATCGGGATGTCCATCGGCCGCCAGATCGAGCGCGGCCTCGTGGACCTCAATCAGGTCAACGTTGGCGAGCTGTCACCGGGAGAATTCATGCACACCGTCCGCTCCGCTTGTCACGATGACGGCGTTCGCCTGGTCGTGATCGACAGCCTCACGGGATACCTGAATGCCGTGCCCGATGACCGGACGATGATGATCCAGTTGCACGAGCTGCTCAGCTATCTCAGCGCCGCCGGCGTCCTGACGATCATGATCGTCACGGCCCACGGATTGTCAGGCAGCACCGACAGGGCGGCGATTGATGCCAGCTACCTCGCGGACACGGTCGTGGTCGTCCGCCATTTTGAGGCGAATGGAGCGATGCGTCGCTGCATCGCCGTCGCGAAAAAGCGGCACGGCCCTCACGAATCGACGATTCGCGAGCTGCGCATCGATGACAAGGGGGTCACCGTAGGTCAGCCATTGGCGAACTTCTCGGGCGTGCTGACGGGCTCGCCGCACTATACCGGCCGCTACGAAGAGCTCCTCGCCAGCGGGGGAGTTGAGAAGGCGAGACCACGATGAGCGCGGACCATCCGGAAAACAGGGGCGTGAACTTTCTCATCCCCGTGCTGACGCCCGTCGGGCGCGATGCCGAACTGGTGTGCACGCTCCTGCAGAACGAGGGCCTTCACTGCGAGTCGTGTGAAACGCTCGAGGAGCTGATGCGGCAGATCACCGACGAAACGTGCGGGCCGGCGGTCATTGCCGACCAGGCCGTCTCTGCGGACGACGTGTCGAAGCTGTTGAATGTTCTGGACGAGCAGGCCGCCTGGTCCGACCTGCCGCTGATCATCTTCACGCCCCGCACGCGACAGCGATCCGGAATCGAACGTCTCGCCTCGCGGCGGAACGCCATGCTGCTGAAACGACCGGTGGACGTACCCACCTTCCTGTCGGTGTTTCACGCCGCCCTCGAGGCGCGCCGTCGGCAGTTTCAGGTTCGCGATCTGCTCATCAATCTCGAGAAACTGAACCATCGTCTCGAGAACCGCGCCGCCCAGCTCCAGAAGCTCGCCCTCCAGCTCACGCACGCCGAGCACCGCGAGCGGCGGCGGCTGTCGCGAATCCTGCACGATCATCTTCAGCAGTTGCTCGTCGGTGCGAAGTTCCACGTCACCGCGTTGTCCAAGCGCGCCGCCGACGAGCTGCAAGTGATCCTCCGGCAGGTGGAGGAACTTCTCGACGAGTCGGTCAAGGTGTCGCGCTCCCTTGCCGCCGAGCTCAGCCCGCCGTTTCTGAACGAAGCCGATCTTCGCGATTCTCTCCAGTGGCTCGCCCGGCGAATGGCGAAGGAGCAGGGGCTCACCGTGGACCTGCACATCGCTCAGGACGCCGGGCCAGTCTGCGATGAGATCAAGCTCCTGCTGTTCGACGCCGCCCGCGAGCTGCTGTTCAACGTGGTCAAGCACGCCGGTGTCCGCTCGACCAGGCTCGAACTCCTGCCGTGGGGCGAGAGCGGTATCGCCCTCGTTGTGGAGGACCGCGGCAGAGGCATCTCGCCGTCTCAGTTGGGTCATGACTCCGCGAGCATAAGCGGGATAGGTTTGCTCACTCTGCGAGAGCGCGTCGACTGTCTGGGCGGGTCGTTGAATGTAAGATCGAGAGCCGGCGAAGGCAGCCGCATCGAAATCCGCGTTCCTCGCGAAGCGGTGGCCTCGGCCGCAACCGAGCGAAAGTCCGCGGAGCAGCGCACAGACTCCGTCACCGGTGGGTATGTCCCCGGCGCTGAGAGAATCCGCGTCCTGCTGGTTGACGATCACACCGTACTGCGCCGGGGCCTGACCGCCCTGCTCGAAGACGCCCCGGACATCGAAGTCGTCGGCGAAGCGGCGACTGGCCGGCAGGCCATCGAGCAGGCTCGCGAACTGCGACCGGATGCCATCGTCATGGACATCACCATGCCGGAGATGAACGGCATCGTGGCCACGCGGCAGATCGTCGAAGAGCAGACCTGCCCCCATATCATCGGCCTGTCCATGCACGATCAGTCGGAAATGGCCCGGCAGATGCTGCAAGCCGGCGCGAAGGTCTACCTGACCAAGGGGGGCCCCATCGAGGAGCTCATCGCCGCCATCCGCGACTCGCTGGCGAGAACATGATCCTGCCCCCCTGAGGCCGGTGGCAACACGTCGGTCTGCTGCATAAACTTGGGCCGTGAATTCGACGCCAACATCGCCGGTACACGCCGTCCCCGATGAGATCGCCACCGTGGTTCGCCGCTACTGGGGATTCGACCGGCTCCGCCCGCTCCAGGACCAGGCGATCAACGCGGAGCTCGCCGGGCGCGACTCGCTCGTGGTCCTGCCGACCGGCGGCGGAAAGTCACTCTGCTACCAGGTGCCGCCGCTCGTGGCGAAACGAACCGACGTGGTCGTCTCGCCGCTCATCTCGCTGATGAAGGACCAGGTCGATGCGCTGCGCTCCATCGAGTACCCGGCGGTCGCCCTGCACAGCGGACTGGCACCGGCGGAGCGCGACCAAATGCAACGCCGCGTGCGCGACGGCCAGTGCCGTCTCATCTTCGTCTCGCCCGAAAGGCTGCTCACGCCGCCGTTTCTCGATCTTCTGCGCCGCATCGGCGTTCATTCATTCGCGATCGACGAAGCCCACTGCATCAGCCATTGGGGGCACGACTTCCGGCTGGACTACCGCAGGCTCGCCGAGCTGCGCGAGCACTTCCCCGAGGCCGGCATCCACGCCTACACGGCCACGGCAACCCAACGCGTCCGCAATGACATCGTCGCCCAATTGCACTTGCGCGATCCAGCCGTGCTCGTCGGCGTGTTCGACCGGCCGAACCTGGCCTACCGCGTGATTCCGCGCGTCGATGCCCACGAGCAGGCGGGGGAGATCATTCGCAGGCACAAGGACGAGGCGGTCATCGTCTACTGCATGACGCGCAAGGATTCCGAGGGTATGGCCGACGCCCTGCGCTTCGCCGGCATCGACGCCCGCGCCTACCACGCCGGGCAAGACCCCGACACGCGCCGGAGCACGCAGGACGCTTTCGCCGACGAAAGCGTGAACGTCATCGCCGCGACCGTCGCGTTCGGCATGGGCATCGACCGGAGCAATGTCCGCTGCATCATCCACGCCACAATGCCGAAGTCGGTCGAGCATTACCAGCAGGAGACCGGCCGGGCCGGCCGCGACGGCCTCGAAGCCGAGTGCGTCCTGCTGTACTCCGCCGCCGACATGCCCCGCTGGGAATCGCTGATCAAGCGCAGCGCCGCAGAAGCGGGCCTCGCGGACGAAGCGTTGGAGGCCCAATTGGGACTTCTGGAGGAGATGCGTCGCTACGCTGCCGTGCCCCACTGCCGCCACCGCATGCTGAGCGACTACTTCGGCCAGGCGTATCCCAAGGCGAACTGCGAAGCATGCGACGTGTGCCTCAACGAGATCGAGGGCGTCGAGGATGGAACGGTGACCGCCCAGAAAATCCTCTCCTGCGTCGCCCGCCTCGAAGGCCGCTACGGCGTGCAGTATGTCGTGCAGGTTCTGCGCGGCGCCGATTCCGACACCATCCGGCGGCGCGGCCACGATGGCCTCAGCACGTACGGGCTGCTTGGCGACGTCGCCGAAAAAACCCTCACCAACTGGGTATTTCAACTCGTCGATCAGGGACTGGTGGCGCGGACGGGCGGCGACCGACCGGTGCTTCAATGCAACGACGCCTCCTGGGACGTGATGCGCCGCGGGCGTAAAGTGCTGCTGCTCAAGGCCAAGGCCAAGCGAACAAGAAAAAGCCGTGGCGAACGGGCAAGCTGGGAGGGCGTCGACGAGGGACTCTTTGAGCGCCTGCGCCAAACGAGAAGTGCCCTGGCAAAAGACCGCGGCGTGGCCGCCTATATGATCTTCAGCGACGCGACGCTACGCGACATGGCCCGCCTCAAACCGACCACACTCACCGACATGCTCGCCGTCACCGGCGTCGGCGAGACCAAGCTGGCGTTGTACGGCCGCACGTTTCTCGAGTCGATCGCCGCGTACACGTAAACAGCCTGCACGAACCACTGGGTGGCACGGTCTGGCCCGCAGGGACACGCCGTGGTCTTTGGTTATCGAGCCGGCACTTCGACCGGCCTGGGATGAAGTGCTCACGGCGCGGACTCGCCGTTCTGCAAGCTGCGGGCACGCTCAATGCGACGAGTCGCAGCAATGCCCACGCGATTCTCATCGAGTCGGGCGGCCTCCTGATACGTCTTGATCGCCTCGTTGCACTGCCCCTGCTGAACGAGGCAGTCGCCGCGGACCATCAGAGCGTTGCCGTTCTGCGGAGCCTCCTGGATCGCCTTGTCGAGCAGTTCGTACGCCTCCTCACTTCGATTGAGCTGGCAGAGGATTTCCGCAAGCAGCATCGTAGCCGCATAGTCAGGAGCCACTTCAAGCGACTTCCGCAGACAGGCAATCGCCTCTTCCGGGCGTCCCGCGTCGAGGAGGATGCTTGCTAACACACGACTTCCCCTCTGAAATGTCGGAAGCCGATCGACCGCCTGCCGCGCACGGGCCAGTGCTTCGGTCAGCTCCCCTTGCCTCCGCAATCGCTGCGCATCTTCCGCCATCTCGAAGACTTGCAGAAAGTGCTTCGGATCGGTTAGCGTCTCCAGAGGCTTGGCGATATCGCTTTGAGTGAAGTCCTGGGTAGCGCCCTGGCCGGCCGTGTCGCTGTGGATGTAGCCGAGGGCGGTGAGTCGGTCCCTCTCATCGGACGTCAGCAACCGGCGATTGCTGCGCCCCCAGTCTTCTTCCCACCCGTTCATGATTGCTTCCAGTTGCTTGGAAAGCTCATTCACAGTGGGAGTGTCGCCGTAACGATTCACGGTTTCGTGAGGATCGCGGCGGAGATCGTAGTAATCGGGACGGGAAGAGAGGATGAATTTCGCATCGCGGCGCCTGCCGCCGAAGCTCGGGCTGCATCCCGCCGCATAGTAGGGATACATCGTCTCCATGTAGATGACCCGGTCGGCGTCGAAATCGGTGTCGAGCAGATTCACTCCATCCAGGCCTTCAGGCGAATCCATGCCGAGCATGCTCGCTAACGTGGGCAAGATATCCACAAGTCCGACGAGGCGATCCTCAACTCGATACGGGCCGTCGAAGAGCATGGGACTGGAGATGATCAAGGCAACCCGCACGGTGGAGTCGTACAGCAGAAAGCCGTGCGTCGTCTCGCCATGCTCGCCCAGACCCTCACCATGGTCGGAAGCGACGACAACCAACGTCCGGTCGGCCAGGCCTCGATCCTTCAGCCGGGCGATGAGCCTGGCCAGATGCATGTCAACGTAGGCAATCTCCGCATCATATGGGCGGCCGTCGAAGCGCTGCAGGCCAACCGTCGGGGATGAGTACGGCTGGTGAGGGTCAAAGTAGTGAACCCACGCGAAGAAAGGCGCCGACCCCGTCCGTGAGTCGAGCCATTTGATCGCCGCGTCCGTCACCGCGTCGGCCGGTCGCTCGTTGAAGGACAGATTCGCCTCTCGAAAACCTTCTTCCGGGACACTGAAATCGTACGTGTCAAAGCCTTGATCAAGGCCGTAGCGAGCGTCGAGCACGAAGCAGCCGACGAACGCTGCCGTGTCGTAGCCTTGCCCCTTCAGGAGCTCCGCAAGCGTAACCACGTTGCCCGGCAACTCGTGCGTGCCGTTGTCACGCACGCCGTGGTTCGGCGGTATCAGTCCGGTCATGATCGTGGAATGCGAGGGCAGCGTGATCGGGGCGCTGGTCACCGCCTCGTCGAACCGAACGCCGCAGGAGGCCAGAGCATCGATCGTAGGCGTCTCCGCCGCGGCGTATCCGTAGCAGCCGAGGTGGTCCGGCCGGGTGGTATCCAGCGTGACGAGCAGGACGTTCCAACCGGCGGCGGCTCCGGGGTGGACCAGCTCGCCGAGGCGTGCCGGCTGAGCCGGATCGCGGTTCCACAGATGAATCGCCGCAAAGACCAGGGGGATCACGATGGCCGCAACGGCCAGGGCGCGGACCACCTGGGACAGCCGGCGATGAGAGCGGTGTTGCGTCTCTTGCATGTGCGGCCGATTCTACCGCGGTTTGTCGAAAATGTCCGCGCCCTGGCCGCGGGCGGCGTCGTTCACGACGGCGCTCGCCCGCGCCCCGTAAAGGCCCGCCGCAGACGGGATTTCGGCGCCCGCTAACACGCCGGCGTCAGGGATCTGTAATAACCGCTTTTCAGCGGGCAACCGCGGGCACCGTCGCAAAATGGTGGTATGATTATGGCGGCATGTTTGACGGAGGCGCACTTCTCATGGACACCAATCATTCCTCGTGGCTGCTGATGGCAGCCCTGTTGTCGTGCGCGTGCACCGCGGGGCCGGTGTTCGCGGCGAAGGTGAGGCCCTCGTATTGCGCCGGCACCTGGTACCCCGGTGATGCGCAGCAGCTTCGCGAACAGATCGATCAAATGATGTCCGACGCGAACGCCCCGCCGGTGACCGGCAAGCCGCTCGCCGTCATCGCTCCGCACGCCGGCTATCGATACAGCGCGCCGGTCGCGGCCGCGGCGTACTCAACGCTGCGCGGGCAAAAGTACGACCGCGTGATCGTACTGGCGTTCAGTCACCGCAACGCCGGTCGATACGAAGGCATCGAGGTGCCGAAGGAGTTGACCGCGTACCAGACGCCGCTCGGTGACGTGCCGATCGACCGCGAAGCGTGCGACAGGCTGCTGGCGGCGCCGGTCTTTCTGTCGGACCCGAGCGTGGACGCCGGTGAGCACTCGCTCGAGCTGCAACTGCCGCTTCTCCAGCGGGCCGTCGGCGACTTCAAGCTCGTGCCGATGCTGGTGGGCCGCCTGTCGCCGGAGCAGTGCACACAGGCTGCGACAGCGATCGCGCCGCTGCTCGACGACAACACGCTGCTCGTCGCCAGCAGCGATTTCACGCACTACGGGCCGAATTACGGATACGTGCCGTTCACGGACAACGCTGAGGCGAACCTGAAGAAGCTCGCGGAGCAGGCGGCCGCGCCGCTGCTGCGTGGCGACGTCGACGGATTTCTCGAACACCTTCAGGACACACGCGACACGATCTGCGGCCGCGGCCCCATCACGCTGCTGCTCCGTACGCTGTCCATGAAGGGCGGCGCGGAGGCTGTCCGAACCGCCTTTGACACGTCCGGGCACATGACCGGCGACTGGACCAACAGTGTGACGTACCAATCGTTCGTCTTCACGCACAAAAAGGGAACGATCAACGAACAGGACCGCGCCACGCTTCTGCGGATTGCCCGTGAGACCACCGCAGCGTACCTCGCCAACCGTGAGGTCAAGACGCCGGATGCCTCCGCTCTGTCGGCGAAGCTGACGGAGCCGGGCGCATGCTTCGTGACGCTGCAAAACCACGGCCGGCTGCGCGGCTGCATCGGCAATATGACCGCGGTCGGCCCGTTGTACGAGTCGGTCGTGCACAACGCCGTCGCCGCCTGCCAGGACCCCCGCTTCCTCGATAATCCCATCACCGCCGCCGAACTCGGCTCGATCCACATCGAAATCAGCTACCTGACGCCGATGCAACGCGTCCACGACACGAAGGACATCATCGTTGGGCGGCACGGCCTGCTCATCTCCATGGGCCCGCGCCGCGGCGTGCTGCTGCCGCAGGTGGCCTACGAGCGCGGCTGGACCCGCGACGAATTCCTCGCCCAGACGTGCCGCAAGGCGGGCCTGCCGCTGGACACGTGGAAGAATCCCGACGCCGAAATCTATTCGTTCGAGGCGGAAGTCTTCGGCGAACCGGAAGCAAAAGGCACGGACAAACCATGACCGAGCACAGTTCGCGACGCCACTTCCTCGCGCAGATCGGCGCGGCGGCAGCCGGAGCCGCTTTGCCCTGGAACCGGCTGCTGGCGGCCGGCGGAGACGCGCCGCAGCGCTCCGCGCGCGTGGTGATCGGGCGCGACGACGCCCTGAAGAAAGGCGCCGTCGGCGAACACGCGGAACTACTGCAGACGATGCTCGCCGCCTGCATGCAGCGACTGACCGGCGAGGCGACGGCCGCGCAGGCCTGGCGCCGGTTGTTCAAGACATCCGATCGCGTCGGGATCAAGGTGAACACGCTGGGTTTGAGCACGCGGCCGGCCGTCGTCGATGCCGTCGTCGCCGGCTTACGCGAAGCGGGCGTGCCTGCGGAGAACATCCTGATCTGGGACCGCTTCGACTCCGAGCTTTCCGCGGCGGGCTTCAAGCTGAACAAATCGTCCAGCGGGCCGCGCTGCTACGGCACCGATACCGACGGCATCGGCAGCGGCTATCAGCGAGAGGTCGAAACCAGCGGCGCCATCGGCTCGTGTTATTCGAAGATCGTGGCCGAGCAGGTGGATGCGCTCATCAGCGTGCCGGTTTTGAAGGACCACAATCTGGCCGGCGTGTCGCTCGGCATGAAGAACTTCTACGGCGCGATCCACAACCCGAACAAGTACCACGGCACGAACTGCGATCCATACGTCGCTGACGTGGTCTCGCATCGGTTCATCGCGCCGAAGTGGTGGTTGACGGTGTGCGACGCGACGCGCGCCCAGTATCACGGCGGGCCGGGCCGGAATCCGGGATACGCCTGGCCGTTCGGCGGACTCATCGTCAGCAACGATTTCGTCGCGGCCGACGCCGTCGCGGCCGACCTGCTGGAGAAGAAACGCAACGCGGCCGGACTGAAATCGCTCGCCGACGACGACCGCCCGGCGAAGCACATTGCCACGGCGGCCGGCCGTGGCCTGGGGATTGCGGACCCGAGACGCATTGAACGAATCGAGCTGTAACGTGGAGCGACTTCGCAACATCCTGTTGGAGCCGTCGCGGCGCGACGTGCTGCGCTGGGGGGCGGCGTGCAGTGCCGCGTGCCTGCTGAGCCGCGGTAAGCTGGTGCTCGCCCAGGACGTGGCCGGCGCCGGCGAGTTGAGCGGACCGAAGCTTAAAGGACTCGCTCGCCACGAAGCGATGTTCTGGGACAAGGCCGACGGTAAAAAGATCAAGTGCGCCCTGTGCCCGCGCGAGTGCGAAGTCGCCGACGTCGAGCGCGGCTACTGCGGCGTTCGGGAGAACCAGGGCGGCGCGTACCAGACGCTCGTGTACGGCGCGATCTGCTCGGCGAACATGGATCCGATCGAGAAGAAGCCGCTCTTTCACTATCTGCCCGGCACGAATGCGTTTTCCGTCGCGACGGCCGGCTGCAACATCGAATGCAAGTTCTGCCAGAACTGGCAGATCAGCCAGTTCCGTCCGGAGCAGGTGTCCAGCGTGCACGTCGAGCCGGACCGTCTAGTCGCGCTCTGCGAGGCGCGCAATTGCCCCACCATTGCCTACACTTATTCCGAGCCGGTGATCTTCTATGAATACATGCACGACGTGGCGGCGCTGGCTCGCGGCAAAGGCGTCGGCAGCGTGATGATCTCCAACGGCTACATTCAGGAGAAGCCGCTCCGCGAGCTTTGCAAGTACCTCACCGGTGTCAAGATCGACTTCAAGGCGTTCACCGAGCAGTTCTATCAGGAGCAGTGCGCCGCCGAGCTGAAGCCCGTGCTGCAAACGTTCGAAACGCTGAAGGACATCGGCATCTGGTTCGAGCTCGTCATGCTGGTCATCCCGACGCTCAATGATTCGCCGGACGAGACCAAGAAGCTGAGCGAATGGGTGCTCGAGCACCTCGGCGCCGACGTGCCGATACACTTCACGCGCTTTCATCCGACTTACCGGCTGACCAACCTGCCGCAGACGCCCGTGTCGACGATCGATCGCTGCCGGACGATCGCTCTGGAGGCGGGCATCCATTACGCCTACGCCGGCAACGTGCCGATGCACCCCGGCGAGAACACGTATTGCCACAACTGCAAGCACGAACTGATTCGCCGCGTGGGATTCCGCGTCATCGGCAACGCCATCACGGACGGCAAGTGCCCGTCGTGCGCGACGAAGATCCCCGGCGTGTGGTCGCAGGAATCGGCGCTGGCGTTCACCCCGCGCGCGTGAGCCCCCCTGCCACCGCTTCTACGCTCGGAGGGGTAGAAAAAGCCGCCACTGAAATTAATCCAGATCAAGGGACCCGGCGCGCTCCGAACTCGTCAGCTCCTGGGCGGGAACACGACTTTTAGCTTGGGGTACTTCTTCTTCATGAACTCGAGCGCGAGCCAGGTGTGGCAGTGGTCCACGCGGGGGTTCTTTTTCGTCGGGCAGTTGCAGCCCAGGAAGACGTCGCTGTCCTTGGCAAGCGCGGCGAGTTCGTCAAACGGCGTTCGATCCTCGCGGAACCGCCGAGTCAGCTCCGCGAGGTAGGCACGCCGCAACGCCTGCCAAGCTTTCGCCCCGGGTGCCTCCAGATACTGCTTGACGATCTGCTCCGGCGGATGGAGCGGATGACGCGTGGACCGCCAGCGGATGTCCTGGCGAATGCCGTCAGGCAGCGGATCGGACGGCGGGCGGGCGCCTCGGTAGATCGTGTAGCGGGAGAGCATTGTCATATCCTCTCGAACCGGGGCCTTGAGTCCATCGTCCGTATAGACGATGGCGAAAGTCACCGCGTCTGGCAAACGTCGAGCCTCCAAACACAGATGCGCAACACCACGTGGAGTGTCAATGGTGTCCTGAATCAGGGGCGCGCCTGGGCGCCGCGGGGATATCGCCGCCGTCCGCTCCCTCACAGCCGCGGCTCTGACACGGGCGCGTATTCGCGAGGGGCGTAGGGGATTCGGGGTAAGGACCGTGATGCACTCGCCAATTACCGCCACCTGCGATATAAACCCGGCACGCCAGGGATTCGACGCCTCGCAGCAACGGGGCAGGAGCCAAATGTGATGAGTCCGGACAAGAACACGCTCGATTCCCTGCGCATCGACCGCACGCAGGCACCGTCGCGAAAGCTACCGGTCGCGATCGTGGCGACTGCGCTGGCAATCGTGGCGGTGGCCGTTGGTCTTGTCTGGTGGCTCAGCCGGCCCAAACCCGTCCTCGTGCACACCTTTGTCGTCCCCAGCGTGGCGGCCGGCGACGATACGACGCTGCTCAACGCCTCCGGGTACGTCACCGCCCGGCGTGAGGCTACCATCTCGTCCAAGGTCACCGGGAAGGTGATGGAAGTGCTGGTCGAGGAAGGCATGCACGTCAAGGAAGGCGAGGTGCTCGCCCGGATCGATTCATCCAATGTCGAGAGGAACCTGCGCCTGGCGGAGGCCCAGTTGGATTCGGCCCGCAAGGCCATCGAGGAAACCAAGGCCAATCTCTTGCAGGCGAATCGCGAACTCGATCGGCTCAAACGCCTGCAAGCCGAACACTACGCCGCCCAGGTGGAGCTGGACCGCGCCGACACGGACGCCAAAGCGCTGCAAGCGCGGCTCGATCGCCAGACGGCGGACGTGGATGTCCAGGAGCGTGAGGTGGCACTCTGGAAGCAGCAGCTTGACGACACGATCATCCGCGCCCCCTTCGCCGGCGTCGTGACCTCGAAGAACGCCCAGCCGGGCGAGATGATCTCGCCGATCTCGGCCGGTGGAGGCTTCACCCGCACCGGCATCTGCACCGTCGTGGACATGAGCTCGCTCGAGATCGAAGTGGACGTTAACGAAAGTTACATCAATCGCGTCCAGCCGGGCCAGCCGGTGGAGGCCACGCTCGACGCCTATCCGAACTGGCGGATTCCCGCGAAAGTGATTGCGATCATCCCCACGGCGGACCGGCAGAAGGCGACAGTGAAGGTTCGCGTTGGTTTTGCCCAGCTCGATCCGCGCATCCTGCCCGACATGAGCGTCAAGGTAGCGTTCCAGAGCGGGAAGGAGGCGACGACGGCGCCGTCGGGCGTTACCATTCCGAAATCCGCGATCAGCCCGCGCGACGGGCGCGACGTGGTCTGGATCGTGCGCGACGGCCAGGTCGAACGCCGGGCCGTGACCATCAGCGAAGCAACCGGCGACAAGGTGACGATCGCGGCCGGCGTCAGCCCCGGCGAGCGGGTTGTGGTGGACGGCGCCGGACCATTGTCGGACGGCGCCCGCGTCAGAGAGGAGGCTCAATGACCTCAGAGAACGGCATGCTCGTTCACGTCAGCAATGTCGATCGTACGTTCCATCGCGGTTCGGAAGTGATTCACGTGCTGGCCGGCCTGGACCTCGAAGTGCCCGAAGGCGATTTCCTCGCCCTGATGGGACCGTCCGGTTCCGGCAAGACGACGCTGTTGAACCTCATCGGCGGGCTTGACCGGCCGTCCACCGGCTCCGTCACCATCGGCAACCAGCGCATTGACCAGATGCCCGGCCGGCAGCTTTCCGCGTGGCGCTCCCGGCACGTCGGCTTCGTGTTCCAGTTCTACAACCTGCTCCCGGTGCTGTCGGCCGAACGAAACGTGGAGTTGCCGCTGCTGCTCACGCACCTGTCCAAGTCGCAGCGGCGCAAGCACGTCGAAACCGCGCTCGGAATCGTCGGCCTGTCGCACCGCATGCGGCACTACCCGCGCACGCTGTCGGGCGGAGAGCAGCAGCGCGTCGGCATCGCCCGGGCGATTGTGAGCGACCCCACGTTGCTATTGTGCGATGAGCCCACCGGCGATCTCGACCGCAAGGCGGGCGATGAGATCCTCGGCCTGCTCCAGGCCCTCAATCGCGAGCACGGCAAGACCATCATCATGGTCACGCACGATCCGCATGCCTCCGCGCGGGCGGCGCGCACGCTGTATCTCGACAAGGGCCGCCTGTCCACGGAGAAGCAGGAGTGAAGTATCTCCACCTGGTCTGGAGCAATCTGAAGCGCCGCAAGCTGCGCACTTCGCTCACGGTGCTGTCCATCTTCGTGGCGTTTGTGCTGTTCGGCCTGCTGTGCGCGCTCAAGGAGGCGTTTACAGCCGGCGTCTCCCTGGCCGGTGCGGACCGCCTCATTGTCCGCCACAAGGTGTCGCTGATCATGTCGCTGCCCGAGTCTTACGGGGCGCGCATGGCGAACATCCCCGGCGTCAAGGATGTCGTTCACATGACGTGGTTCAACGGCATCTATCAGAACGAGCCGAAGAACTTCTTCGGGACATTCCCGGTCAATCCGGAGGATTTCTTCAAGGTCTACCCCGAATACGTTTTGCCCGAAGATCAGAAAGAGGCATGGTTGAAGACGCGCACTGGAGCGATCGTCGGGCGCACCCTCGCCGACCGGTTCAAATGGAAGATCGGCGACCGTATTCCGCTGATGTCGCCGATTTGGCAGCGCCAAGGCGGCGAGGCCTGGCAGTTCGACATCGTCGGCATCTACACCGGCGCGAAGAAGGCCACCGACACATCGAGCTTCTTCTTCCGCTACGACTATTTCGAGGAAGCCCGCGCCCGCGGCAAGGGGCTGGTTGGCTGGTACACAGTGCGAGTTGATGACCCCAACAAGACCGAGCAGGTCGCCAAGGCGATCGACGCCGAGTTCGCCAATTCGCCGTACGAGACCAAGGCGGAGCCGGAGGGGGCCTTCGCCCAGGGCTTCGTCCAGCAAATCGGCAATATCGGCACGATCCTGATCGCCGTCCTCAGCGCCGTGTTCTTCACCATTCTGCTGGTGGCCGGCAACACGATGGCACAGTCGGTAAGAGAGCGTGTCGAGGAACTCGGCGTGCTCAAAGCGATGGGGTACTCGAGCAGACTGATGCTCGCCCTCGTGCTCGCTGAATCGTGCCTGATCGCCGCAGTTGGCGGATCGGCCGGTTTGAGCGTCGCCTGGCTGATCGCCGCCAGTGGCAGTCCGGTTCCCTCGATGCTCCCGGTATTCGTTCTGCCGGAGCGCTACCTGCTGATCGGCGTGGGCATCGTCTTTGCCCTTGGTATCGTCGCGGGAATCCTGCCGGCTCTTCAGGCCATGCGCCTGCAGATCGCCGTGGCCCTGCGGAGGCACGTATGATCAACTGGCTTTCTCAGGTCTTTTCCGTCACGCAGTTCAACCTGCGTACGATCCCGCAGCGACGAGGATCGGCCATCGCCGCAGCGGTCGGCATTGCCGGCGTGGTCGCCGTGCTCGTCGGCGTGCTCTCCATCGCCGCGGGCTTCCGTGCGGCTATGACCGTTTCCGGACCGGATGACGTCGCGATTGTCCTCCGCAGCGGCGCCGACAGCGAGATGACCAGCGGACTCTCGCGCGAGGACACGCGACTCATCGCCGACGCGCCGGGCGTCGCCCGCACCGCGGACGGCCCGCTCGCTTCGGCCGAGCTCTTCGTGATCATCAACCTGCCCAAGCGCAGCACCGGCACCGACGCCAACGTCCCCCTGCGCGGCGTCGAGAAGGCCGCGACCGCTGTGCGCGGCGACATTCACATGGTCGCCGGCGAGATGTTCCATGCCGGCCGCGACGAAGTGATCGTTGGCCAAGGCGCCGCCCGCTCCTTCGCCGGACTCGACGTGGGCAAAACGATCCGCATCGGTCAGAACAACTGGACGGTCACCGGGATATTCCGCGGCGGAGGCGGCTCGGCCGAGTCGGAAATCTGGACCGACGCGGCAGTTCTCCAGCCCGCGTATCACCGGGGAGACTCGTTCCAGGCGGTCCACGTCAAGCTGGCCTCGCCGCAGGCATTCCAGCCGTTCAAGGACGCGCTGACCTCGAACCCGCAACTCGAGGTCAAAGCCATGCGCCAGTCCGACTACCTGGCTGACCAGTCGAGCATGCTGACGACATTCATCGAGAGAATCGGAGTGTATATCGCCGCGCTGATGGCCCTCGGCGCCCTGTTCGGCGCGCTCAACACGATGTACAGCGCGGTCGCCGCACGCACCTGCGAAATTGCCACGCTGCGCGCGCTGGGCTTCGGTTCCGGCCCGATCGTTCTATCTGTCATGTTCGAGTCGCTGGCGTTGGCGCTGGCCGGCGGCGCGGGCGGCGCGGCCATCGCCTACTTCGCCTTCAACGGCTTCAAGGCCACGACCATCAACTGGCAGACGTTCAGCCAGGTCGCGTTTTCGTTCTCCGTCACGCCGCAGCTTCTGATCAGCGCCATCGTCTGGGCGGCCGCCATCGGCCTTGTCGGCGGCCTCTTCCCCGCGATCCGCGCCGCCCGCCTGCCGATCGCCAGCGCTCTGCGCGAAACCTGACGAATACCGCCGGCTTTGCCTGGTTCACGGCTCTTTCGACGTGCTTTCCGATCGCAGGTACGCGTCGCGGGCAGCTTGCCCGCCTGACGGCCGGAATAACGCCCGAGGCGCAGTTGACCACGCCGGTCTTGCTTCTCCGATCATGGTGGACAATACTCATTCGGTCATCCATGCGGTTTACGACAAGGCGGCTGGACTCGGCGCACGCGGAGTGCCTTGAGCGAGCCGTTCGCGGAATCGCGGGGAGCAGGCGAAGGCCGACACGGGCGTCTGCTCCGGAATACGAACACCCTGCCGGGCCGGGCGGCGCAGTTTCTCGGCGGCCTATACATGCTGGTCGCGGCCATCGCGTCCGCAAGAGAGTCTGGCGCATGGAGAATACCTCTGGTAGAGAACCTGCATCGACAACCGGCTTTCGTCTCCGAGGTGCTCAAGACGGTCGGGGCACTGGTCGCCGTGCTGGACCGCCAGGGGCGGATTGTGAGCTTCAACCGCACCTGCGAAGAGGTATCCGGCTACACGCTGGCGGAGGTCAAGGGAAAGTGCGTCTGGGATTTCCTGCTGGCTGCCGAGGAGGCTGAGTCCGGCAAAGCCGTCTTCGCAGAACTTCAGGCTGGCCGGTTTCCGAACGTCTACGAAAACTACTGGGTCGCGAAGGACGGCACTCGGCGGCTGATCCACTGGAGCAGTAGCTGCCTGACGGACTCCTTCGGAGCCGTGCAGTACGTGGTCGCCACGGGCATCGATGTGACGGAGCGCCGGCGGATCGAGGAGGCGTTGCAGGTCAGCGAGGCGCGATTCCGCGCCCTGGTTCAGAACTCGTCCGACATCATCACTCTGTTCGACGGCGAGGGCACGGTCCTGTACCAGTCCCCGTCGATCGAGCGGCTGCTGGGGTACCGGCCCGAGGAGCGGATGGGCCGGAACGTCTTTTGCGACCCGATCGTCCACCTCGACGACCTGTCAGCCAAGCGTGCGTTCTTCGAGACGGCCAAGAGCCGTCACGGGACGCCGGTGACAGCCGAGTTCCGGTTGCGACACGCGGACGGCTCGTGGCGGGACATCGAGGCGGTTGCGCAGAGCTTTCTCCACGACCCGGGCGTCGCTGCGGTCGTCGCCAACTACCGCGACGTCACCGACCGCAGGCGGGCCGAGGCGGCACTACGGCAACAGGCACGGTTACTACACCTTTCTTATGATGCCATCATTGTCTGGCGGAAAGACGGCGGTATTGAGCATTGGAACCGAGGTGCGGAACAACTGTACGGTTTTACTGAGAGCGAAGCGCTGGGTCGGGCTACCCACAAGTTGCTCAAGACCATCCACCCCGTGCCATGGCTGGAAATCGAAGCAGCGATGCGCAAACACGGCCAGTGGGAGGGCGAGCTTCGCCACTACGACAGGGATGGACACGAGTTGACTGTTTCGGCCCGACATCAACTCGTGCTCGGAATCGACGGGATAGAACGTATTCTCGAAACGAACCGCGACGTCACCGACCGCAAGAGGGCCGAGGAGGCATTGCGGGAGAGCGAGAGCCGTTTCCATCATTTGTTTGAAGAGGACCTGTCGGGGGACTTCCTGTGCACGTGCGAAGGACGCATCCTCGTGTGCAACGCGGCGTTTGCCGACATCTTCGGGTTCTCCTCGGCCGACGCCGCAGCGGGCAGGAGCGTGCTCGCACTCTATATCGATCCCGGAGAACGGGATTCGATCTTGGCCACCCTTCGGGCGCAAGGGAAGCTCGCTCACTATGAAACCTGGCGGAAACGCCGCGACGGCACCCCCATTTACGTCGTGGAGAACCTCGTGGGCCATTTCGACGACCAGGGCGAGTTGTACGAGATCCAGGGGTATGTCGTTGACGACACCGAGCGCAAGCGGGCCGAGGAGGCACTCAGAGAGAGGGAGGCTCAATACCGCGAGCTCGTCCAGAATGCGAACAGCGCCATTGTCCGCTGGAAGGTTGACGGCACAGTGACTTTTTTCAATGAGTACGCTCAAAACTTTTTCGGTTACGAGGAAGATGAGATTGTTGGAAAAGACGTGCGCATTTTGGTCCCCGAAGAGGATTCATCCGGAGAAGATCTGTCAGGTCTGGTTCGAGACATCGTGGCAGACCCTGAGCGATTCGTGAACACTATCAATGAAAATGTCCGAAGGGATGGAAGCCGAGTCTGGATGGCTTGGACCAACAAGCCAATCTTGGACGAAAATGGACACGTGCTAGGAATTCTGGCGGTTGGAACCGACATCACCGAGCGTAAGCGGGCCGAGGAAGCGCTGGCCGCCGCCAAGACTGCCGCCGAGGCCGCCACCGAGGCGAAGAGCCGGTTTCTCGCCAGCATGAGCCACGAGCTGCGCACGCCCATGAACGCCATCCTGGGCATGATCGACGTCGCCCTGCCGAAGGTGAAGGACCCAACCGCCCAGGACTGCCTGCAAACCGCCAAGGATTCGGCCGACCTGCTCCTCGCCCTGTTGAACGACCTGCTCGACTCCGCAAAGATCGAGTCGGGCAAGCTGGAGTTGGAGGCAGCCCCCTTCAGCCTGCGACGAATGTTGGACCAGACCACGCGCGTGCTTTCCGTTCGGGCCAGCGAGAAGGGACTTTGCTACTGCTGCCACGTGCCGGAGGAGATACCCGACGGAGTGATCGGCGACCGGATGCGTTTGCAGCAAGTGCTGCTCAACCTGGGCAGCAACGCCATCAAGTTCACCGACCGCGGCGACGTTGAAGTTGTTGTCCGCAACCTGCCGCACGAAGGCGAGGCGTGCCTGGAGTTCGCCGTGCGAGACACCGGGATCGGCATCCCGCCCTCCGCCCAGGCGCGTCTCTTCCAGCCTTTCCAACAGGCCGATGTCTCGATGACGCGGCGTTTCGGCGGAACAGGGCTGGGCCTTTCCATCTCGAAGAGCCTCGTCGAGATAATGGGCGGGCGCATCCGGGTCGAAAGCGAGGTGGGCAAAGGGAGCACCTTCTACTTCACGGTCCGACTGCCCCTGGCAACCGGACCCCTTCCCGAGCTCGAGCCGGCTGCCAGCCCGCCGGCCAGAGCCCTCCGCCAACTCCGCATCTTGCTGGTCGAAGACAACCCTGCCAACCAGAAGCTGGCCACCTACATCCTGCACGATCGCGGCCACGTGGTCGAAGTCGCGGCCGATGGGCAAGAGGCGCTCCGCCTGGCCGAGCAGAGCCGCCACGACGTGATCCTGATGGACCTGCAGATGCCGGGAATGGACGGGCTGGAAGCAACCGCGGCGATCCGCAACCGCGACATCGGCGGCAGCCGTGTGCCCATAATCGCCATGACGGCTCACGCGATGGAGAGTGATCGGCAACGCTGCCTGGATGCGGGTATGGATGGCTATCTCTCCAAGCCGATCAACGCCGGGGAGACGATCAGCCTCGTCGAGAGCTTCGCTTGCGGCACCGGTCCCATCCCCGACGTGTCAAGCGGCACGTCGAAAGCCGCGGAAGCACTTCCGCCTTCAGGCTGTGTCGTCTTCGACCCCGACGAGGCGCAGTCGCGGTGCTTCGGCAACATGAACATGGTGCGTAGCATGATCCAGCACTTCTACGAGGAAGTCGAAAACCTGCTTCCACAAATGCGTGAGGCTCTGGCTGCAGGCGACCTCGTCAGGACAGGAGAGCTGGCCCATCGCATGAAGGGGACACTGATCTACCTTGCAGCCGAACCGGCCACGCAGGCCGCGGTGGCCGTGGAACGATTCGAAGCGGGTGACGGCAATCCCGGCGAGGCCGACCCGGCCGTCAATAGCCTGGAGCGTGAGTGTCTGGCTCTGAAGGCCGTACTGATCGCGCATTCGCTGGCGAACAAGCTGGCTCGCGATGAGTCCGATTGACCGAGGCGTTTCGCCGGGATGGTCGACCGCGCCGCGAATCTCCGCCCAAGACCGCGAGATCATCCAGTGATAGCCTTGATGGGACGGACGCCGAGGACCGTAGCAGCGGAGCTCAGGAGTACAGTCGTAGCGAGCCGCAGACCGAGCGGCGGCGAAGTCTCAAAGCCGCCTCCCTGACTTACGTGGTCGTGGGCGCCTGTTGCATGCCAAAGTCCATCCCCAGTCCCCCCAAATACGCCCGCGGGCGGGAATCTTGGAGGCGCCTTCCAATCGCGGCGCGGAGCGCGCATGATATATTCGGCCGGATTGGGAAGCGGGCCGGAACCGCTATGACGAATAACGGTGTACGTCCCCGGGGGATACGGTGCCCGATTACCGGCTGTCGGAGTGCCTGTCGATGACCGAAATCGGAGGCGGTGACAAATCTGAAGGTGATCGTCAGAAGCGGCTGATCAGCGCGGCCTTTCGAAACGTGCACGACGCGCCCACGCACGCCATGGATCCCACCAGTCTGGCTGCGCGCCTGGCCAGCGCGGATGTGGCGCCGGAAATTCCCGGCTTCGAGATACATGCCGAGATTCATCGCGGCGGGCAGGGTGTCGTGTATCGAGCCTGGCAGAAATCGACCCAGCGCACCGTCGCCATCAAGGTGATGCGCGAGGGACCGTTCGCCAGTTCGCGGGGGCGTGCCTTATTCGAGCGTGAGGTTTATATCCTCGGGCAGTTGCGGCACCCCAACATCGTCGCCGTGCACGACAGCGGCGTGGTGGCCGGCAACAGCTATTTCGTGATGGACTACATCGACGGCCTCCCGCTGGACGAACATGTGCGATCGCGTAGGCTTCCGCTGCTACAGATCCTGAAGCTGTTGCTGAAAGTGTGCCATGCGGTCAACGCGGCGCACCTGCGCGGCGTGATTCATCGCGACCTGAAGCCGGGCAACATTCGCGTCGATCATTCCGGAGAGCCCTATGTGCTCGATTTCGGCCTGGCCAAGCCCACGGAGCTGGCGCTCGGAGGCGCGGGCGAATCGTCGTTCGTGACGGCGCCGGGCCAGTTCGTCGGTTCGATGCCCTGGGCCAGCCCGGAGCAGGCGGCGGGCAAGGCGGACCAGGTCGACCTGCGGACCGACGTTTACGCGCTGGGGGTCGTGTTCTTCCAACTGATCACGGGCGAGTTTCCGTATCAGGTGACCGGCAGCGCGCACGAGGTGCTCGATCAGATTCTGCACGCCGCGCCGATCGACCCGCGGAAACTGAACCGGGCGATCGACGACGAGATCGCGACGATCGTCCTGAAGTGCCTGCACAAGGAACCGGAGCGGCGCTACCAGTCGGCCGGCAACCTGGCCCGCGACCTTGAGCGCTATTTGCGCGACGAGCCGATCGAGGCAAGGCGCGACTCGCTCATCTACCTGCTCGGCAAACGGCTGAAGCGGCATCGGCTGGCGGCGGGCGTGGCCGCTGCGTTCGGAGTGGTGGTGACGGCCGCACTGCTGGTCTCGCTTTCCGCATGGCGGCAGGCCGATCTGGCGAGAATCGCGGAGGCCCGGCAACGCGAAATCGCCCAGGAAAACGCGGATCGGGCCCAGCGGGAAGCGCAGATCGCTCAGGCGGTCAACGCGTTCCTGAACAAGGACCTGCTGGCGGCGGTAGCGCCATCAATGGAGGCGGGCCGCGGGCGCGACGTTCGCATGCGCGAGGTTCTCGATGTGGCCGCCCGGCGGATCGAGCAGGCCTGCGCGCCCGGCGGACGGTTTCACGACAAGCCGCTCGTCGAGGTCGCGATCCGCGACACTTTGGGCACGACGTACCGGCTGCTCGGCGAGTACGACCTCGCCGCGCCGCATCTCGAGCGCGCCCTGGCGTTGACCGGCGCGACGGTTGGCGATGACGATCCGAGCGCACTGAATGCGATGACCAACCTCGCGCTGCTTCGCCAGGATCAACGCCGGCTGGACGAGGCAGAGGCACTTGCCCGCAACGCTGTGGACAAGATGCGTGCACTGCAACGCGATGACAATCCCAACCTGGCCACCGCGATCGGCAACCTCGGCCTCATTCTGCTTGACGAGGGTCGGTTCGGCGAGGCCGAGCCGCTTCTTCGCGAGGCGTTTGAACGCAGCAAGTCGGTGCGTGGTGAGACCGATGACGGCACGCTGACAATCATGGGAGTCCTCGGCACCGCCATAGGCGAGGCTGGTCGCCACGCAGAGGCGGAGGCGATACTCCGCGAGGTCGTTCGGCTGCGGCGCGAAGCGCACGGCGACGATGATGCCGACCTGATCAACGCGCTGAATAACCTGGCTTCCGTGGTCAGGGAGCAGGGCCGGATCAAGGAGGCGGCATCACTGCAGGCCGGACTCCTCGACGCGGCCCGGCGGGTGTATGGAGAGGATCATCCCGCTACGATTGGCTACATGAACAACCTCGGTGGCGTCTACTACCAATTGGGTGAGTACGAACGTTCCCGGGCGCTCTACGAGGAAACGCTGAAGCGGTCCAAGCGCGTGCTGGGACCGTTAAACGACTCGACCCTGCGCGTGCAGAACAACCTTGCTGGTGTGTACGAGGAGTTGGGGCAGGCCGATCTCGCGCTACCGATGTACCTGGATACGCTGGCCAGCCGCCGCCAGATGTTAGGCAACGATCACGCGGACACGCTGACGTCCATTAACAACCTCGCGGTGATGTACCGGAAGCTGAACCGGCTCGAAGACGCCGAGCCGCTCTTTCGCGAGGCCGCCGAGACTGCGGCAAAAACGCTGGGCGAAGCGCATCCCCAGGCGCTGGTCATGGCCAGCAATCTCGGCGACCTGTACAACCTGATGGAGCGCTACGACGAGGGAGGGAAGATCAACGAGCAGGTGCTGGCGAAGCTGCGCGGTGCGGTGCCGCCGGGCCATTGGGTGATGGGCATGGCTCACCTGCGCTATGGCAAGTCGCTGCTGGGCATGGGACACGATGCCGAAGCGGAGGCGCTGTTGTTGGAAGCGGCCAAGTCGCTCGAGTCGAGCGTCGGCCCGGCGCGCAGGCACCTGGCCGAGTGCGTGGAAGCGCTGGTCGGATTATACGAACGGCGAGGGGACACCGACGAAGCGGCTCGGTGGCGACGTAAGCTGAACAAGGTCGGCGCTGATTCGTGACGTCACGAGGCCCGCCCACGTGTCGTCCCCCTGCCGATTGCAACCAGCAACGCCACCCGTCCCAAGCCCACATTTTCCGCGGCTGGCTGCAAGACAACTATCTCACTTTCAGTTCCTGGAACCTCCAAGCGATCAAGTCCGCGCGCAACCTCCTGAGCCACTCGACCTGATCGTCCGCAAGCGGATCTGTTCGAGGAGCCAGCAGAAAATGGCTTTCGAAATCCTGCTGCGCCTTCCCCGATGTGGCGTTGGGAGAAATCCGGCAACCCGCCCTTGCGGACGGGTTGCCGGATGCAAACCTCCATGAGCCGGACACGTGAGTGATTCGGCAACCAGAGAGCTCGCTGGTACGGCTTCGGCCGTTACGGCTGCGCGTTGCGTGTGCCCACATACACACCCGAGTCGCAAGTCAACGTCGCGTGAACTCCATCATCTTCGCTGATCGCGGACGCGCCACCTCCGCCGGGCTGCTCATCTGCGCTGTGGTCGCCTCGCGGTGACGCGACCGCGTGCGTCGCATTCAGGCCGCAGCGCCCGGTGACTAGTCCGGTACGTAGCCGTCGTTGAGTGTCTTCAAGAAGGCGACGATTGCAGCCTCCTCGTCAGCCGTGAGTCCAAGGTCGCCCAGCTCGTCAGTATTGACGTTCTCGGAGACTTCAGGCGGCGGCCAGGCGAGTACGTCCCGCGTGTTGTAGAAATGGACGACGTCCTCCAGCGTCTTGAAGACGCCGTTGTGCATATACGCCTTCACAAAATCCGGATCGGGGCGCCTGTCGACGTTGCGCAGCGTGGGCACCTTCTGCTTGCCGTAGTTGTCGGCCGCCTGATCCGCGTACGCTGTGGTCTCAAGGAACCCGCCGAGGCCGAGGTCTACCCAGTCTGCGCCCGCGGGGTTCCATTTGCGGGGCATGGTGTAGAATGGGTTCTCCATGTTCTTCGGCGTGCCGAGGTTGTCGTAGGTGAAGTCCGTGAACAGCGGCGGCTCCCCGTTCGGGCCCTTCTGGCTCGGGTGACACGCGGCACAATTGCCCTTGTCGGCATCCTCGAACAGGGACAGCCCCCATGCCTCCTGTGGCGTCAACGTCGCCTCGCCCGCCAGGTAGTAGTCATACTTCGAGCTGAACGGATTCACCTCAAACGACTTCTCATATGCCGAGATCGCCCGAGCGATGTTCTCGTAGGTCTGGGCGACGTTCTGGACATAGTCCACAGGCTCGCCGTACACGGCTTCGTACAGCCCGGCATACTCCGAATCCGCGACCTTCTTGCAGACCAGCATCGCGCTGGGGTTGTTCTGCTCGAGCGGGTTGAGGAAGGGTCCCTGAGCCTGCTCCGCCAGCGGGTCGCCCAATGTCCACCCGGTGGCCCGGCCGTCCCAGAACACGCCGCCGATCCAGACGTCTTCGGTCGCGTCGTAGGCCAGCATCGGGCTATCACCAGCATAGGCGGCACTCGGTGGCTTGCGGTTTCCGAAGCGATGGAGAACCGCGCCCTCATACACGGCGCCATGTGCGTTGATTCCTGAGATCGGGCCCGTGAAGCCCACCTCCGGTGCATGGCATGCCGCACAGGACTCGCCGGGCGGCGTGGACAGATTCTGGTCGAAGAACAGTTCCTTGCCGAGCATCTCCAGCGGTGTGAGTTCCTGTGCCACCGCTGATCCCACAAACAATAGAACGGCCAGTGCAGCCATGACTCGTCCTGTTTTCATCTGACTTCCTCCTCAGAGATTAACGTTCCTGCGCGAATGATCCAGCATGGGAAACGCTCCCATGCATCTCGCGTGTAATGTGTGGAAGGGCGCGCCTGATGGCCTTGCAGGCATCGTGTCAAACACGCTCCCCGCGTCGCCAGACGACACACCCGGAAAGGTCCGCGTGTTCATACAGTTGATCGTGGCGGTCACATCGAGCAGCGCGCTGCATCCATCGCCGTGGGGGACGTCGTTGCGGATCAACCGGATCGCTTGCCGGCGCCCGTGCGGCGTATCGGGGAATATGTTGATCGCGTCTTGCCCGGCCATCCCACGAGGGGTGCGCTTTGCGCCGCCGCCAGGATTCCAGTGCCATACGACCCCGTGGTTGGCGTTGCTTGGCACCATCCCGATGCTCGCGCCAACCGCGTCGGGATGAACGGTGAAGAATGCTCCGCGGAACCGCGGATTCGCCGGCGCAGTCTTTTCGAAGGCAAGAGAAGTGATGAACACAGCGATGACGGTCGTCATCGACCCCACCGCCGAGGAGGACGTCCTTTTCCGGCCCATACACTCCTCCTCTCCGTGGCAGGAAGCGGATCCGTCAGCGCGATGGACGGATCGACACTTACCTCCCGGTCACGGCCCAGCGAACCACCGCGGTCTCCTGCCCGGTTCAGGCCGGCGCAGCTGCCGAGGCTGCCAAACGCGCCCAATTATAGCGACTTGCCTCCTCCGCAATTGGGACAATTCGGAGGTTCTAATGAGGACGCGTATGGTACCAGTTCAGCCGACACACACTCGCGTGCGTCGGAGACGACGCGCTTGAATACGCTGGTCTCCTTGAACGGGGGTGACCGCCTTCGACATTCAGCAATGGCCCGCTGACATTCATCGGCCCACCGGGCTGGTTGCCTGGCCCACGCGAATCGCGGTTCGACTGTACTCCGTTCCCACGCCGCTGATGACGGGCGCATCGCCCGACTCGAAGCGCAAGAAAACGCCCGCGAACCGCTAAGGCACGCGGGCGTTACAGGATCTCCCGTGTTGAAGGCGTCACTACTCGTCATCCTCCTCGGGCTGCGTCGTGATGGTGACATGGGCTTCGCCCGGCACCTCTCCGCCGTCGAGCGCGATATTGAGCGTCTTGTAGCCGCCGGGATCGTACCCCTCGCCTTCGATGCTCATCCCGATCTCGGCCGTATCGCCCTCAATATCCGGAACTTGAATCGTGAACGACGCGCTGCCGTCCTCGTTCGGAACAACTTCCTGAACGTCGACGACCTCACCGTTGATCGAGGTCGTAACGAGCCAACTACGGATCAGTTCAATGCCGCCCGCGGCCGCAAAGCCGACACCCACCACCAGCAGCAGGACAATCGCCGACAGCAGGACGCGGTGTCGGGCAGCAAACGACGTGGTGCTATTCGTATTGAAGCTACGCATGAGCTTGTTCTCCAGTTGAGCGTTTTCGTGACTTCCGGGCCACGTTCGGCCTGCGAGAGACGCCAGCGCACGATCAACCGGATCGGTGTCATTCTGCATGGTTCACCTCCGACCGTTCAGTTTTGCGCGGAGTGCGTCGCGCGCTCGCGCGAGTCTCGATTTCACCGTCCCCTCGCGACACCCGAGCACGCCGGCCACCTCACGGACCGCGAGCCCCTCGAGATAGTGCAGCGAAAGCACGGCCTGATGCTTCGGCGAGAGCGTCAGCAACGCGCGCTGGGCGCGGTCCTGATCGTGGTCGCCGTCGTGGAGCCCGCGCCCGGTGCGGATGTCCTCCATCTGGTCAGCGTCCAGGCTCGCGATGGCGCCGCGCCGTTGCCGCCGGGCCCAGCGGTTGACGGCATTGGTCGCGATCCTCAGCAGCCAGAAGCGCAGCGGGATGCCTCGATACCGGTAGCGCGGCAAGGTCCGCAACGCGGTCAGGAAGACGTCCGCCACCAGGTCGTCCGTGGTGTGCAGATCGCCGGTCCGGCGATAGACGTACGCGGCCAGTCCACGATAGTGCCGCCGATAGAGTAGCGCGAACGCGTCGCGATCACGCTTGGCACGCTCGATGAGCTCGCGCTCGTCGGCGTCATCGCCCCAACCGGCCAACTCGATCATGTTCGCCTGTACCACGCTCATCATTCACCGTTCCGGCGAACCCGCCTCGGGTCCACACCAGAATAAGCCTGCACGGGCGGATCGGTTCCCGAATTCCTGGGAGATCGTGTCGAGACGGAGAGCGAGGCCTCTCTTGGTGACGCGCGTAAAAGGCGGCCTCGACGCGAGTTACGGGTTTCGCGGAATCGGCCAAGTTGCCCCGGACCTGCCAAACAAAAAGGCCCGCGAAACTCGCTCGCGGGCCCAATCTCCCCGACAAGGACTCGAACCTTGAATCTAGCGGTTAACAGCCAAGATTCGGCGTCAACCGAATCGCCTGGAAGTCCTTTACTGGGAGCATGTCACCGGAATCGGCCTCATTCGCAAAGCCTCGCATGCTGTCGCGTTTTTTGGCATCTGAAGGCCGTATTCGCAGCGCAAAACGGTAGGAAAACGGTAGTGCGTAGCGCACTCAGAACGTCGAATCGCCATGTTTTATGGTGCCAACACCGCGTTGATAGAGGAATCGCAACACGCTTCGCTTGGATGACCGGCACCGGCGCGGTTCGGCACCATGCCGGGACCCTCCTGAGGCAGGCCATCCTAACTCGCGAGATCTCCGGCGGGCTAGTTCCCTTGCCGGTACTACTGTCACCAGTGCTCCACCACGAACGGCCATAGCAGGCGCGGACATCCGCCGATGCCAAGGCGCGGCGCGTGCAACTCACGTCAGAGGCCCCGCGAGTCCCGGTGCGCGTGCTCAAGTTGAGGCAACGGGCACGCTCAGCGAACCCTATACAGTCTTCGTTGTCGGCGAACGGCCAATCTTCACCGTTGACAATCGACCGGAGTCGTTGACTTCCCGGTCGCTGCTCACAGAAACAGTCGCCAGCCGCATGTGCGGCCCCGTCGGAGGGAGTTCCCGGGCTCCGGTTCGTCAACTGCTGAGAATCTCCTCGACCTGCCCCTTGTCCACCTCCGTAACGAAGGGGATACCGCTGATGTCCGCAGCTTCACGGGTCAGAGAGGCGATGTCGTCGCGGCTGATGTACTCCAACGAGAATTTCCTGCTACCGCACATGAGCTGGCGAAGACCTTGAGCGAGCCGTTCGTAATATGTGAACAGCCCGATTGCGCCCGGCGGCACGCGATCGAAAGCTTCGTCGCCCAGCTCCTTGCGCAGGCCGTGGGCGGTGACGAAAATGTCGTCGATGGTGTTGCCGAAACGCTCGACGTAGACGGGGAGTTGCCCTTCACTGATGGCCCGGCCGATGGTCTTGCCAACCATGGCGGCGGCGATGGGGGCGCGAGCCATGCCCACCAGCTTGACGTACGGCGCGCCGAGGGCGAGTCCCTTGAAAATCTGATCCTCGAAGGTGAAGCCGCCGGCCACGGCGATCGCGGGAACCTTGAACTTCCGTTCGGCCATGCGCCGGCAGTACCGGTACAGAAGCGAGTGGATCTCGACGGGGGGCACGCCCCATTCGTTCATCATGCGCCAGGGGCTCATGCCGGTGCCGCCGCCGGCGGCGTCGACGGTCAGCAGATCGAGCTTGTACTTGCTGGCGAACAACACGGCGCGGGCAAGGTCGGCGGGACGATAGGCGCCGGTCTTGAGGAACACGTACTTCGCGCCCGCCTTGCGCAGCTCCTCGACGCGCTTGGCGAAGGATTCCTCGCTGACCATGCCGACGCGGGAGTGGCGCTCGAACTCCTTGAACGAGCCGCGTTCGAAAGCCTTGACGACGTGCGGGTCGGTGGGGTTGGGAAGAACGACGTAGCCGCGTTCGTAGAGCATCTGGGCTTTCTTGAGGTTATTGATCTTGACCTCGCCGCCAATGTCCTTGGCCCCCTGCCCCCACTTGAGCTCGACGCATTCGACGCCCAGCTTGTCAATGGCGTACTCCTGAGCGCCGAGGCGGGTATCCTCGATGTTCGCCTGGCAGATGATCGCCCCGTAACCCTGCCGCTGGTGGTCCTTGTACAGGTTGACGCGGCGTTTGAGGTCGACGGTGTCGACCACGCGGCCGTTCTTGATCACCGCATCGGGGTCCATGCCGACGACGTTCTCGCCGATGGTCAAGCCGGTACCGGCCAGCGCGGAGCCGATGGCCAGGCCTTCCCAGTTGTTCTTGGCGATATTGGTCGAGCCGATGCCTGGAATGATCCACGGGTGGCGAAACTTGAGCCCGCGGTCGTGGCCGAAGACGACCTCGAGATTGACGGCGGGAAAGATGGCCTTGTCGCTGTCGGCCTCAACGCCGTGGGCGCCGACGGCAGTGCCCATGATGTTGAAGTGCGAATAGTCCACGGGGTAGATCTTCTCCGCCGCCGTCGTGATCACGCCGAAGGGCTGGGGATAGATGACCTCATGGCCGCGATAGGCGGACTTGCCGATCTCGCACATGCCGATGCACCCGTCAACGCAGGTCACGCACATGCCGGAGCTGGGGGTGATAGAGCCATCGGTGCGGTTCTTGGTCAGCGTGGCGGCCGAACTGTTTATTCTCGAGAGACTCAGAGACATCGCGTGTATACCTCCGTGGACTAGTTCTTTTCGATTTCGCAGGCAACGCAGGGATTCATGTAGCACATCATGTCGTCGAACTGTTCCTTCTCGACGCAGGGGGGACTGAGGTTGGCGCAGCCGCCGCAGATTGCCTTGTCCGGTTCGTTGTAGGTGCAACGGAGCTGGCAGGCGGGGCAGACGTAGATGCAGCCGCCGCACAGACGGCACTGTTCGGACTTGATGTCGAACGGGGTGCCGATGCTGCGCGTTTCGCCCCGGCCGCGGAAGCCGATGGCCTTGGCCATCATCTGCTCTTCGCACATGCGCACGCAAAGGCCGCAGAGGATGCAATCCTCGT
>JBECKQ010000413.1:0-18598 GCA_040235375.1 Phycisphaerae bacterium | reverse complement strand
GTCTGGTGAAATCGTTCAACCAGATGCGCGACGCCATGAAGGCGATGGCCGGCATGGGCATGATGCAGCGGATGAAGTTCAGCTCGCAGCTTTCGCAGATGGCCGCCACCGGCCAGATGCCCAACCTAAAGGCGAAGGGCGGCAGCGCCAAGCGCCGGATGGTCCACACCAAGGACAAACGCAAGGCGCGGAAACGCAAACGGCGGTAACGATCATGGGCGACGCTTCTCGAGCGAACCGCCTGAACGACTGTGGGTGAGCACACGCCGCGCAGGGTCGCTACGACACTCCGCGCATCCCGGCGCACCGGGGCTGCCGCGCTCCTTTCAGGGCGATAGCGTCCCCGGCGTTTCCTCGCGGGGCTCAGTTGCGGACCTCGACCGGCATCAGAGAAGGCAGCGCCGGCATCGCCGACGTCCAGTACCTCACCCGATGTATCGGGATGGCTCTGACGGCGGCGCGTGGTCGCGCATGGCGATGTCGGGCCGACCTTGCGGCCCGCGGGCCTGTTCGTTCCTACTTCGAGGATGCCCCGACGGGCTGGCCCGGCTGGGTTTCGCCCGCGGTGGAGGCCGGCACGGCGACGATGCTGAACTCGCGCTCGGGCTTGTAGTACTTGGCGAACACCTCGGCGACCTGCTTGGCCGTGTAGGTCTTGTACGCCTCGGCCTCCTTCTTCTCCTCGTCGAGGCTCTTGCCGTGGTAGGTCAGGTCGTTAAGCACGCGCAGCCAGTAGGACGGCTCGCGCATGTTCTCTTCGAGGTTGTTGTCGATCTGCTTTTTCGCGTTCTCGAGCTCGACGGCCGTCGGGCCGGACTTCGCGTAGTCCGCGAAGGCCTTCTGCATCTCCTCGATGACGGTGTCGGCCTTCTCCGGATCGCAGCGCGCCTGGCTCAGGAACATGCTCGTATCCTGGTACGCGTAGCGCGGCACGCTTGCGGCACGCGTCGAGTAAACGAGCGACAGATCCTCGCGTATTCGCTTGATCAGCCGGCTGCTCAACGTCTCCGACGCCAGATCGAGTGCCCGACGTTCGTAGTCGTTGGACGGGTCTGCGCTGAGGAAGCCGCCGATCACCATCGCCTTCGGCGTGACCGTGTCCACCTCCACGTGCTCGATGAACGGTCCGTCGCCGCGATTGAGCTTTCGCAGCGGGGTAAGGTAGGACGCCGACCGCTCTCTCTTCGGCAACGAACCGACGTACTTCTGGATCAGGCCCATCGCATCGTCGCGCGGCACCTCGCCGACGATGGCCACCTCGATCGGGGCCTCGCGCCGCAGGCGGTCGAACCACTTCTGCGCCTCATCCAGGGTCAGCGACTCGACGCTCTCCTTGCTCGGCAAGCGGCGGAATCGGGGATCTCCATTGGAGATGGCCTTGCCCAACGCCTCCGCCGCCTGGAATTCGGGGTACCGGCTGAACATGCCGAGTTGCTGCACCTGCTCCTGCTGCCATTTCTTCAGGCCGCTCTCCTCGAGCTTGCCTTCGGTAAGCAGCGCGTACACGAGGCGAAGCCCCTTTTCCAGATCCTTGGGCGAGCCGGATACGCTGATCGAAAGGCTGTCGGAGCTGCGTGAGCCGGCTCCGACGTTGATGTTCGTGCCCGTCATGATGTCGCGAACGTTCGTCGAACTCAGACGCCCGGTGGCCGGCTGATGATCGAGGCACCACGCCACGAAGCTGGTGATGCCCAGATTGTTGGCCGACTCCTCGATCCGGCCACCCGCCAGCTCGATACTCACGAGCACCTGGTCCTTCTTGTAGTCCATGAAGCGGTGGTGAACGCGTACGCCGTTCGCAAGCCACGCGCTGGCGATGTCGAGATCCTTATCGACGGTCGTCTCGACGGCTGACCCCGGTCCCGGCTCCTTGGTGAGCAGTTCGGTCGGGGCGGCTTCCTCCGTCGGGGCCTCGGTCTTGCGAGCGAGCGCGGCTCGGGCCGCGGCCAGAACCTCGTCCTCCTTCGGCACGGTGACGCCCTCTTTCTCCGGCATGGTCACGAGGAAGGTGAACGTGTCCGCTCCGAAGTGCTTGGCGAAGGCGTCGTTCAATTCGGCCACCTTGATTGTATCGAGCAGACTCCTGGTAAGGTCGAGCCGCTGCTGGGCCGACATGACTGGCTCCTTGTCGGCGAGCGAGCGGTTCATGGAGAACAGGAATGAACGGGCATTACGGGTAGGCTCGGTCTGCACAGCGCGCTCCGCGTCGGCGGTCAGCTCTTTCTTGGCGAGGTCAAGCTCGCGCTGGGTGAAGCCGTGCTCCCGCGCCCGCGAGACCTCGATAATGACCTGATCAAGCATCTTCTGCCACTGATCCGGCTCGCCTTCGACCGAAGCTGACGCCATCATGCCGTCGTTGAGGAAGCTGGATATGCGCACGCGGGCGTCGCGATAAGCCGCTTCGCCCTTCTGCACTTTCTCCTCCAGGCGGCGATTCACGATCCAGGTTGCCACGCGCTCGACGGTGTCCGTCCGGGCCTGCTCGACGGTGGTGGTCGGGGGCCGTTTGGCGGTAACGTTCGTCATCTCGACTTCGCAGCCGGCGAGCTCCTTGTCGGTGATGACGAAGGCCCGCTGGGCGGTGAAGGGATTGAGCTCCGCGGTCTTGGGCTCACGCGCGGGTAGTTCGGACTTGTACTGGCCGAACCATTTCTCAACAAGCGGTATGATCGGCTCGGGCGAAGCGTCGCCGACGAGCATCACGGTCACGTTCTCCGGGCGGTACCACGTGCGGTAGAAGTCCACGAATTGCGACTGCGGCGCCCCCTTGATGACGTCGGGAATGCCGATGGGAATCCGCACCGCCAGGCGCGTTCCGTCGTAGACCTTCTTGATCGACTCCTCCCAGACGCGCTCCTCGGCATTCTTGCCTGAGCGCCACTCCTCGAGGATGACGCCGCGCTCCTTGTCGATCTCATCCTTGAGCAGCGAGGCACGGAAGACGTAGTCGCTCAGCGTCATGAGGGCCTTGTCGAGCTGGGCCTCGTCGGTGGTCGGCACGAAGAGCATGTAGGCCGTCTGGTCGAAGCTGGTGAAGGCGTTCAGGTCGTTTCCGAACTCCATGCCGATGCTCTCGAAGTACTTGATCAGCTCGCCGGGAGGGAAGTGCTCCGTTCCGTTGAACGCCATGTGCTCCATGAAGTGGGCGAGGCCGCGTTGCGCGTCGGTCTCGTCGAGTGAGCCGGCGTCCACGTGGACCATCAGCGCCATGCGCCCGGGCGGATTGGCGTGCTGGAAGAACATCCACTTCACGCCGTTGTCGAGCTTTCCTGTCTTGATGCGCGGATCGCTGGGCAGCGGCTCGGCGAACGCGGACGCGACGAACAACCCGCTGAGCAGCGCGCACGCCGCCGCAAGCTTCGACTTGGACATATCAATCTCCTGAGCTTTGAACATGAAACTCGGTTGAGGGCAGGTCGCAGGCCGACCTGGAACTACCCGGGTGCGCGACCACCGTTTCGCCGTGCGGCGAACGCCTCCTCATTCCACCGCAACCCGGTCTCGGACAATGGTAGCGGGTCGAGTCGGCCTGAGAAACCTCGGCGGGCTACCTCCTCCATGCCTGAATGGTAAGAAGTTGTCGCGAGCCCCCGAGCCTCCAAAGGCCGTCTTCGGCACATTTTCCTTGCCTCCGATCCGACGTGTGGTACCATACCTGCCGCGGCCACGGACGGGCGCGCCATTCGACGGCGACGACTTGATGGAGCGAGTCAGCGCCATGACTTCCCGTACGTTCTCACGCATCCCCCGCGTGCCCCTTGCGCACCTGCCGACGCCGATCGTAAAGGTGGATCCCGGCTGGCATTGCAACGCGCTGTACGTCAAGCGCGACGATCTCACCGGGTGCGGCCTGACCGGCAACAAGGCCCGCAAAATCGAGTATCTGCTGGCCGACGCGGCCGCCGCCGGCGCGGACACGCTCGTCACGTGCGGCGGCGTGCAGTCGAACTGCGCGCGGGCCCTGGCCGTGGCCGCGGCGATGCGCGGAATGCGTTGCATCCTCGTGCTGGTGGGGGAGGCGCCGGCCGAGCTGGACGGCAACCTTCTGCTGGACCGCTTCACCGGGGCGACCATCCTCGCCTATCCGACTCTGGGACTGCTCGATTGCGCCGGGGCGCTGGAGCACGCAGCGTCGCTCGCCCGCCGCGAGGGTGGCCGCCCTTATGTCGTGCCGTTCGGCGGCTCGAGCGAGGTCGGCTCGCTCGGCTACGTCCGCGCGGCCCTCGAGATCGCCCGCCAACTGAGCAGGTGCCGACTCAGTCCCGCCAGGATCATCACACCGCTGGCCAGCGGCGGCACGTTTGCGGGCCTGTTCATCGGGTTTCAGCTTGCCGGCCTCGATCTGCGGCCCGTGGGGGCGTTCGTGCTCGGCTCGGACGACCATTGGACGGGGGCCCTGCGAGATCTCATCGAGCGCACGGCCCATCGCTGCCGCGTCAACGTTCGCGTTCACGACGAGGACATCGAGTTGCTCGACGCCAGCGGCGCGGGGTACAGCCAGCCGACGGACGCCGAGCTCGAGCACAGCATTCAGTTCGCCCGCCGCACCGGTCTGCTGCTCGATCCGGTCTATACGGGCAAGGCCATGTTCGCGCTCGACAGGGCCGTTGCCGCCGGGCGATTCGAGAGGCAGGCGGACGTGCTGTTCCTGCACACCGGCGGGGTCTACGGGCTGTTCCCGCACGGCCGAGCCCTCGCCCGCGTTCTCGACAACATCGATGCCCGGCGGGTGGCGGCGTCGGCCTGATCGCGCTTGACGCCGAAAGCAGCGGACGCGGGTCAGATGATCAGCATGGCATCGCCGTAGCTGTAGAAGCGGTAGCGCTCGTCAACGGCTTCGCGGTATGCGCGGCGGATGAGGTCCTCGCCGGCGAAGGCCATCACCAGCGCCAGCAGCGTGCTTCGCGGCAGGTGGAAGTTCGTGAGCAGCACGTCGACGCCGTGGAACGTGTACGGCGGATAGCAGAAGAGGGCGGTCCAGCCGGCGCGGGCTTCCTGCCATCGGCCGAGGTGCCACGTGGTCTCAAGGACGCGGGCTGATGTTGTGCCGACGGCGATAATGCGCCCGCCGCGGTCGCGCACGGCGCGCAACCGTGCCGCGGTCTGCCCGGTCATCTCAAAGTACTCTTCGTGCATCTCGTGCTGAGCGAGGTCATCCACCTCGACCGGTGCGAACGTGCCGTAGCCGACGTGCAACGTCACGCGATCGACCTGCGCGCCGGCAGCCTGCATGGCGTCCAGAAGCTGCGGCGTGAAGTGAAGGCCGGCGGTCGGCGCTGCCACGGCGCCATGGACCGATGCATACACCGTCTGATAACGCTCGCTGTCGGCTTTGTCGCGCGCGTCGGCGCCGCGCTTGCGTTTGATGTACGGCGGCAGCGGCGCACGACCCACGCGTTTCAAAACATCCACCGCGGCGTCGGCTGTCTCCAACTCCCACTTTCCGCGGTCGAGCCGGCGGATGACGCGCGCCGTTTCGCTAGCTGCTTCGGACGTGAGCTTGACCGACTCGCCGGGCTTGAGGCGTGAGGCGCCTTTCAGCAGCACTTCCCAGCGACCGCGCGCCGTTTCTCGGAGAAACAGCCCTTCGATCCGGCCGCCCGTTCGGCGTTTCAGCTCGAACTTGGCCGGCACGACGCGCGTGTCGTTGATGACCAGGGCGTCGCCGGGGCGCACGTGCTGCGGCAGGTCGCTCACGCGGGCGTGCGCCAGCTCGCCTGTCGCCCGGTTGACGACGAGCAGGCGCGACGCATCCCGCCGGGCCAGCGGCGCTTGCGCGATCAGCGACTCCGGCAGGTCATAGTCCAGCCGTTCGATTGGAAAGCTCGCTCGCGACAAGCGATCGTCTCCCGTTGCCTTGGTGCAACGCTGCTGCCGAAACGCAACGCGCCAACGGCTCGAGCCGCGAGCACAGTCGCGGGCGGCAGCACGGGCAACGAACATAACACAAGCCGGCGCAAACAGTTAGCGCGCTGCTGACGGCTCGCCGGCGATCGTGACGCCGCGAGGACCGCCGCTTGCAGTCATCCCCATCCGCTGCCGGTCTGCGCCGATTTGGAAGTTCCGAGAAGCGTGTCCATCTGCTCGATTCATCCCATTCCGCTCGCCAGCACGGCACGGGAGTTGTACCTCTGCTGCCTGCGCTACCGGCTGCTTCAGTCGTGGCGCTGCCCGTTACGCTTTCATGGCGCCTACGTTCCTCCGCGGCGTCGCCGGACGTTCGACGCCCTGGCCGCTCCACTGTACCTCTGCCCGCGCCACACGTCTCGAACGGCGCCGTCGGATGTCGAGGTCCGCGTCGTGGAACGCCCGTGCCGGGAGCCATCGTTGCCGTTCGCCGATTCGGCGCCAAGCCTCGATCTGGATTGGCCGCGCGAGCAGCGTTCCACCGAGGTTCCGGTCTTCATCTACGAAGAGTCGCCGGAGCGCGCGGTGTACTGCGCCGGCAATCTCCTCGAACTGCTGATTTGAGTGACACGATCTGGCACTGCACGCTCCGTGCAGCGGGCGTCGTGGTGCGCAATCAAACGAGTGCGCGCGACCATAGTCGGGAGGCGCAGTCGGGCGGCGCGACAGTATCGCCGACGTCCGCCTCCTTACGGTCGCGGCTTTGCGAGGGGCACGTGATCACCGTGCGGGCGCGTATTTCGCGTTTTCTCAACCTCATTCTCGCGCACGTCAACGTCGTTGCGATAAAATAGGGGATGTCCGCCCCACAATGCCGCTGTTGACCTCGACCGTTTTCAAGCATATCGTAATAGTGGATAATTGTTGGACAAATCGTGGCCAGGCATCGATCCGCGACGTGAGCACGCCCTGTGCCCACACTTAAACCTTGCACGCGTCGGGAATGCCGCCCTCAAGAAGAGGAGAGGATCCGTGTATCAAGACACTCGCTCCGAATTCGACGGCCGCTTGGGGGCCGCCAGAAAAGTGAAATATGTCCGCCGGATTGACTCGATCCCGAACATTCCGCCGGAAGACCGCGTTAAGCTGGAGAAAGTCGCCCAGCGTTACGTTTTTCGTGCGAACGACTATTACCTCAACCTCATCGACTGGAACGACCCGGCAGACCCGATCCGGCAGCTCATCATTCCGCGTGAAGAGGAGCTTGACGACTGGGGCGAACTCGACGCCAGCAACGAGCACGCCGTCACCATCGCCCGCGGCGTGCAGCACAAGTACGATCACACCGTTCTGCTATTGTGCAACGAAGTCTGCGGCGCGTATTGCCGCTATTGCTTCCGCAAGCGCCTATTCATGAACGACAACGACGAGACGACGAACGACGTGTCTGCCGGTCTCGCGTACGTCGCCGCCACGCCCAGCGTCACCAACGTGCTGCTTACCGGCGGCGATCCGCTCATCATGAGCACGAAGAAGCTCGTTCGCATCATCGGGGCGCTGCGCGAAATTCCGCACGTCGAGATCATTCGCATCGGCTCGAAGATGCCGGCGTTCAACCCCTGGCGCGTGATCAACGACGCGGAGCTCCAGGCGATGTTCCGCGCGCACTCCGGTCCGCAGAGCCGCATCTACCTGATGGCTCACTTCGATCATCCGCGCGAGCTCACCGACGCCGCGGTCGAGGGGATCGACTGCTTTATCCGGAGCGGCGTCATCTGCTGCAACCAGTGCCCGATCATCAAGGGCGTCAACGACGACGCGGACGTGCTCGCCGAGATGTACCGCAAGCTGTCGTTCATCGGCTGCCCGCCTTACTACCTCTTCCAGGGCCGGCCTACCGCGGGCAACGATCCTTACAAGGTGCCGATCGTGCGCGGCTGGCAGATCTTCAACGAGGCCATTCGCCGAGGTTCGGGCCTGGCCCGCCGGGCGCGATTCGTCATGTCGCACGCCACCGGCAAGATCGAGATCATGGCCGTCGACAGCAAGCGCATGTACCTTCGCTATCACCGGGCGAAGAACCCGGCGATGCGCGGCCAGTTCATGATCTACAAGCGGAACGACGACGCCTTCTGGCTGGACGAACTCGAACCCGCCGACGGCTCCGACGCTCCGCGCTTCGAGCCTGAGCCAGCGGCGGAGATGCTGATGGACGGCCCCGATTGATCCGCTGGTCGGCCGTCGAATGGCGCTGTCCTGGTAGCGGTGTCCACGGCAGCGTCTGCAACAACTTCACGCATTTTCGTTGAGCAATTTGCGCCAGTCGCCTCTTGCTTCAGAGGGCTCGGTCAACCAGACTCTCGCAACGGACAACGGTCCACCACTGGGTCCCTGCGATAGGCGGACATGCTCGCGGCAACGGGTGAGTTCGAACGCCAGATTGTCATCGACCTGCTCGTCATCCTGGCGAGCACCGCGGTCGTGGCTGTCCTGGCGCAACGCGTGCGGCTGTCTGTGGTGCCGGCGTATCTGGTCGCCGGCGCCTTGATCGGTCCGAACGCCCTCGGCCTCGTTCCCTCCGCGGAGGGACTGGGCGCCATCTCTCACCTGGCCATTATCCTGCTGCTCTTCGGCATCGGACTGGAGCTGCACCTGGGCGCGCTGCGACACGGCATTTCGCGCATGCTCGCGGCGGGCGTTGGGTCGTGCGCTCTCACTGTCCTGATCGGGTGGCCTGTCGCCATGGCTTTCGGCCTGACCGCTCCGGCCGCGGGGGCGGTCGCGATGGCGCTCTCCCTGTCCTCCACCGCCGTCGTTCTCCGCATTATCGCCCGACGGCGTGAGCTGCGCCACGTCCGCGGCCGGCTCGCCCTCGCCATCCTCGTTGTGCAGGACCTGATCGTCATCGCCATGCTCGCCCTTGTACCGGTCCTTGCCGCCTGGCAGGACGGTCGCAGCGCCAGCGGTATTCTCCCTGCCGACGGGAACACCGGGCGTTTCCTGATCGAGGCCCTGTACCGGATGGTCGGACTTGCGGTGCTGGTCATTGCCGGAAAACTCGTCCTGCCGCGTCTGATGCGCGAGTCACTTCGCGGGCGCTCGCTCGAAGTCATGTTGATCGTTGGGGTCGCTGTCGCCCTTGCCGCCGCGGTGGCCACGCATTTGATGGGCTTCAGTCTGGAGATGGGGGCGTTTCTTGCGGGGTTCCTGCTGGCCGGCACGCCGTTTCGGCATGAGCTCGCCGGCCAGATCACTCCACTGCGCGATCTGTTCATGGCTGTTTTCTTCACTGTCATTGGCATGCAGCTTGACACTGCGGCGATCGTTGTTTCCTGGCCCGTAGTCGTTGCCGGCGCCGCACTCCTGATGCTGGTTAAGACGCTGGCCATCGGCTTCGCATGCTGGTCCGTGGGCGCGCTCGGCGCCACGGCCATTGCGGTCGGTCTCGCCCTGGCGCAGGGCGGAGAGTTCAGTCTCGTCCTTCTGGAAGCGGGGCGCAACAGCGGACTCGTGCACGGCGAAGTTGCCCCAACGGCAATTGCGATCGTCGTTCTGTCGTTGATTGTCACGCCGGGTCTCGTCGCGGCAGGCTCGCGCGTCGCCAGCATGGCATCGGGCGTTGGCACCGCTCCATGGATCGCGTCCAGGGCGCTTGCGGAAAGCGGTTTGCCCGGCGCTCCGGACGATCGCGTCGACGTCGTCATTGCGGGCTTTGGACCAGTTGGCAGACGAGTGGCCCGCGAAGCGGATCGAAACGACCTGAGCTACTCGGTCATCGAACTGAATCCGTCCACCGTCGAGCGGCACGTCCGACAGGGCCGCCGCTTCGTCTTCGGCGACGCAAGCCGGTCATCGGTGCTGGAAAGCGCGGGCATCGAACACGCGGACGTTCTGGTCCTCGCGATCCCCGACGAAGCGGCCGTCGCCCGTTCCTGCGCCGCCGCCCGATCACTTCGGCCCGACCTGCACATTATCGCGCGGCAGGTCAGTGACGCCGGAAGGGCCCAGCAGCAAACGGACACGCCCGATCTGGTCGTCATCGATGAGCTTGCGACCGGTGACGCCATGGCGCAGGCGCTCGCAAGCCGTTTTGGCGGTCGCCGAACGATCGAAGCTGAGCTCGTTCGAGAAACAACGGAGTCCCTGAGCGGAGTGGAAACAACGTGATGGTGCGGAACTCGAACAGACTGGTGACGCGGGTGATGGAGTCGGAGTCGGCAGGCGGGATCGCGCTTGTCGCCGCCGCAGTCGTCGGCCTGCTGTGCGCCAACGTGCCGGGGCTTTCGCGGGCTTACGAGTATCTTCTCAACGTGCCGATCGAGGTGAAGCTCGGTCCGCTGGAGCTCCACAAGAACTTTCTGCTCATCGTGAACGACGGTCTGATGGCCGTGTTCTTTCTGCTCGTCGGGCTGGAGATCAAGCGCGAGGTGCTGGAAGGCGAGCTTTCCGGCTCCGGCCGCGTGGCGCTGCCGACCATTGCCGCGATCGGAGGGGTGGTCCTGCCCGCCGGCATTTACGCCGCCATCAATGCCGGTGATGCGCCGGCCCTGCAAGGCTGGGCGATCCCTGCCGCGACCGACATCGCCTTCTCGCTCGGTGTGCTGGCGCTGCTCGGCGACCGCGTGCCGATCGGCCTGAAGCTCTTCTTGACCACCCTGGCGGTCATCGATGATCTGGCCGCCATCGTGATCATTGCCGCCTTCTACACCAGCCAACTCACCTGGGTCGCGCTGCTTGTCGGGGTTGGTGGCGTGGCCGTGCTCGTGATCCTGAATCTCTCCGGGGTGGCCCGCCTCGGTGCCTATGTGCTCGTGGGCGCGTTCGTCTGGCTTTGCGTGCTTAAGTCCGGTGTGCACGCGACGCTGGCCGGCGTCGCCGTCGGCCTGGCCATTCCGTTGCGGACGCGACATGCTGAAGAAGAGTCGCCGCTGGTGCATCTGGAACATCGCCTGCGCCCGTGGGTGGGCTTCATGATTCTCCCGCTCTTTGCCTTCGCCAACGCCGGCGTGGACTTCCGCGGTATGTCGGCGGAGGTTCTCTGGGGGCCGGTCACGCTTGGTATCGTGGCCGGGCTCTGCGTGGGCAAGCCGGTTGGCGTGCTGGGGGGGGCCTGGCTGGCGATCAAGCTGAAACTGTCCCGACTGCCGGGCGGCGCCAGCTGGAGTTCCATGGTCGGAATCGCCTTCCTGGCCGGCATCGGTTTTACGATGAGCCTTTTCATCGGCATGCTGGCGTTTGAAGGCAGCGAGTCGCGGTTTGCCGCTGCGACGCGACTGGGCGTCTTCGGCGGCTCAATCGTCAGCGCTGTGATCGGGTATCTGGTTCTACGGCGCAGCTTTCGTTCGCCGGACGGCGTTTCGCGGTCGCGCGAGCGTTTGGGGGATGAAACCGTCGCGACGGCGAACACAAGCACGTCCTGATGTCCGTTCGCAAGGGCCATTGAGCGGAATGCCTATTGGCGTATGATGCGCTCTGCGCCAAGGCGCGATCAGGACGGTCGACGAGTGACCAGCAAAACGGAGACACCCAACGTGAAAACAGCAGCTTCCTCCACGCTCGTGTTCACGGCACTGTTGTTCGTGGCCCCTCTCAGCCAGGCAGCGGCGGAAACGGCCAGGGGCCGCGTTTTTGAAGACCTGAATCGCAACGGACAATGCGATTCGGGAGAGCCCGGCGTCGCCGGCGCGGCCGTCTCGAACCAGGAAGACGTGGTCCTCACCGACGCGGACGGCCACTACGAGTTGCCCGTCACCAACGACACGATCATCTTCGTCAGCAAGCCGGCCGGCTACACCCTGCCGCTCGACGGCCATAACCTGCCGCAGTTCTACTACATCCACAAACCGACCGGCTCGCCGCACGTCTATTACGGCGGGGTCAAACCGACCGGCCCACTGCCTGACAGCATCGACTTTCCGCTGATTCGCAACGCCGCGTCAGATGAGTTCGAGGTGATCGTAATGGCCGATCCGCAACCGGAGACGAGCCAGGAAGTCGGCTATATCCGCGACGACGTCGCTTCGGAACTCGTCGGCTGCGAGGCCGCGTTCGGCGTTACGCTCGGCGACATCGCCGGCAATCATCTTGATCTGTATGGTGGCTACAACGACGTCATGGGCCGTATCGGCATCCCGATCTACAACGTGATCGGCAATCACGACACGAACTACGACGCGCCGGACGATCAGAACTCCGACGAGACCTTTCATCGCTTCTTCGGCCCGAACTACTATTCATGGAACGAGGGCCGCGTGCACTTTGTCGCGCTCGACAGCGTCGAATGGATGGGCGACGCCAAGGGGCACGGGAACTATCGCGGCTCCATCACGGATCGGCAGCTTCGCTGGCTGAAGAACGATCTCGACCATGTGCCGGACGACCGTCTGCTCGTTCTTCTCATGCACATCCCCATCGTCATCAGCGAGGGTCACGCCTGGGTGAACAAGGACAAGTTCTTCGACCTGCTGGCGAGCCGAAAGAACATCCTCGCTCTTGCCGGCCACATGCACTACCAGCAGCACGAGTTCTTCGGCTCCGATCAGGGCTGGAACAACCCGGGCGATTTTCATCAGTTGATCGTCGGCGCGGTTTGCGGCTCCTGGTGGTCCGGCCCCAAGGACGTCCGCGGCATCCCCGTGTCTGACAACCGAGACGGCGTCCCCAACGGCTACGCCGTTGTTCGCTTCGACGGCAACGACTACACGACGCGGTTCAAAGCCGCCGGTTTCGATGCCGGGCGCCAGATGAGCATCTATCCCCCGGGCAGCATCAGCGATGACGACGCCGGCCGGCACCGCATCATCGTGAATGTCTTCAATGGCAGCGCGCGAACCAGGGTCGAGTACAGCCTGGACGGCGGCGACTATCGCGAAATGAAGAACGCTCCCCAGCCGGATCCCCTATCGCTGGTGATCATTGCCGGCGTTGTGGACAGCGGCAAACCGTGGGCGAGGCCCGTGGCGAGCCCGCATATCTGGTCAGCCGATCTCGCCAACCCGATCCCCAGAGGCACGCACGTCATCACCGTTCGCGCCACCGACGAGCGAGGGCACGTCGACCAGGAATCGCGCATCTTCAGCCGTTGATCCTGGGAAAGGCTGTCGTCGGCGGGACCACCGTTGACGTGGTCAGTTGCGTCGCGCCGCCGCGCCGACGGTCGTTTCGGACATGTCGTCGGCCGTGAAGGTGAGACGGAAGCTGATGAACTTCGTGTCGGGTGGGCCGGCGTCGGCCGTCAGCGTCATTGCGCTGACGCCCGTCGCCCACGGTTCTGCGGCGTATGCTGCCAGGGCGTTCGCCCGGAACGCCGCCGCGCTGGAGAACGGGGCCGTGTCCGACGTATCTCGGTAGCTGTTTAACTCGTTCTCCAACGTGTCGCGCTCAATCAGTTGCATCTCGTTGTTCTGTTTGGTGTCGTCGCCGTTGGTGTCGTCCACCCACAGCACGACGTAGTCGGCGCCAACGGCCTCGACCTCGAGCGACGCGCGGATCGCTGTCGCCAGGCGCGTATTGACCATCCTCGATTTCACCAGCAGCGCGGACATCGACCGGCGGCTCGATGTGCCGTACGCCGTCGCGCTCAGCGTCGCCGCCGCGGAGACGCCGACCAGCGCGGTGATGGTCATCGCCAGCAGCAGTTCGACAAGCGTAAACGCTCCGCGCCGAGCCTTCAGTCGCGATCGACCGTGCCGGAGACTGAATGCGCTAACACGCGACACCGTCCTACTCCACCGGCTCGGGGACGAACTGCTGCAACGTCCAGGTCGTACCCGAGTCGTCCGTGACGGCTACCGTGATGCTCATGCCGGGGATCGCGCTGCCAAACGCCGCCACCGTTTCCGACGCCGCTGCGACCGTCACCGATCGACTAAACCCCTGATAAGCCGAGTCGTAAGGCGCGTCCGCCAAGTCAACGAGGGTACCGGCCGCTTCGCCGAAACCGTTGTAGTCATCGATGTTGTCGAAGCGGCCTCGATCTGTTTCGCCGGCTTCCGGACCCGGTGAGGAAGTCCCGTCGGGATCGTTGTAGGGCAACCGGAGCACCTCCTCCATCAACGCTTCGGCCAGGTCCACGGCTCTGCGGCGATGCAGCGCGTGATATGCCTGCATCTGCCCTGCCAGAACTGCTTGCGATATGGCCGCAACCGCAACCGCGAGAATGACGGAAGCGAGCAGTGCCTCGACCAGCGTCATGCCTCGGCGGACGGCCGGCCGCACCCGACGAACCCGCGCGCGGGCGATCGTCGTCATTCCAATGCACTGCCTGGTTCGCAAACGCCCGTACACCATGCGTGATCTCTCGTTGCGCGCACAGCGATCGCGCCTCTTACTGCCCGTCGGCTGAATCGTGCCGGTGGTCAAGGTCCGGCTGCGCAGAACTCGACCGCTACAGCCTTATCGGACTCCCGCCTGGTCCGCTGGGCTTGCGAGCTGCAGGTAAGGGCACGGGCTGGGCACATCCAGCCGGCGCGGTCCGCCGATATGCCCATTGATGTGCGCCCGCAGTCCAATCCTGGGCATGACGCTCGTCGAAATCATGATCGTCGTGGTCGTCATGGCCATCATCGCCGTCCTGGCCGCGCCCATGATGGGCGAAACGGACGCAACACGCGTGGCCGCCGCGGCTCGTCTACTCATGGCCGACCTCGACTACGCCCGGATGGAGTCGGTCAGTCATCCGGACGACCTCCGCGCCGTTAAGTTCGACTCGACCAACGAGTCCTACTCGATCGTTCGCAGCTCTTCCGGCCCACCTTTCAACTGCGACTCCGTCACGACGGTCACGAACGCCATCGGCAACGAGTCCTACATCGTCCGGTTCGGCAGCGGCCGGGCGTCCGAACTTGGTGGCGTTGGCATCGACGGCTACTCGCTCGACGGCGACGCCTGCCTCGCGTTCGGGTCGTACGGCGAGACCGATCAATCGGCGGATGCCACGATTACGCTGCGATCCGGGACGAAGTCTCTGATCGTGCGCGTCAAACCGACGACCGGCGAAACAAGCGTTGACTGACCGGGCTTCGACGCTGAATCCGGTGGAGACTATCCCGGCTTCTGATGGCCGTACATCGCTGCGGGCGGCGAGGCAGCGGTTGGCTTGGGCTTCGCAGCGTACCCCGCCCCCGGTTGCAAACCGTGCGCACGCGATTAACGTGGTTGTCGATGATTCTCTTGATCGATAATTACGACTCATTCACTTACAACCTCGTGCAGCGGCTCGGCGAACTCGATCCCAAGCAGCGCATCGAGGTCCGCCGCAACGACGCCATCACCCCCGACGAGGCGGACGAACTGAACCCATCGCACGTGATCGTGTCGCCCGGCCCCGGCCGGCCCGAGGATGCCGGCGTCAGCATGGACATCATCCGCCATTTCGCCGGCAAGCGGCCCGTGCTCGGCGTGTGCCTCGGACACCAGTGCATCGCCCAGGCGTACGGCGGCAAGGTGGTCCGCGCCCAGCGCCTCATGCACGGCAAGACGAGCCTCATCCACCACGACGGCCGCGACATCTACAGCGGACTGTCAAACCCGTTTGTCGCGACGCGGTACCATTCGCTGATCGTCGAGGAGTCCAGCCTGCCGGCCGACTTCCAGAAGGCCTCGTGGACCGACCGCAAGGAGCTGATGGGGATCCGGCACCGGTCGATGCCGCTGATCGGCGTGCAGTTCCACCCGGAGAGTTTTCTCGCCGAGCAGGGGTATCAGTTGCTGGCCAACTTCCTGCGCCTCTGATAACGTGCCACGGTATGTCACAACCGGCGCAGACAGCCGGGCGACATGGCGCATAGCAACGGGAAGCGGATTCGGATCGAGGTGTCCGTCGAGTCGCCGCAGGGGTGTCGCCGGCGTTCACTCCCTCACGGTCACAACTCTGACGGCGATGCGCTGGATCGCAAGCGACTCTACAGAAACGATCGAAATGTGGATGCCAATCGCGGGACGGGCGGCGCGGCTACTCTGCGCTTCACGATCGCGGTTTCCTGCCACAGGCGTCCGATCGACGCGCGGAACTGGGCCGCAGTGAACGTGCTCGCCACCCGCGCCTGCGCCGCCGCGCCCATGCGGGATCGGAGCGTTTCGTCGGCCAGCAAGCGTTTCATCGCCCGGGCGAGAGCGAGCGGGTCGACGGGTTCGACGAGCATTGCCTCGAGGCGGTCCGTCACCATTTCCTCGATGGCGCCCACGTGCGTCACCACTGCGGGCAATCCGGTCTGCATCGCCTCCAGCAGGGCGATCGGCATTCCTTCCGCCCGGCTCGGCATTACCAAGATCGTTGCGTCGCGCATGAACTGCACGGCCTCTTGGTGTGCTTTGCGGCCGGCGAATACGACCTCTCCGCTGACGCCCAGGCGTTTGCACAGCTCTTCCAACTGCCGGCGCCGTGGTGCGTCACCGCCGCCCACGATGGTGAACGGAAAACGTCGGCGAACGTCCGCCGGCAAGGCGGAGAAGGCGACAATCGCATCCTCCGGACGTTTAACCTCGGATAGATCGCCGACGAACAGCACGCCGGCCGTGCGACTGCCGCTGGAGTTCTGGCTCGGCGGCTCCACAGCGTTGGGAATGACCGCCAGCTTGCCGGCAGGCACGTACTCGGCGAGCCGCCTGCGCCAGACCTCGCCGAGCACCACCACCCGCGCCGCGGCTCTCAACGTCTGCAAGACGACCGCGCGGCGCACGACTCCCAGGCTGGACAGAAATTCAGCAAACAGGCCGCCGTGGATGTGCAGCACATATGGGCGGCGCAGCGCGCGGCAGGTCCAGGCGTCGAGCATGGTTCGATAAAACGTTTGGTAGCTGCACGTGTGCAGGTGGACGAGTTGGGGCCGGTGACTGCGGAGGTGGCGGATCAGCCGGCCCCATCTCCTCACGTGTGACCAGCAGGCCGACGGAAGGCTGCGGCCTGCCGGCGTGTCTTTGGCGGTGTCACAGACGGCCAGCACGAAGCGCGAGGTGTCCATGCCGGCGGCCGTCATCCGGGCGACGCGAGCCATGCCGCCGGATTCGCCGACGGGACCGACGACGAGGACGCGCAGTCGTTCCTCCAGGCTTGACGCGGGCGCACCGGTCGACGGTGTGGTTGCCGGCGTTTGACGGGCTTTCCAGAGCGCGCGCATACGTCACCTGGCTCACCTGTTCGCCGCATACATCGTAGGCCAGTGCCGGCGGCGAGCCCTCTTCATTATCGGTTCGCCCGCGCCGCATACTCCACGGGCGCGGGCACCACGCACGCCATGACGGTGGTTGGGCGGTTGTCCCCGGAGGCCCTGTTTTGCCCAGCTTGACGTTGCATTTGCTCGGGCTTCTGAAATCGGGCTCAGGTTGACCAACCTGATTCTTGTGGCTGCGGCGCCGTTGTTCAGTGGTGCGGAGCGTTCATTTTTAGATGAGTTGGCTCGGCTGCTGCCTGTCCAGTTGCGGCTTCCGACAGGCGGCGTCAGGCGCGGGCGTCCCAGAAACCGGCGGAGATGGCTGCGCCGACGCTTCCTTCTTCGCCGAGCTTGGCGGTCAGGAGTACTCGATAGTCATCCTGGGCGTGGCGCCAGACGTCGGCGGCCGGGCGGCCGGCGAGGACATTTGCCTGAATCGCTTTCTCGGCGACGAATGCGGCGTCGGCGGCGGCGTCGGCGGCGCAGCGGGCCGCGGCGCAGGCGCAGGTGGCGGCCGCGGCCAGGGCGGCGCAGGACGCACTATCGTTCGACGAACTGAGCTCCGCCGCGTCGGCAACGCTGAAGGAGGCGCTGCGCAACTGCTGAATTCGCAAGAGAGCATGGGAGAGTGAGTCGGACCCGGCAGGCGTGGTGCCGCCATCGTGCAAGGTAGCTTCCGCAGTCTCTATCGATCGCAGCAGGCGCGGGTCGCGATTGAACATCAGAGCCCGCCGGGCGCATCGACACGCCCAGGCGACGATCGCCCGCTGCGGAAGACGTTTCAGTTGCTCGCGGATCGCGACCGTGTTCAAACGCGTGGCAACGCTTGGCCCCTCGACGTTGATAGTCACGCGTGCGGCCTGTTGGGGGCCGGCGCGGAGGGCCTCGGCCAGCTCGTTGCCATCGCTGAACCGGTTCCGTGGGTCCTTCTCCAGGCAGCGAAGCAGGATGCCGGCGAACCAGTCGGGCAGGTCCGGGCGGTAGTTCCGCGGATCGGGCGGTGGCTGGCGGATGTGCATGAGCATGACGGCAAACGGGCTGCCGCCGTCTTCGACAAACGGCAGCCGGCCGGTGGCCAGCTCAAAGAACGCTACGCCGAAGGCGTAGACGTCGCTGGCCGGCCCGACGCGCGTGCCGTTGCATTGCTCGGGGCTCATGTAGGCGGGCGTGCCGATGGGTCGGCCGAGGCCGGTCAGCCACGTCGCCCGTTCGACGGCCAGCACGACGCCGAAGTCCACGACCTTCAGCTTGCGGTCGGCATCGAGCATGAGGTTGGAGGGCTTCACGTCGCGATGGACGATGCCGGCGACGTGGGCGGCGCCGAGCCCTTCCGCGGCTTCCAGGGCGAAGCGACACAACGAGCGCACGCTGATGCGCCGCGCTTGCTTTGTTCTGGCCTTCAAGAGGTCGCCGAGGCTTCCGCCGCGCAGAAGCTCCATGACGATGGCGGTCGCCCCGCGGTGGGTGGGCGATTCGTACACGCGGACGACGTTGGCGTGTTCGATGCGACTCATGCTGCGCGCTTCCTCCTCGAAGCGGGCGCGGATGTCGGCGGAGGTCCAGAGCTCCTTTCGCAGGATCTTGAGGGCGACGGCCGTGCC
>JBECKQ010000381.1:0-15814 GCA_040235375.1 Phycisphaerae bacterium | reverse complement strand
CGCCTGTCCGAGCCGCGACGCCTATCCGAGCCGCGCCCGTAAGGAAGCGGATACAACGGCAACCTTCCCTTCGCCCCAACAGCCCCGCGTGGCACGGACTGCCCCGCAGGGGCAGGCCGTGATGTGCGATGGCTATCCGAACTGCGATAACTGTCATAGCCGCGCCGCCTGTCCGAGGCGCGCCCGTAAGGAAGCGGATACAACGTCAACTCTTCCTTTGCCCCAACGGCCCCACAACCGCGTGGCACGGACTGCCCCGCAGGGGCAGGCCGTGATGTGCGATGGCTATCCGAACTGCGATAACTGTCATAGCCGCGCCGCCTGTCCGAGGCGCGCCCGTAAGGAAGCGGATACAACGGCAACCCTCCCTTCGCCCCAACGGCCCGACGTGGCACAGTCTGCCCCGCAGGGGCAGACCGTGGTGTGTGACGCCTACGCAAGCCGCGCCGCCTGTCCGAGCCGCGCCCGTAAGGTAGCGGATACAACGGCAACCACCGATACGCCCGCAACGCTACTTGATAATTCTCAAACGCGACATGCGGTCGCCGATCGAATGCGCACTGCTCAAGAGCAGTGGCACACGGGACGCTCGTCGCCATACACTGACGACCCCTTCCCCACCTGGCTGCTGCACAGAGACGCCAACGAGCGTCTCGCCCTCGTCCCGCCCGAGGATCCCAGTGTCTACGACATGATCTGCCGCGCCGATACTGTCGGCGTCTTCCAGATCGAAAGCCGTGCCCAGATGAGCATGCTGCCGCGCTTACGCCCGCGATGCTTCTACGACCTCGTCATCGAAGTGGCGATCGTCCGTCCCGGCCCGATCCAGGGCGGCATGATTCATCCCTACCTGCGCCGCCGCAATGGCGAAGAAGAAGTGCGCTACCCCAGCGACGCCGTCAGGGACGTGCTGCACAAAACGCTCGGCGTACCGCTCTTTCAGGAGCAGGCCATGCGCCTGGCGATCGTGGCCGCCGGCTTCACGCCCGGCGAGGCCGACCGCCTGCGCCGCTCGATGGCCGCCTGGCGCCGCAACGGCCGGCTCGATCACTTTCGCGATCGGCTCATCGGCGGCATGCTCGCCAATGGCTATGACAACCAGTTCGCCGAGCAGCTTTTCCGCCAGATCCAGGGCTTCAGCGAATACGGCTTCCCCGAAAGTCACGCCGCGTCGTTCGCCCTGCTCGTCTACGTGTCGGCGTGGCTGAAACGCTACTATCCCGCCGCCTTCGCCGCCGCGCTGCTTAACAGCCAGCCGATGGGCTTCTACGCACCGGCGCAGATCGTCCGCGACGCCCGCGAGCACGGCGTCCGCGTCCTGCCCGTCGATATCAACGGCAGCGACCAGGACAGCTTGCTGGAATCGAACATTGAGTGTCACATGGTGGCACCGGAAAATACGGTGGCATCCGAGCATTGGGGAAAAGGCGGCCCCGCTCTGCGACTGGGCATGCGCCTGGTCAAGGGGCTGCCCGGCGCCCAGGCGGATCGGATCGCGGAAGCCCGCAGGCGCGGGCCGTATCGCAGTGTGACGGACTTGCTGCAGCGCAGCGGCGCCTCTCGCGCCGCCCTCGCCCGCCTGGCGGCCGCCGACGCCTTCCGTTCGATCGGGCTCGATCGCCGTCAGGCGCTCTGGTCGATACTCGGCCTCGACGACGAGCTGCCGCTGTTCGCCGGCGTGGAATCGAACGAGCCCGCCGCCACGCTTCCCGGGCTGAAGCTCGATGAAGAGGTCGTGGGCGACTACGACGCCATCGGCCTGTCACTCAAGGCCCACCCCATGTCGCTGATCCGCGAGGAGCTGAACCGCTCGAGCATCATGACCTCCCGGCAGATCCGCGCGGCAAAGCAGGGCCGTTATGTCTCCGTGGCGGGCATCGTCCTCATCCGCCAGCGCCCTTCGACGGCCATGGGTATCATCTTCATGACCACCGAGGACGAGACCGGCACGGCCAACCTCGTGATACGCCCCAAGGTGTACGAGCGTTTCCGCCCCGCCGCCCGAACCGCCACCGCCATCGTCGCCACCGGCCGGATCGAACGCGCCGGCGAAGTGGTTCACGTGCAGGTCCAGCGGCTGGAAACGCTGTCCTCTCTTCTGTCGAACCTTCGCGCTCCCTCCCGTGACTTTCACTGACACCGTAACGCCGCGGCGCAAGAACAGAGCCGGCAGTCCGGAGCTTGCGTCCCGGACCGCCGGCTCGCGGTAGGTAGCAGTCACGCCGAATCAGTGCTCGTACGCCCCCACGTCGGCCTGCGCGTCTCGCGTCACGTTGTCCGCGTCGCACGGCACCGGCGACGCCAGGCGATTCACCAGCACTGACCAGCTCAGCGGTCGGCCGTAGGCGTCCAGCGCCGGATTGCCGATTGTCACGTTCGTCCCCGGCGTGACCTCCTGGTATCCGCTGGACACACGATAGTGGTTGTTGTCGAAACTCGAGAAATCGACGTTGCCCAGTGGCGTCGAATGCCTCAAGTCGTCGAAGTAGCAGCCGCGTACATCGAAGTTGGTGATATGCGTCGCGATGTTCGGATCGTCGTCATAAATGTTCAGCGGATGACCCACGAACGAGCAATTCCACAGAATGAAGTGATCGACGGAGCGCATCCACAGGCTGACCGGACCGTTCGGTCGGCTGTTCGGCAGGCCCACCTCGATGTAGCAGTTGACGAACGCGACGTCCTCACCGCTCGGTGCGCCCGCCACGCCGGTGCGGCACATCAACCCCTGGCAATGGCCGTCCTCGAAGCGGTAGTTGTACGCGATGGTGTTCTTCGGGCCGGACGTGGAGAACCACTGCCAGGCGTCCGAGTGCCACCCCGTGGTGCCCGGGTCGACGTCCGTGGCCGTGCAGTTCACGATCATCGGGCAGTGCTGAAACGCGTCTTCGCCGATGTGCTCGATGTCGACGCCGCGTGCCATCGTTCCGCCCGCGATTCCGAAGTCGGTGTTGTAGATGTACGTGTCGGTGTACCACTTCTCGCCGATCGAACTTTGCTGCACGGGATTCGAACTGCGCGTGTGCCAGCCGGCGCCCACGATCGAGCAATCGTCAAGCCACAGGCCGTCCAGCGAGCGGAAGATGTACTGGTTTGCCGCCGCCATTTCGACCGTTACGCCCTCGACCTTCAGCCAGTGCACCTTGGGCATGGAGGCATAGCCGTCGATGAACGTGTTGGCGCGCGTGCCGCCCGCGGCCGTGGTCACGGTCACCCATTCGCTGTTGGGCAGATCCGTCCACACGCCGCCGTTCGACATGTCGTACCGGCCCGGCTGCAGCCGCACGATTCCGCCATTGACCGAACTGCCCTGGCCGTGGCTCTGCATCCACAGGCGAATGCCTTCCATCGCCTTGCCGATCGACGCGTAGGGTCGATTGGAGTTATCCACCTGTCCGGTGGAGTCGTTGCCGTTGGTGGCGACCCACGCTTGCGGCGCCGGCAGGGCGCTGCCGGGGTTGACGACCAGCGTCAGTGGATCGAGCACCCGAGTGCCGCCGTCCCAGCCGTACACCGTCGCCTGCACCGTGATGGTGCCGGCGGTGGCGAAGTCGTTGGCCCGGATGGGGAACCAGTATTCGTAAACGTCCGTTCGATCGTTGTAGGTCATGGCGCTTGCGCTCACCGGGCTGCCGCTGTTCACGCGGAAGGTCACCCGTTGAATTCGGCCTTTCGAGAACGCGACGACACCGCACTTGAACGTCTCGCCGGCGTTTATTCGCTGGTATGGGACGACGTCCCACCGCGCGATCGGCGTGACCCCGTTGCCCGGATCGACCAGACCCGTGCATCGAACCTGCACGGTCTGGGCAGCGCCGTCTGAAGGCTGAATCGTGATGTTCGCCTGATAAAGCTGCGCAAGGAGCCCGGCGCGGTCGACCGTGACGGTAACGCGGTCTTGTTCGCCGGTGCTCTGACCGGAAGTCGGTGTGACGTTGAGCCAGTTTGCGGTTTCGGAGATCGTGTAGCTGAGACTCCCGCTGCCGGAGTTCCACACGTCAAAGGAGAGTTGCTGCGTCGTGGCGCCAAAATCGAGAACCGTCGGGCTGACGCTCAGTACCGGTGACGAATTTGACGCGACGGTCAACGTACAATCGTCGTAGTCCCACAGCTCTCCGTCGTGGGCGAGCAGGCGAAGCACGTACGTGCCCGGCACCGACACGTGGGCGCTCGTGTCAAGCGAGTACATGTCGTCGATGTATACCGGCCCCGGACCGCTCATCGGCACCCATGCGGTGATCATCGAGGGCGTGAAGCCGTCGTCAGTGACCGTGCCATGCAACGCCACCGTGTCCTGCGGCAGCAGCACTTTCAGATCAGGCCCGGCGTTCACGTCAGGCGGCTGATTGGTTCCCGAAAGTACGCGAACGGTGCACACGCGATGCGACCCGATGTCGGACCAGAGATGCCAGTAATTCAACTGGGTGATGCGACTGCCGTTTGTACGCATTTTGTAGTTGGTGGCCAGAAGCACTTCCGCGGAATCCGGCGCTCGAACGTAGGCGCTGTACGTCTGCGACGCAATATCGACCACGACGCGAAAGTGATAGTTCTCGCCGGGCACGTACGTGAGCACGTTTTCGGCCTCGTACCAGCCGATGTTCTCGTTTCGGGCGTCGATGTAGCCGTCGACGTTGAAGCGCAGCGTCACCGCCGAGTCGGCGAACGAACTCGCGGGTCCCTGCGAAAGGCCCGTCAACGCGTCCACCCCGGGTTCCACAGGCATGGCGAAGTAGTCGAACGTGAATTTGCCGGTCTGCGGGGCGATCGCGTAGTTGGCCCACGACGGTGAGCCGTCGAAGCAGCCGTTCATCGTCTCATCCAGCTTCGCCACGTCGATCATGTCGACGTCGTTGTCGCCGTCCACGTCAAACGCGCTGCAGTTGCTGCCGCCGGCATTCAGGCATTCGTTCACCTGGGAGTAATCGAGCGCGCCGGAGCGGCTGTCAGCGATCGGACCATTGTGGTTCGGCATTTCGCCGGCCGGCATAGAGCCGCATGCAGCACACAGGAAGACGGTCGGCACAAGCGCGAGGCCGAACGATAGAACCTTGGCATGCCGCCGACTCGATGGGCCGCGAGCGGCATGCCGTTTCGCTTGGGGTCTGCTATTCATGTCACTCCTTATCGGCCGGCGCACTTTCGAGATACCAGCCTTTCTCACACAGTCAGACAGTTGGTGGGTATTGCGCTCGGAGAGTGTTCCTCGCGTCATGCGGGTCTCCTTGGGGGTGAGAAGCGAGCCACCCGCACCGGGGAGCTGCCGGCGATTCCCATCGACCGTCAGTCCCTGAAAGCCGGGATCAGGCTTCGCTGCGTCGAAACGGGTTTGCCACGGTGTCACGGCGTGCTTGCGCCGCGCGTGATCCGTCTTTACGAAAGTCCTCCGAAGGATGGAACCGTCCGGCCGACGCGTTCGCACTGCGCACACGATATGCGTGGAGTGGAACACCGTGGTCAGGTTCCTGCGGTGTACAATCCTCTTTCCTACTCTTCTGCGGAAGCCGTTTTGTGCCGGTTCGGCACGGCTGTTACGAGCCGGGCAAGGCGCGCTCTGAGACGACTGCTCGCGCCCTCCATTGATCGGCTGCTCGCTGCCAATTCAAGCGGTGCCGATCTTGTTCGCCTTGAGCTCGGTCCATCGCCCGTTCGCAGAGGCTGGCGGCAGGTCTGAGACCTGCTGCGTCCAACGTTGCCTCTTTGATACTCCCCTTCTCTGGCGTTCCTCGCGAGCGTTGCCGTCCTGCCTGCCGCGCCGGACAGCATCACTCCACGATTATCGGAACGACAGCAATCGACGTACCAATCTTACCTCAATAGACGTCTCCTTTCTTGCCAGGGGGCTCCCAAATATCCAGAGTGACCGTTGATTGCGATGATCGCCGTGGTGCGCCGCTGCGCGGCTGCGCAAGACGCAGCGAAATCGCGCTCTCTGTTATACCGATGTCAATAGGGTCCTATTCGATTCACCGGCGGGGTATTATTCCACACTTGGAGCGGGATTCTCCCTAGGGTATTTGTCACACCGTGCCGCTCAGGCCCATCAATCGCCGATTTACTTCGTCTGAATATACTCGTACGCCCCAACGTCGCCCAACGCGTCCCGCGCCGTGCCGCCCGCGTCCGTCGGTACGATCGGCGGACTCATGCGGTCGATCAGCGGAGAGCCGATGGCGGGGCGTCCATAAGCATCCAGCACGGCGGAGCCGGTGGAGGCGTCCATGCCGGGTGTCACCACCTGTGCACCCGAACTCACCACAAAGTGATTGTGCGCGAAGCTTGAGAAATCGACGTAGCCGGTTGGCGTGGAGCACTTCAGTGTGTCGAAATTGCATCCGCGAACGTCGAAATTGGTCAGCACTGTCGGGAAATACCCTGAGTCCTGATCGTCATAAATATTGAACGGATGCGCGATGAATGAACAGTTCCACATCAGCATGTGATCGACGGAGCGCATCCAGAGACTGACCGGCCCATTGGCCGCGTAAGATGGGGGACTGAGCTGGATATACACATTGACAAACGCCACGTCTCTCGCGCTGGGAGCGGATGAGTCGCCGGTGCGACACATGAGGCCCTGGCAGTGGCCGTTGGTGTAGCGGTAGTTGTAGACGATGGTGTTATTGGGCCCGGACGTTGAGAACCACTGCCAGGCGTCGGTGTGCCAGCCGGTCGATCCGGGATTGTCATCGTCTACCGTGCAGTTGACGATCATCGGGCAATGCTGAAAAGCGTCGTTGCCCAGATGAACCATGGTCAGGCCCCTGGCCAGTTCTCCGCCGCCGACCCCGAAGTCAGTGTCGTACACGTATGAATTGGTGTACCACTCCGTTCCCACGGACGTGTGCTGCACAGGGTGTGACCCGTTCGTGTGCCGGCCGGAGCCGATGATGTCGCAATCATCGAGCCACACGTGGCCGCTCGAGAAGCCCGACGGAGCCGTGAACACGTATCCCCACTGCCCGCCGCTCTGGACCGTGATCCCGGAGCACTTGAGCAGCTTGGTCTTCGGCATCACCGTGTCGTGGTCGTAGATGATCGTGTTGCTGCGCGTGCCGCCCGCGGCGGTCGTGATCGTTACCCATTCGCTGCTGGTGGAGATCAGGTCGAAGATGCCACCATTGGACATGTGATGCGTGCCGGGCTTCAGGCGAACGATGCCGCCGTCGGCGCGGCTGCCCTTGCCGGCCGCCGCCATCCAGTTACGGATGGCGTAGATCGCCCGGCCGATTGTCTGGAAGGGCTTCGCCGAGTTATTCACCTGGCCGGTGCCGTCGTTGCCGCTCGTCGCGTCGACCCAGGCCTGCGGAGCGGGCAGCGTTCCATCGGCATCGACAACCAGCGGTAGTGGTGAAAGCACGCGCTCGCCGCCGTCGTTGCCGTACACTGTGGCCGCCACCGAGATCGGGCCCGATTGCGCAAAGTCCGACGACAAGATGGGCACCCAGTATTCATACACGCCGGTGCGGTCGTTGAACGTCATTGACGTGACGTCGACCGGCGCCCCGTTGTTCACCCGGAACCTGACCGCCTGTATCCCCGCCTTGGAGAACGCGACCACGCCGCACTTGAACGTCTGCTGGTAAGCCACGCGCTGGTACGGCACGACGTCCCAGCGGGCGATGGGGTTCAATCCGTCGCCCGTACTCTGCGAGACGTGGATGGCGACGAGCACGGTCAATGGCGAGCCCACGCTGGGCGTCACCGTAACGTGTCCTTCGTACAGTCCGTCGGCCAGGCCCGACCGATTCACCGTTACCAGAATTGGATCGTGCTCGCCGGCGCTGGCGCCGCTGGTGGGCGACAGGCTGAGCCAGTCTGCGTCGTCGCTGACCGAATAGCTGACGCTCGCACCGCCGGAGCTCCAGACCTCGAAAGACGCAATTGTCGAATACGTGCCGAGGTCCAGCACCGTCGGGCTCACGTGACACTCGACGGCGGCCTGCGGCGCCACGGTAATTTCTACGTCGTCAAAGCTGCTGAGCTCGCCGTCGTCCGCCGTCAGTCGCAGAACGTAAACGCCCTCGGCGGAAAAGGTCGCGTCGGTAGCGACGCTGCTGCTGTTGCTGAACGAGACAGAGCCGGGGCCGATCACTTTGCTCCATAGCGTTGTAAGCGCCGGCGGCGCCGGCAGTCCGTCATCGTATGCGTCGCCGTCGAGCGCGGCCGTCACGGTTGGAGTGTTGATGGTCTGATCCACGCCGGCCGTCGCGATCGGCGGTTGATTCCCCGCCTCGACGATCCGCAGGTTGCATACGTGATGACTGCCCACGCCTGACCACAGGTGCCAGCGATCGAGCTCCGTGACCGCTCCTGCCTCCGGGCGGAACTCGAAGTTCGTCGCGATCGGCGTCTCCGTGCCGCAAGCAGGCGTGACATATACGCTGTACAGTTGCAGCGGTACGTTTACGACGAGCCGGAAGTGATAGGTGTTCCCAGGCGCATAAGGGACGACCGATTCCGCTTCGTACCCCCGGTCGCCGTTGCGGGCGTCAATGTTGCCGTCGACGTTGAACCGCGGGGTGACGGCCGATTCGCTGAAGCTCTCGCAGTCGCCCGACGACAGTCCGGTCAGGCCATCGATGTCCGCCTCGCCGGGCACCGCGTCAAACTCGACCGAGAACACGCCGGATTGCGGCGGGATCGGATGGTTGCTCCACTGCGGCAGGCCGCGGTCGCAGGCGAAGCAGACCGTCTGGACGCGGGCGAAGTCCGTCATGTCGACGTCGCCGTCGGTATCGAGGTCGAACTGCCCGCAGCCCGGCTGGACAGGCTGATCGGGGCCCGCCATGCAATTCGTGAACGCGGCATAATCGGCCGAATCGACATCGCCGTCGCCATCCCAGTCAATATCGAGATACTCGCTGGGCACACCTTCGACGGCGCAGGATGCGTCGTATTCATAAGCGCCCATATCCACGATCGCTGACCCGCTTCCGCCGTCCGCCACGCGCGCTTTGCCGTCGAGGTCCGTTGTCGCAGTGACCACATCGGTGTTGCCGGTGTCAATGCACGGTGATTCGGCGAGCAGCCGAAGATCGTCGTCTTCAGTGCCGGCAACATCGTCGGCGCCATTCGCGTCAGCGAACTGTGGATTCGTATCGATGGCTGTGTCGCCGTCCCAGTCGAGCATGCCGTCAGCCATGGACACGCCGGCCTGGCCGCCCTGCACGGCGGAGTAGCTCACGAAGATCGCCGAGTTCGGTCCCAGCGCCTGCGATATCTCTGCGCCTGAGGCGTCGGCGGCATCGCCCCAGAGGATGCAGTTGATCAGGGTGATATCGCTGCTGAGGGGATAATCGTTGGGGTCGTACGAGCAATCGACTGCACCGCCGGTGATGTTTGCATGGTTGTTGGCGAACGTGCAGTTCGTCAGCGTCGCGCTGCCGTGCCAGACTTCCACGCCGCCGCCGTAGTCCGATTCGTTGCCGGTGAACCTGCAGTTCGTGAAGCTGGCGTGGCTGCCGACCTGGGCGATGACCGCTCCTCCGCCGCTGAGGATCCCGGGCTCGTTCCAGTTGTTGGAGAACTCGCAATCGACGAATTCCGGAGCGCCGAACAGGAAGGATGCTGCTCCGCCGCCGCCCCGCGCGTAGCAATCCCGGAACCGGCAGTTGGCCACTTGCGGGCTGCCGTATGTAACGTAGAGGCCGCCCCCGAGGAAAAGGTCTGGTGTGGAAATGTCCGCATAGCCGCCCTCGACGACGAAGCCATCCAGAACGGCCGTTGGCGCCGTGTAGCTGCCGTCAACGACGTGATAGCTGTTGTCGCTTCGGTTTACGGGAGCCGGGCCGTCGTCATCGTTCAGGTCACCGCTGAGGATGGTCACGTTGGCAGCGAGATCGCGCTGACTCCGTCGCGTCTCCCACCCGTCGAATCCGCCATACACGGCCACGTCGTTGATGAGCTGGAACCGGGCGTTTCGATCGCCTGCTGCGATCCCTGCCCCTTGGTCCGGACGATAGGTGCCCCCAGCGACCCATATTTCCCGGTCAAAGCCGTCCGCGTCGGCCGCGGCAAGCGCGTCCTGCAAGCTGACGTAGGCATTCGCCCAGGTGGTCCCGTCGTTCTGGCCTGTTGCCGCGACGTTGACGTAAATCACGCCTTGGGCGGTGGTCGCCGCCGTTGTACCCAGTGCGGTCAGCAACGCCGTCGGCAGGATGAGACGGTCCAGAAAACGTCGTGGTGGATGACCTGTCATTCCGGTACCGCCTCAAGCGCAGCGCACGGGCATGGGTGCACTTTGCAGCCTTCGTCTCATGGCGCTAGACCGTCTGGCTTTCGGGGTGCAAGCGGGCACACGCTCCCGAAGGCAGTGCCCTGAGCCGCTTCAGGGCGAGCGCCCTGAACGGAGAGTCCAACAATCTCCTGCGGGCCAAGCGTGACAACCAACTATGTCCTATAGTACATGCCCTGCCGATTCAAGGCAACGAAATGTCGACTTGCCTGGAAGATTAAATCGGATGGGGGGATTTGGTTAATACCGCTGGTACGGGGGGCCACTCGCCGAGTTTTGCGGACTTACCTAGAATAAAGTCCGATCGCCACTGGAATCCGGGCTTTCGGCACGCATACCATGAACCGCTGCGATTTCTCCTCGGGGTACGCGCGGTGCCGGGCGCTGTCACGCCCGTGCACGGGGTGGAGAAGTTGTTGAAGGAGAGAGAGGCACGGGGGGAAATGTTCCGCCATCATCACTGCACGAAGGCGATGCTTGCGTTATGTGCCGCCGCGGTCGCCTGGGTGGCCGGGACCGGTAGCGCGCTTGCCCAGGCCGGCGGACCCGTCATTGACGTCTGGTACGGCGACGAGCAGACGTTTGGCTCTCCGGGACTTGCCCAGAGGTGGGTCAACATTCTCGGCAACGTGACCGGACCGCATCAACTTCAGTCCTTGAACTATTCGCTGAACGGTGGCTCGAACCGGCCGCTCTCCTGGGGGCCGGATACCCGTCGGCTGCTGCAGCCCGGCGACTTCAACATCGATATCGACGCCGCCGATTTGACGCCGGGCGTCAACCAGGTCGTGATCACCGCACGCGACACGGACGGCGCCACGGCCGTCCAGACGGTGAACATCAACTATGTTGGCGACGTCTGGCCTGCACCCGTTGCGATCCACTGGAATTCCGTCTCCAACATTCAGGACGTCGCTCAAATCGTTGACGGCCTCTGGGAGATCGAGAACGGCGGCATCCGGCCGGTGCACGTTGGCTATGACCGGTTGATTGCCATCGGCGACGTCGGATGGTCAGACTACGAGGTGACGGTGTCGGTCGTCATGCACGACATCGATTCCAACGGCTTTGCCTGGCCGAGCATCAGTCCGGGCTTCGGCATCTGGTTGCGCTGGCCGGGACACTCCCCACCTCCAGAACAGCCGAACGCGCAGCCGCTGTGGTTCTGGGAGCCGTACGGAGCGTCGATGTGGTACGACGCTGGCAACAGCGGCCCGTACACTCTCGACGGTGACAACGGACTGTACGTCGCGGACACCGACCGCGTGCTCGCCCTCGAGACGAACTACATGATCAAGGTCCGGGTCCAGTCGGTCCCCGGTGGAACGTTTTACGCGACGAAGCTGTGGCGGGCGGGCCAGGCGGAGCCGCCGGGCTGGGATCTCTCGGGCAACGAGGGGTCCGCCGACATCCCGTCCGGATCATGCCTGCTTGTCGCTCACCACGTCGACCTGACCTTCGGCGACGTGTCGATCGTTCTCCTGCCCGACGGCGATCCTCCGGTCATCAGCGGCATTGCCGCCACGACCGGCGAGCACTCCGCCACGATCTCGTGGACCACGGATGAACCGTCCGACAGCACGGTCGAGTACGGCCTGACAAACACGTACGGACAGTCGAAGTCTGCCCCGGCGCTGGTCACAAGTCATTCGATAACACTGAACGGCCTCGCAGCCGACACGCTCTATCACTTTCGAGTGTCGAGCGCCGATGCCGGCGGCCACGCCACTGTTTCCTCTGACCGCACCTTCCGGACGAAACCGACCGCGGGCCAGGACTGCAACAGCAACGGCCTCGCGGATTCTGACGAAATCGCCGCCGGCACGTCCGCGGATTGCAACGCCAATGGCGTTCCCGATGAGTGCGACATCCTCACCGGCGCCGCGCCCGACACCAACGGCAATGGCGTTCCTGACTCCTGCGATGAATGCCTTGAAGACGCCCATTGCGACGACGGGCAGTACTGCAACGGATCGGAACTGTGCATCGACGGCGTGTGCGAAGACAATTGGGGCGTCAACTGCGACGATGGGATCGAGTGCACGGCGGACTCCTGCGACGAGCTGAACGATCGATGCGTGCACACGCCGGACGACGCCGTCTGCGATGACGGCAAATTCTGTAGCGGCGAGGATGTTTGCGACGCCGATCTCGGCTGCACGGTCGTTCCGTCGTGCGAGAGCGACGAAATCTGCGACGAGGCGACCCGGACGTGCACGGCGATTATCGCGGACTGCAACGACAACGGCATTGCCGATTCCGATGAACTGGCGGCGGGCACGAGCCCGGACGTCAATGGCAACGGCGTACCCGATGACTGCGACGAATGCCTCAGGAACAGCGACTGCGATGACGGCTACTTCTGCAATGGCGGCGAAGTCTGCCGCGACGGTGTGTGCGCGGATGGTCGAGCACCGTGCGTGGTCTGCGACGAGGAGACGGACGTCTGCACCGCGGCCGGCGGCGGCGCCGTCGCGGACAACGACAAAGACGGTGTATCAGACGTGACGGATCTTTGCCCCGCAACGCCCGCAGGTGAAGCGGTGAACGGCGATGGCTGCGCCGAATCGCAGCTTGACATCGATAGCGACGGCGTGAGCAACGACCGCGACACCTGCCCGGACACGCCGGCGAACGCGGATGTGGACTCGAACGGATGCGCGGCCGGCCAGCTTGATGACGATCAGGACGGCGTCGCGAACGATGTCGATCTTTGCCCGGATACCCCGATGACGGAGGCGCCGAACGCGGACGGCTGCGGGCCTTCGCAGCTGATCGTCGATCCCACTCCCACACCGTCTCCCACGCCGACGCCCAGTCCCTCACCGTCTCCGACTCCGACGCCGACCCCGACGCCGACCGGGCAGCCGGAACGGCCCAAGCCTGTGGACCCACCAGCCGCATGCGGCGCCGGCACACCCTGCGGCGCGACGGGTACCGTAGCGCTGTTGCTGACTTTTGCAGGGCTGGCGCGAATGAAAGTGAGGACCTCGTCTCGGCGACGACGTTGATTGCATGCTCGCCTGATCGGGAATTTGCCGCGGCGGCGTTGTTGGACTAGAGTCCGCGGCAGTGTGCATTCGGGCCAACGTGGGGGAGTAACGCAACTCTCGGGGGACAGGTGGAAGGGTAACTTGTGCGCGGCGAGCGGCCCCAGGTTGAAGCGCAATTTCCGTGCGCCGGCACGTCACCGGCGATAGTTCGCCTCCGCTCCGCCGTCGCCACTGCCGCCTTCGCATTGGCGCTGCTGGCGGGTCTGGCGTGTGCGCAGGCGAATCCTCCCTCGGTCAATGTCTGGTATGGATTGAACCAGACGTTCGGTCAGCCTGGACTCGCGCAGCGCTGGGTAAACGTTCTGGGCAGCGCATCCGATCCCGACGGCATCAAATCACTCAGCTACACGCTCAACGGCGGCTCTTCCAAGCCCCTGTCTGTCGGTCCGGACACGCGCCGCCTCCTTTCGCCCGGTGACTTCAACGTCGAGATCGCCCGCACCGATCTGCTGCCCGGCCTGAACCAGGTCACGATCAAGGCCACCGATAACGCGCTCGAAACCACGTTCGAAACCGTAACGATCGACTACAGCGCCCACACGGTCTGGCCGGAGAACTTCAGCATCGACTGGAGCACGGTCAACGACATTCAAGATGTCACGCAGGTCGTGGACGGGATGTGGGCGTTCAATTCGACCGGTGTCCGGCCGGTGGTCATGGGCTACGACCGGACGATCGCCGTCGGCGATGCCTCCTGGGACGACTACGAAGTCGTCGCAACGATCACATTGCACGGCCTCGACACCGGCGTGTGCAACCTGACGAGCACGGCGTGCAATACCAATGGTTGCCCGTGGCCGAGCGTCGCGCCCGCTGCGGCCATGCTTCTAAGGTGGCCGGGCCACACTGCGTGGGACGGCGCGCAACCGACCTGGGGATGGGAACCGGCCGGCGCGGGTATGTGGTGGAACCCGGCCTGCGGCGGTCCGCTCGAACTCACGGGTGACGACGGGCTGAACGAGTCGGACCCCGGTGCCTCGATCGAGTTCGGTGTGCCCTGCTTCTGGAAGATGCGCGTGCAGTCCATGCCGGGTCAGGGAACGTTCTACGCCGGCAAGGTCTGGGTGGTCGGCCAGCCCGAGCCGCCCGATTGGATGCTCTCCGGGCTCGAAGACCAGACCGACGTGCCCGGCGGCTCAATGCTGATCGTCGCACACCACGTGGACCTTACGGTTGGCGACGTGCAGATCACGCGATTGCCGGATCCGAATCCGCCGGTCATTGAGAACGTCTCCGTCGTGACGACGACAACGACAGCGGCCATCGACTGGTCGACCAACGAGCGCGCGTCCGGAAGCTTTCGGTACGGCCTCACGCCAGGCTATGAGCTCGGTACGATCGATGATCCTGCGGAAACCCTGTCGCATACGGTCGAACTGTCGGGACTGACGACCGGCCAACTGTACCGCTACGAGATCACCGCGATTGACCTGGACGCCAACGTCACGACGACGGGCGATTCGGTCTTCGTACCGTCGAACGACAACGATCCGCCGATCATCTCCGGCGTGACCGTGACTCCCGGCGCCGGCAGCGCTGCGATCAGTTGGACGACGGATGAGCCGGCCACCAGCACGGTGGACTACGGCACGACCCAAACGTACGACCACACGCTCACCGACATGTCGCTCGCCACGCAGCACACTGTCAGCCTCGCGCAGCTCGATCCCGGCACGCTGTATCATTTCCGCGTTCGATCGCAGGATGCGTCGGCCAACGAGTCGGCGTCGCAGGACATGATCTTCTCGACCGCCGGCCTGCTTGCCTCGTACTTCGAGGACTTCGACAGCTACGACTGCGACGCGGATCCAACAGGCTGGTTCGACACCGGCCCGAACAACAGCCTCAGTCAGGACGACGCGCGGTTCAAAGTCTTCTGCCTGGATGGTGAGAAGGCGTTCGGAACGACGTCGCTGGCGTCCAACATCCACTCGCACTACACGGGTGCGGGCAGCGCGGCCTGGGCCGGGTACGCCTACTCCGGCCGGATGCGCATCACCCAATCCGGCGGCGGCATCGGCGTTACGTTCCTGTCCGACTACCCCGACAGCGATGCCTATTACCGCCTGCGACGCGGAAACTTTACCGGCGGCGCCGCGTTCCAGATCGATCCGCATGGCACGTCCGTCACGGGCGGAACGATCAGCACCGGCGTTGTTCCTTCGCCCAACGAGTGGTATCGCTTCGTCGTCGACGTCAGGACCACGCCGATTCGCACCGAAATCCGGGCCAAGGTGTGGGCGGAAGTCTCGCCGGGGCCGTCCGGCTGGCAGGTCGACTGCTACGACTCCAGTCCGACGCGCCGCACGATCGGGCGAATCGGCGTCTGGAGCATGGGCAGCGGCGCAAAGTACTGGGACGACCTCGCGGTGAGCACGCCCGACTGCAACGCGAACGGCGTGTCCGACGCCCTCGAAATTGCCGGCGGCACGAGCGACGACTGCAACACGAACGGTGTACCGGACGACTGTGACGCCGATTGCAACACCAACGGTGTGCCCGACGACTGCGAGGTCCTCACGGA
>JBECKQ010000306.1:0-11488 GCA_040235375.1 Phycisphaerae bacterium | reverse complement strand
GCGGCGGTGAACTGCAGCCAGACGGGGTTCGCGATGGCGTGATACTGCCCGTCCATCGAGTCCGCCCGCACGGTCACGTACTTGTCGGGGAAGCTGAGGTTCAGGCTGTGCAGCTCGACGGTCGTCGAGAATCCGGGATCGCCACTGGGCGGCACGGTTGTGCGAATGACCCCGTTCACGTAGACCGTCAGCTTGTAGTCTCCGACTGGTCCGAACTCCGCTGTTGTGGTCAAGGCCAACACCAACTTGTTGTCGCCGTCGAGAAGGAAAGCGACCTGGCCGGTGTGGGCTCCGTTGAGGTCGGCGAAAAGAAGCGGACCGTTCGACGCGACGCAGTGTCCATCCATGAGGGCTCCGGCCACGGCCGAACGGGAAAAGCTCTCGAGCCACGCATAAGTGAAGGTCGCGCCGATCAGGCCCGGCTCATGGGCATCGCTGTTGCCCAGCCCAACGGGAAACCGGTTTGGATAGCCCGGTCGGACCGCGAGACTCCCACCTTGCGGGCCGGCAATGGCGTTGAGCAGGTCGTGCCACTTGTCCAGCGATTGCTGGTCATTGGCGTCGAACTGCCCCGTCGTATCGTTCCAGATCTCCAGTCCGGCCCAGCCCGTGGCCCCGTTGCTGAAATCCCATTGAGCGTAAGACAGCGTACCGGAATCGAAGGGATGGGCGATGAAGCCGAAGCCCCCGGCGTTGTTGACGCGATCGATGATGACCTGCTCATCCTCGCAGTTAGCCAGCCCGTAGATCAGCCCAGACGACGGGTTTGCGAGGTAGCCGGTCGAAACGCTGGCGAACGGATAGGCGAGGTAGTGCGACGGGAGAGCGAAGAGCCCGGTTCGGCCGGCACCCATCTCCTCGCCATAGACCGCCAGGAGGCCGTTCGAAGCGGTGTAGGCGGCGGCCTGGCTGGTTCCCGCATCGAACTGCTGCGACGTGTAGTAGTCGGTGCCCTGGTAGTTGTAGTGTACATTCGAATGATCGGTGACGATGAGCCAGTCCAGGCCGATGAGTTCCGCCGTTGCCGCGTAGTCCGTCACCGTCTCCGTGGTGCCGTCGAGAATAAGCGCGTCCAGCGAGTAGGTGGTGTGCACGTGCTGGTCGCCCGCGAACCAGGTGATCGAAGTCGCCTTGATCGATCGTTGGGGCTCCGCAGGCGCAGGGTGCATCTCCAGTGATTTCACGTCAAAAAGCCATCGTCGCCCCAGTTCATTGCCGCGCGGCAGTGGCTCGTGAACCGGGATCGTAACCGGCCGAACGACGGTGCGGCGGCGCTGACCGTCCAACAATTCAACCTCGACGAGCATCTCAAACGATCCATCCTCTGCGCGGGGTAGGTCGTCACGGGGGACGTGATAACGGTCGGTGACGACTGCAGGGGCGAGAGCGTCCAGGAGAACGCGGCACTGCCGCGCGAGCCGCGTCACGCCGGCCGCGTCGTTACGGATTGCTGCCCGATGCATCTCCTCGACCGCGGATCGATAGGCCTCGACGGTTGTTCGCTGCGTCGGCAGCGGCGCGTGCAGCACGTGGGATACAATACGTTCACGATCAGCCGTCAGGAAGCGGACTTCCGTGACAACGACGTCGTTTATCCCTGCCGGGTTGCGGATCGCAACCTTGACGTCGAATGGCCCGGCATTTCGAATGACCAGCGGAGCGTAAACGTGGATGTACAGCCCTTCGTCCAGCGCCTCTGCGTCAAGCCACGGTGGTTCCTGATCATGGCCGCGGGCAGGCGGCGCGAGGATTCCCATCCCCACCCCAAAAAACAAGGCGAGCCCGAACCAGGAGGACCACGCGTTGCGCATTGCTTTTCCTTTCACCGGTTGCCAGCGGAGCAGAGTCTCGACCCGAGACAGGACGGGAGTCTAACGGATCCCCGGAAGCGTGTCATCCGCCGGCCGGCCGGATCCTCCCCACGACGGCCAGACCGCGGCAGCGGGGCCGGCCGGTGTGCATGGCTTTTCTTCAGCGGCGCTACTTGCTCGGCGCGGGCGCCAACGTGCGGCGGCGTTGGATGACGCGTTCGACAAAACGTCGAAACAGGCCCGCGGCGTCGTGCGGTCCCGGGCTGGCCTCCGGATGGAACTGAACGGCGGCGATGCCCAGGTCTTGGAGAGCAAATCCCTCCACCGTGTTGTCGTTCAGGTTGACGTGCGTGATCACAGCGCCGGCCCGCTTGAGCGACTCGGCGTCAACGGCGAAGCCGTGATTCTGGCTGGTAATTTCCACCTGCGCCGTTTGGCGGTTGAGCACGGGCAGGTTGGCGCCGTGATGGCCGAACGGCAGCTTGTAGGTTCTGGCGCCCAGAGCCAGGGCGAGCAGTTGGTGCCCCAGGCAAACGCCCAACATCGGGCACGCCCCTAGAAGCTCGCGCAGCGTCTGCTGGACACCGGATACAGCCGCCGGGTCGCCGGGTCCGTTGCCGACCACGATGCCATTCGGATGCAGGCTACGAATCGCCGCGGCGCTCGTGCCGGCGGGAACCGCCGTCACCTGGCATCCACAGCTCACGAGATGCCGCAGGATGTTGTGCTTGATCCCGCAGTCGATCACCACGACGTGGCAGGAAGGCGAACTGCGCTGCGTTGTCGCGGTTACCAGGTCTGAGAGCGGTTCGGACCAGTCGCGGTTCGCATGCGGCGCGACGTGCTCGACGAGGTTGGCGCCGACCATCGGCGCGGCGCCGCGCGCGGCCGCCACAAGCTCGACCTCGCTCAGTTCCGTGGAGGTCGCGCCGCGCATTGCCCCGCCGGCGCGCACGCGGCGCGTAATGGCCCGTGTGTCCACGCCGGCGATGCCGATGATGTTCTGGCGGGCGAGGTAGTCCTGCAGGCTTTCTTGCGCCCGGTGATTGCTCGGCCGGCGCGGCAGCTCGCGCAGCACGACACCGGCGAGGGCGGCGCCCTCCGACTCGCAGTCGGTTGCATTCACGCCGTAGTTGCCCTGGAGGGGAAACGTCATGGTGACGATCTGGCCGCAGTATGACGGATCGGTGAATACTTCCTGGTAGCCGGTCATGGCGGTGTTGAAAACCACCTCGCCGGTGCGCGTCCCGGTTGCGCCGACACAGTGGCCGGTGAAGATCGTGCCATCCTCGAGCGCGAGTCGCGCGATCATGCATTGCCTCCCTCGATGGAATAATCCTGGAGCGCCCGCGCCGCCATGCCATTCGAACGCAGCGCACGTATGGCTCCGACGGCCGCGCGTGCGCCGGCCAGCGTCGTGATCAGCGGAATGCCAAGCTGGATCGAGGCCACCCGCCAGCGGCCCTCCTCAGTGGCGCTGCCCGTGTGAATGGGCGTGTTGATGAGCAGGTCGAGCTGCCGGTTGCGGATCATGTCGAGCAGGAACGGCGGGCCTTGGCCGTCGTGCTTGGACACCAGCGTGGCCGGCACGCCGTGCTGCTCCAGCGTCTGCTTGGTTTTGATCGTCGAGTAAATCTGGAAACCCAGTTCGTGCAGTTCGCGAGCGATCGAGACCACGCGCGGTTTGTCCGCATCACAGACGCTGACGAGCACTTTGCCGCTCGTGGGCAACCTGATTCCGGCGGCCATCAGCCCTTTCGCAAACGCGAGGGGGTATGACGCGTCGATCCCCATGACTTCGCCCGTGCTGCGCATCTCCGGGCCAAGGACGAAGTCGATCGTGCGGAGTTTCTTGAAGGGGAACACCGGAACCTTGACCGCGAAATGGCGGCGAGTGCCCGCTGCCGCGACTCCGTGTTCGCGGAGGGCCTCATCGAGCGGCAGTCCCAGCATGACCCTGGTTGCGACTTTCGTCCACGGGATGTCGGTCGCCTTGCTCACGAAAGGCACCGTGCGCGAGGCCCGCGGATTGACCTCGATCAGGTACACCACCTGTCCCTGGATCGCGAACTGGACGTTCATGAGGCCGCACACGCCCAGGCGGCGCGCGAGCAGCTTCACCTGGTACTTGATCTCGTCCACCAGCGCGGGCGACAGCGAGTAGGGTGGCAGCACGCAGCAACTGTCGCCACTGTGAATGCCGGCCTCTTCGATGTGCTCCATGATGCCGCAGATGTCGCAGCGGCCGGCGCCGGGGTCACGATCCGGGTAGCCGTGGTCACTGACGGCGTCCACGTCAACTTCGATGGCGTCGAGCAGGAACTTCTCGATCAGGATCGGGTGGTGGCGATCAACACCCGCGCCGGAGTCGGAAGCGTCCAGCGCGCCGTGGATGTACCGCACGAGATCGGTCACGTTGTTGCAGACCTGCATCCCGCGCCCGCCCAGCACGTAGGATGGCCGGACCAGCACGGGGTAGCCCAGCCGTTCGGCCACTTCAACCGCCTCGTTCTGCGAATGGGCGATGCCGTTCGGCGGCTGACGCAGGCCAAGCTCGTGCAGAATCTGCTGGAACCGCTCGCGGTCTTCGGCCAGGTGAATGCTCTCCGGCGGCGTTCCGAGGATCGGCACGCCCGCATCCGCCAGACCCTGCGCAAGGTTGAGCGGCGTCTGCCCGCCGTATTGGACGATCACGCCGCGGACGCGGCCCGTAGCCGGTTCACGCGCCGCGAAAGGTTGGCCATTGAGCCGCTCGCAGATATCGAGAACATCCTCGTGCGTGAGCGGCTCGAAGAAGAGACGATCGCTGACATTGTAGTCCGTGCTGACCGTCTCCGGGTTGGAGTTGATCATCACGGTCTCGTAGCCCAGGCTCCGTGCGGCGATCGACGCATGTACGCAACAGTAGTCGAATTCGATCCCCTGGCCGATGCGGTTGGGACCGCCGCCCAGGATGATCACCTTGGGGCGATCGCTGACGCGCAGTTCGTCGTCATGAGATTCGACCAGCAGGTGACTGTCGTCAAGGACCTGGAACCGGTGCGGCGATTCCACGCCCAGACTCTTCGCCGTCGCGAGCAACGCATCCGCGGCTCGGCCGCTCCGTCGTTTCCGCAGTTCGCCCACGAGCACCGGGTCGTTGACCACTCGCGCCAGGGGGCGCTCGCGTGTCGAGTAGTAGTAGGGGGTGCACGCTTCGAACTCGGCGGCGCAGGTGTCCACAAGCTTGAACTTGGGCCGATCGAGTTGCGCGCGCAGCTTTTCAATCGCCGCGTTGTCCAACTGCCAGATGTGGTGGAGTTGAGCGTCACTGTAGCCCAGCATCTTCGCCTGCTGATAGACGTCGGCCACTTCCGGCGTCACTTGCAGGCGGGCGCCGCCGCGCACCACGGTGCGCGCGAGCGTCGTTTCAAACTCTGAGAGCTCGGCGAGCTGGTCGAGGAACCAGGGGTCGATCCCCGAAAGCTCATGGACACGCTCGACCGACCAGCCCAACTTGAACGCGTAGCGGATGTAGTAGATGCGGCCCTGACAGGGGTTGGCGATCTTGGCCGTCAGCACGTCGTCCGGAATCGGCCACTGGCTCGTGGACTCTTCATTTACGTCGGCCGGCGCTTCTCCCAGCGACACGCCACCAAAAGTCGGGGTCGGCCAGTCGGCCTCGCGGCCAAACGCGTCAAAGTAGATCGTCTCTTGCGACGCGGTCGTGGACTGTGCTTCCAGCCACTTGTCGCCTGGATTCAGGCCATATCCCGGCCGTTTGATCTCCAGCGATCGGATGCACTTCTGGAAGGCCTCCTTGAACGAGCGCCCGATCGCCATCGCCTCGCCCACCGACTTCATCGACGTGGTCAGCGTTTCGTCGGCCTCGGGAAACTTCTCGAAGGCGAAGCGAGGCATTTTGACCACGCAGTAGTCGATCGCCGGCTCGAAGCACGCCGACGTCTCCCGCGTTATGTCGTTGCGCAATTCGTCCAATGTGTATCCGATGGCCAGCTTCGTCGCGATCTTCGCGATCGGAAAGCCGGTGGCCTTGGAGGCCAGCGCCGACGAGCGCGACACGCGCGGGTTCATCTCGATGGCGAGCATCCGGCCATCGCGGGGGTTGACGGCGAACTGAATGTTCGCGCCGCCGGTATCCACGCCGATCGCGCGGATGATGGCGATGGCGGCGTCGCGCATCCGCTGGTATTCCTTGTCGGAGAGCGTCAAGGCCGGGGCCACGGTGATCGAGTCGCCCGTGTGCACGCCCATCGGGTCGAGGTTCTCGATCGAGCAGACGACGACGACGTTGTCACGCCGGTCGCGCATCATCTCCAACTCGAACTCTTTCCAGCCGGAAAGGTCCTCCTCGATCAGAACCTGGTGGATGGGCGACTGGTCCAGGCCGTCACGGACGATTGCGTCGAACTCCTCCGCGGTCCGGGCCATGCCGCCGCCGGTCCCCCCGAGTGTGTAAGCCGGGCGGATGCACGCCGGCAGCTTCACGATCTCGACGACGCGCAGCGCCTCTTCCATGGAATCGGCCGTGCAGGACTGCGGTACATCGATGCCGACCTTGCTTACGGTCTGCTTGAAGGCCTCGCGATCCTCGGCGCGTTGGATCGTCTCGGCGTCCGCGCCGATCAATCGCACGCCGTGCCGTTCGAGAATGCCGGCCGCGACCGCATCCATTGCGCAGTTCAGGGCGGTCTGGCCGCCAAGCGTGGGCAGCAGCGCGTCGATGGGTGATCCGCGCTCAGCCTCGCGGATGAGAATTTCCTCCACGATGGCCGGCGTGATCGGTTCGACGTACGTGCGGTCGGCCATGTCGGGATCGGTCATGATCGTGGCCGGGTTGCTGTTGAGCAGCACGACCTCGACACCTTCCTCACGCAGCGACTGGCAGGCTTGCGTGCCGGAGTAGTCGAACTCGCACGCCTGGCCGATGACGATCGGTCCGCTGCCGATGATCAGCACACGCCGGATGTCCGGTGACTTGGGCATTTACGCTTCCGAGGATCCGCCTGCGACTGCTACCTGCTGTGCATTTGAGGTTCTCGCCGTTATCGCCCGCGCCTATTCGCCAATCTGAAGCAGTGCGGCTTCCGCCTGTTCACACCGCCGGCGCTCGGCCGTCGCCCGTGCGGTGAGTTTACCCAAATCCGTCGCCACGGTCTGCCAGGTGTCGTCGCTCACGAATCCGGGCTCGGTCGATCCGATGATTGCCGGGTCCGCTTCGAAGCGTCCGGCGGTGATCTCGGCGCCGATCCGCCGATACGCCTGCCGGAAGGGCACGCCTTGCCTGACCAGCGCGAGTGCGGCGTGCGTGGCGTAGATCTCCGGGCGCATCGCGGCGGCCATGCGTTCGGCGTTGATCTTGAATTCGCCGAGCAGCCGTCCGGCGATCGCCAGCATGTCTACGAGTTCATTTCCCGTCCGTATGGTGGGCTCCTTCGACAGTTGCAGGTCGCGGTGGTAGCCCGACGGGAGCTTGCCCGTGACCCACTCCAGCTCGGCGACGCGCGCTCGCAGCCGTGCGCCGTGCGCCCGCAGCAGCTCGAGCACGTCCGGATTCCTCTTCTGCGGCATGATGGAAGATCCGGTGGTCATCGATTCAGGCAGTTCGATGAAGCCGTAGGCCGGTCCGACGAACAGCAGCATGTCGCCGCTCAACTTCTCCAGCAGCGCACCGATGTCGGCGGCGACACGCAAGAAGTACTTCTCCATCCGGCCGCGGCTGTTCTGAACGTCGATCGGACTGCGCTGCACGCGCTGGAAGCCCAGCAGCGCCGCGGTGTGTTCGCGATCGAGCGGCAACGGAACGCCAAAACCGGCCCCGGTACCGAGCGGACAGGCATCCATACGCTCCAGAAGGTCGAAAGCGGCGCGCATCTGCTCGAGTGTCGCCTCGGCGATCGCATGCAGCCATTGCCCGACGCTCGACGGCATTGCCAGCTCCATGTGGGTATAGCCGGGCATCGCAATCCCGCCGTCGCGCCGGCCGCGATCCAGGGCCGCTTGGGCGAACCGTGCCAGGCAACCGAGCCATCGCAGCGTATGGCTGCGCATGAACAGCCGCATGGCGGTCGCCACCTGGTCATTGCGCGAGCGTCCCGCGTGGATCTTTTCGCCGGCCGGACCGCAGGAGGCGACCAGGGCGGCCTCGATGGCGGTATGGCAGTCCTCGAGCTCCGGCGGAATCTCGAACGCGCCACGCTGCGCTGCGCTATCGCATTCGGCGAGTGCTTTGAGCAGACTGTTCAGCTCCTGGGCGGTGAGCAACCCGGCGCGATTCAGCGTGCGGGCGTGCGCGGCCGAACCCAGGCAGTCCCAGTGCACGAGTTGCCGATCCCAGACCGGATCGTCGCCGACCGTAAAGCGATGGATCGCCTCATCGAGGTCGGTTCCCTTCTCCCACAGGCGAGCGGACGGTTGTTTTGTCATATGGAGCTCCCGCCCGTGTGGGCCTGCGTCGCCGGGGCCGCACTTTCGGCCGTTTGCCTCATCCGCTCGAAGTAAGTCAGCGCGCAGCGTTCATAGCCGGCGGCGCCCTGCACGAGTTCATCGGCGCGCACGTATTCATCCGGCGTATGCGAGCGCCGCGAGTCGCCAGGACCGAGCTTGATCGCGGGGATGCCGGCCAGGTAGACCATGTCGCTCATGGTGGAGCTGCCACCGGGCGTGACGCCGGGCAGGGCGGCACATACGGCCTCGACGATTACTTCGCGCGCATCCGTCTCCACGGGCACGAGCCGGTCGCTGTGCACGAGCAGTTCACATGGCAGGTGCTGGCTAAGGCGCCGATGCAGATCCGCGTGCGACTCCAACGGAGTCGTGCGCACGTCCAGGAAGAACTCGCACGTGTCCGGGATGATGTTCCGGGCTGCGCCACCCTTGATGATCGTGACGTGCCCCTGGCATGGCCCGAGCACGGGGTGCGTCGGTCCCCAGTCGAACTCGCGCAGGCGGAGCAACGCTTCCGCCGCCTTGAGAATCGCGTTGTCCGCGTCCTTCGGCGAGACGTTCGCCGGATGGGCGGTTCGTCCGCCGGCGACCCCGCGCAGGATCAACAGGCCGCGTTGAGCGATCATCGGTTTCATCTGCGTCGGCTCGCCGACGAACGCCGCGTCGAGGGGCTGCAAGTTCTCAAGGATGGTTCCGAGACCGGCGCCGCTGGTCTCCTCTTCGGCCGTCAGCGCCAATACGACCGTGCCGCCGAGTCGTTCACCCCGGTCAAGCCGCGCCTTCAGTTTGAACGCCGCCTCCATCAGCGCGGTAACACAACCCTTCGCGTCGTTGGCCCCCAGGCCAACCAGTCGGTCGCCGTCACGACGCAGCGTGAACGGGTCGCCGGACCATCCGTCGCCGGGGGGAACGGTGTCGAGGTGCGAATTGAGCAGCAGCCGCGGCCGCGGCCGATCGCCAACTGTGCACCAGATATTGTTGCCCTCGCGCCCTACGTCCAGCCCGGCTGCCCGCAGCTCGGCGCACACGGCATCGGCCAGCGCATCCTCGGCGCCCGATATGCTGCGAATGGCGACCATCTTCTCGAGCCGCTCGATCACGGGTGCACCGCCTCGTGTTCGACCGCCGGCTGTTCGGCGTTGCGACTGCGCACCAGCAGTGTCCCGCACCCTTCGTTCGTAAACACCTCCCCCAGGATCGCGTCCGGGGCCCGCCCGTTGACGATGTGCACGCGCGGTACGCCGCCGCGCAGGGCATCACCGCACGCGGCCAGTTTCGGGAGCATACCGCCGCTGATGCGCCCGGCGTCGATGAGGGCGGTGACTTCGCGAAGATCGAGGTGCGTCTGCAGCGTGCTCGGGTCGTTCACGTCGAGCATCACGCCGTCCACCGTGGTGACGAGGAAATACTTGGTCGCCCCCAGTTCAACCGCGATGCGGGCCGCGACGGTGTCGGCATTGATGTTCAGTACCTGGCCGTTCTCATCGGCCGCCAGCGAGCAGACAACCGGCACGAACTCCTCCGCCAGCAGGTGCTGCAGCAGGGTGCCATTCACCTGTTTCACGTCGCCCACGTAGCCAAAGTCGACATCTCGCGTCTCCCCGCTTCCGGGATCATCCACCACCTGATGCGGTCGCTTGTGGGCGGCGACCAGTCCGGAATCGATTCCGCTGACGCCCACCGCCGCAATGCCGGCCCGGCGAAATGCAGCAACCACGTCGGTGTTCACGGTGCCCGCCAAACCCATCTTGACGGCTTCGAGCGTCGCCGCATCCGTGATGCGCCGGCCGGCGAACACGTTCGGAGTGATTCCGAGTCGTTGGCACAGCGCGCTCACCTGCTCGCCGCCGCCGTGAACCACGACCAGTTTGATTCCCAGTTGGGCGAGCAGGGCCAACTGATCGACGACGTTGTCCAGCACGCGCCCCGGCGAGCAGAGTTGCCCGCCCAGTTTCACCACGAACACGCGCTTCCGATAGGCCTGGATGTACGGGGCCGCGGTGCGAAGGGCCGTCAGGCCATGTTGTAAATGCATGATTCTCACTCCAGCCGATCAGGCACGCGCCGTCCCTTGTGGCTGCCGGCCTAAACCACCGTGCGCGATTCGTGGCCAGCGGATTGATCGGCGGGCAGAGCCCGCCCTACAAGGCGACGCTATTCGCGCGTGATCGCGTACGGTCATTTAGTAGTTCCTGCAAGATCGCCGCTTGCGCCCACAGGCGGTTCTCGGCTTGATCGACGACGTTGCTCCGCGCGTCATCCAGTGCGGCGTCATCAATCACGACGTTGCGCCTCACCGGCAGGCAGTGCATCAGCAGTGCGTTCGGCTTCAGATGCGCCGGTGTGACCATCCAGCCGGCATATTGTGCAAGACTGTCGGTCTGGGCCCGCGCGTCACCGTACAGGGCGGCGCTGCCCCAGCTCTTCGCATAGACCACGTCTGCGCCGCGGCACGCGGTCTGTTGATCGTGCGTCACGCGCAATTCCGCGCCACCGGCAGCGCACCAGGCAGTCGCCCGGTCCAGTATCGCCGGCGACAGCTCGTAGCCGGGTGGGTGGGCTATCGTGACCTGCATGCCGGCCGCCGCCGCCGCCAATACGGCAGAGTGCGCGACCGCCATCGGCAGCCCTTTCACGTGCGGCGCCCAGGTGAGCACGAAGCGCTTGCCCGCGGCACCGGACAGCTTCTCGTCAATCGTCATCCAGTCCGCGAGCCCCTGGCAGGGGTGTTCCGCGGCGGATTCCATGTTGATGACCGGCGTCGTCGCAAAGCGGGCGAACGTCTTAATCACGAGGTCGCGGGCATCTTCAGCCGCATCCCGCATGGCGGCGAAGGTGCGGACGGCCAGCGCGTCGCCGTAGCGGCTCAGCACCGGCGCGGCCTCGCGAATGTGCTCTGCCGCCGCACCGTTCATCACGACACCGTCGCGGTATTCGAGCTGCCACGTGTCGCCGCCGACATTCAGGCAGATGGCATGGCCGCCGTAGCGCAGCATGGCCGCTTCGAACGACGTGCGCGTGCGCAGCGAGGGGTTGAAGAACACCATGGCCAGAATCCGATCACGCATCGCCGTCGCCGTAGCATCGCCGCGTTTCAGACGCCGCGCCAACTGCACGAGCTTCCCCAGTTGCTGCGGCTCGTAATCGAGCATGCTCACGTAGTGTTGCATCGCTGGTTACTCTCCATGCGTCCGAGTACGTCGGCCAGTTCTTCCAGCGCCGCGATCGGC
>JBECKQ010000297.1:0-36361 GCA_040235375.1 Phycisphaerae bacterium | reverse complement strand
TGACTTCGTTGCCGCAGCGTTTGAGCACGACGACGTGGTCGATGATGCCCGTCAGGTCGGCGGCCTCGTCCACGTTCTTTTTCAGCGGCAGGATGGCTCCTCGCCGCCAGCCGCCGTCCGCGGTGATCACGATGCGGCTCTGCGCGTCCTCCACGCGATCGGCGATGGCGGCAGCGCTGAAGCCGCCGAAGATGATGCTGTGCGGGGCGCCGATGCGAGCGCAGGCCAGCATGGCGATGACGAGTTCGGGCACCATGGGCATGTAGATGGTGACGCGGTCGCCCTTCTTCACGCCGAGCGACTTGAGCACGTTGGCGCACTTGCAGACCTGCGTCTTGAGCTCGTTGTAGGTCAGCGTTCGCGTTTCGCCGGGCTCGCCCTCCCAGAGGATCGCAGTGTGATCGCCCCGGCCGCGCTCGATCTGCAGATCGACGCAGTTGTAGCACGCGTTCGTTTTTCCGCCGACGAACCACCTGGCATCCGGTGGATTCCACTCCAGCACGCGCTGCGGTTTTTTGAACCAGAAGAGATCCTCGGCGATGTTGGACCAGAAGCTTTCGGGATCGTCGATCGAGCGGCGGTACATCTGCTCGTACTGCGCCGGCGAATTGATGTGCGCGTTTTTCGCGAACTCCGTCGGCGGCGCGAACGCGCGGTCTTCGTGCAGGACGGACTCGATGCCCTGAGCTTCGGTCATGATGGCGTCTCCGTGGTTATTCGGGGGCGGTCCGGCCGACCGCAACCTATGGCCCGTCTGGCCCAATGGGGCAGTATAGTGTGCGGACGGCGGTTCGAGCGCCTCCACGCGGACGACGCCCCCCCACCGAGCGCGCCGGGAAAGTTCGGGCAAAGGCGCATGTCCGATAACCTCGCCTGCCAGGGGACGCCATGCCTGCATTTACCGCAACTGCCTTGTAATCAAAGGGTTACAACGGCAAAGAGCCGGGCGGACCGCCCCATTAAAAGCGCGCTAAACCCGGACGACTTCCAGGTTTACGGCTTGGAATCGAACCCGCTTTTCATTAGTATGGTGGAGAGGTTGCTTCGAGAGAGGGGCAAAGAGGCCACACGCCACATCTGTCACACGTCGGCGGCGCCTCCCGAGAGAGAGAATGGCGGAACTATTCGCGCAGGCTTCGGCGCGGGCGGCGTGCCGCGCGTCAAGTCGGCGCCACGGAAATCGATCCGCGGTTTTTTCTTTCAGGAGGATGGAAACATGAAGTACGTGAAAGTCCTGGCTGCGCTCGGCGCGGTGTTCATTCTAACGTCACCGGCCAGCGCGACCATCACGGCCGATTTCGGCTGGGAGAACGGTGCGACGGTGATGGGGTACTACGGCACCAATGTCTTCTTCGACAACGTGATGGGCCCGCAAACCGGCCTGAATGCCAACGTGCCCTACGACTGCCCGGGCCCCAACTCCGGCACGCATTACTTGAAGATGGAAGAGAACCCGCACAGCGGCACACCGCAAGGCTACGTCGGTTTCATCGAAGGCTTGACCGATGGCGACGTGATCACGGCGACGCTGTACTTCTACGACATCACCGATGGCGCCAGCCCGTCGGGCCGGCTCTGGGGCCACTATGGTGTGTCAGGAGACGTGAACAGCTATTCCGGCTCACCCGGCACCGGCAGCGATTACAGCCTGGGCACCGGCTGGAACCAGGTTTCCGCGAGCTGGACCTTCGACAGTGCCCTGAACACGCGCGACGCCTGGATTCTGGAGGCACGTATCTACAGCTCGCCCTCCACCGACGCCACCGTCGCCTCGGACATCTTCATCGATGATCTCCACGTCGAGGTCTCGAACGACAACGCGACGATTACGTTCGCACCCGAACCGGCCAGCCTGGCCCTGCTCGCTCTCGGCGGCCTGGTTCTGCTTCGCCGCCGGTAACGTGGATGACGCATGAATTACCGCGCGGCCAGGGCCGCGAATGTTTCAGGAGGCTGGAATTATGAAGTTGTGCGGAAGTATGGCGGTTGTCGCGGCGGCCCTGCTGCTGGGCTGCGCCGCCAGCGCGTACGCCACGGCGTACCTCAACGAGTTCCACTATGACAATGCCGGCACCGATGCCGGCGAGTTCATCGAGGTCGTGCTCGATGGCGGCACGAACCCGGCGGACGTGACCGTCTCGCTCTACAACGGCGCCGATATGCTCTACTACACCGATACCGGCACGCCGGGCACCGACATCTTCGTCGTCGGCACCGACTTCACCGCCATCGGCACGCTGGCGGACGGGAAGGACTACTACACGCTCGACCTGCCGGTGAACGGCATTCAGAACGGCTCCCCGGACGGGATCTCGGTCGATATCGCCGGCAGCCTGGTCGAGTTCCTGTCCTACGAGGGAACCTTCACCGCAGGCGTTGGTCCGGCCAATGGCGTCCTGTCGATGGACATCGGCGTCGCGGAGACAAGCTCGACGCTGCTCGGCTCGTCACTGCAACGCATCAGCTTCGGCAACACCTGGATGCTGACGGACGGCAGCAACACCGAGGGGGCGATCAACGTTCCCGAACCGGCTTCGCTCGCCCTGCTCGCTCTCGGCGGCCTGGCCGTTCTTCGCCGCCGCTAAGCGAAGCATGCGCGACTGGTCGCGTGTGTTTGCTGGAAAGTGAGAATGCTCACTCAAGGAGCTACCCCTCCGCAGGGGTAGCTCCTTTTGATTTTCCCGGCAGCGAGGATCGGCCGGCGAGGTCCAGCATGTTCATAAGCGCGCTCGTTGTCCGGCCGGTCGCGCCTTGATTGGCGACGACGACCTGGCGGGCATGGGCTCCGATCTTGCGGCCCAAGTCGCGATCACGCAGCACTTCGCGGACCGCTGCAGTCAACTCGCGCGCGTCCGCCACGCTACGCAGGCCTCCGCCGCCGGCGAGCGCCTGCGTGGGCTGGGCGAAGTTGTCCATGTGCGGGCCCGTGATGACCGGCTTGCCCAACGCCGCGACCTCCATGGGATCCGAGCCCCCCATCGGCACGAGTGACCGGCCGACGAAAACCACGTCCGCCAAAGAGTAGAGCTTCCGCAGCTCGCCCATCGTATCGCCCAGGAACACCGCGTCGCTCGCGGGCGGGTCGGCCTCGGCCGAACCGTCCGGTCTCCCACTGCGGCGAACGCACTCGAAGCCCGCGGAGCGGATCAACTCCGCCACCTGGTCGAACCGCTCCGGCTTGCGTGGAATGATGGCGAGCTGAGCGTCGGGAAACGATCCGCGGACCGCGCGGTGGCAGTCGAGGATGATCGTCTCCTCCCCCGGCCCCGTGCTGCCGCACACCCACAAGGGCCGGCTGCGATCGATCCCCATCGCTGCGGCCAGATCTTCCGCGCGGTCGATGCGGTCGGCCACCTGCGCCGTGTCCCACTTGACCGAGCCGGTAACCTGAACGCGATCAGCCGGCGTGCCCAGGTCGCGAAAACGCCCGGCGATCGCCTCGTCCTGCGCCCCGACCCAGGCAAGCCGCGTGAACATCGATCGCGCCAGCGGGCCAAGCCGGCGCAGGCGTCGATGGCTTCGCTCGGTGAGCCGGCCGTTGACCACGGCGACGGGCACACCGCGTCGCGTCGCCAGCCTCACCATGTTGAACCACACCTCGAGTTCGACGAGCACGATGAGTGCCGGCCGGATGCGGTCGAGCGTGCGGCGAATCGTCCACGAAAAATCAGCCGGAAAACGAAACACGCGTTCGCGGCCGTACAGCTCACGCGCCCGCGCGTAGCCGGTGTCCGTCGTGGTGGAAATGACGATCTCGTAATCGCCGAGCGATTCGGCGAGGGACGCGATAATCCCGCGTGCCGCGTTGATCTCTCCCAGCGAGACGGCATGCACCCAGATGCGCCGCTGGTCCGGGGCGCCGCGATCGCGATGCCGCGGGCCGAAAAGCCGCTCGCCCCAGCCACGGCGGTTCTTGCGCTGCACCGTCATCTGGTAGACGAGCACGGGCAGGTATACGACCGCGGCGCACAGATAGGCGATATTCGCCAGCCAGGTCATGGGCACGGATCGTACGAGACGGCCGCCACGCGGGCAACGATCATCGTTGACAAGCGCCGGCGCCGGCGGTTAAATCGGACTTCGGGTCGATTCCGAGTGCGCACTCGACGGCACCCTTCTTGAACACGGAGACCGGGCCGAACGGCGGCGAAAACGGCGGTTCACACGAACGCAACCGGCAACGTTGCGCCGACCGACGGCAGGTTCCGAGGAGGTTTCGAGATGCAGACCGATTCGGAGTCCACCAGGTCGCTGCCCACCGCCAGACGCGTCGCGCTGCTCAATCGCAACGACCGCATCTTCCACGTCATCCTCGCCCAACAGTTCGACCGCGAAACGATCGACACGCTGTGCAAGCTTGCGGAGATGATCCGCAACATCGGCGAGACGCGCCAGGGCGTGCAGTTCCTCCAGACGCTGCTCAGCCACAAGCGGGCGATGCTCTATTTCATCCAGCCGTCGACGCGGACGTTCCTGTCGTTTGCCGCCGCGTGCCAGATTCTCGGCATGCCCTACGACGAGGTGCGCAACCCGACCGTCTCGTCCGAGGTCAAGGGCGAGACGGAAGAGGACACCGTGCGTGTGCTGAGCCAGTACTTCAACATGATCATCATGCGGCACCCGCGCGAGGGTTTCGCCGAGCAGATGGCCTACGAGCTCGACGCCCTGCACGCTTCGATCCCCATCGTCAACGGCGGCTCGGGCAAGGACCAGCACCCCACGCAGGCCATGCTGGATATCTACACGCTGCATCGCTGCTTCGGTCGGGCGGCGATCGACCGGGGGGCGATCGACTTTTCGCAGAACCGCTTCGCGAACAAGACGATCGCCTTCGTCGGCGACCTGCGCCGCGGCCGGACCGTGCGCTCCCTAGCCTACCTGCTGTGCCGGTACCCGGGCGTGCGGATGGTGTTTGTCGCTCCGGACGAGTTGCAGATCGAGGACGACATCCTCGACTACATCAAGCGGCACGAGGTGGACTTCGAGATGGCCGGCAGCCTCGGCGAGATCATCAGCCGGTGCGACGCGGTGTACATGACGCGGTTGCAGGACGAGTACGACGTGGCCGGCGAGTCGAAGTCGATCGACTACGACCGCTACCGGCTGTCCGCCGACATGGCGGATCGCTTCAAGCCCGACCTGGCGATCCTTCATCCGCTGCCGCGCCGCAACGAGCTCGACCGGGCGCTGGACACCGATCCGCGGGCCAAGTACTTCGACCAGGTGCAGAACGGCATGTGGATGCGGGCCGCGATCATCGCCTACGTCTTCAACGCCGAAGGCGCCATCTTCGACCATTATCAAAGTCATTTCACGTTCTGACAGTTGCGGGTGGCACGGTCTCGCCGCGGCGAGACCGTGGCTTGGCCCCAACGGGGCCACGACCTGAAGGAAGGCGCGGAGCGCATTGCCCACAACCCCAACGGGGTTGCGCGTTTTCCTGGTGTGCCAACAATACTCTCGATCCCGTCTCACCGATTTTCCTCTCCGCCGATCGGATCAGGAAAACGTCACTCGACACGCGGCGCGGCAGGCCGACGAATGGCATTCTGCGCCGAAATCAAATCGAACTTGACGGAAGCTTCGTGCGGGGTTGTGACGCAACCCCGTTGGGGTTGGATGGCTTGGCGAATCCTTGACCCAGGGTAGGCTCGCTTCCCGGCATAGCCGGGAACCGCGCCAACCCCGGGCTGGAGGACTTTGCCCCATTGGGGTAACAAACAAAGCGATCGCGCACGTTCAGGCGATTGCCAGCGTGCTCACAGAGCAGTGACACACGCGATCATTCGCTTTCGGCCTGGAACCTCGCGAAGTCCTCGCGCAGTTCGGGCAGGATGAACATCCCGTTAAGCTCGGGGATTTGCACAAGATCGGTCAAGGCTCGTTCGTATTGTGTCGCCAAATCGGCGGCGCTATCAATGAACAGGACGCGCTGGCCGCGCACCGTGCACAGGCCGCCGCCATCGCCGCCGAGCGGCGCGTGGCGCACGGTGACGTCGAGCTTGCGGGCGAGGTCTATTGCCGCCTCGAGCTTGTGCTGAAGATCCACGGGCGCGGGTCCTTTCAAGTTTGCCTTGCTGCGGAGCCGATTAGTACAACGCCAGCCGTTTTTTTTCCAGAGATTGCCATGCCGATAAACACAGCTTCGCAACAATCGCAGCTTACCGACACGGAACGAGCCCTCCAGGAGCAGTTCGCCCGGCTTGAACAGCAGTTCGCCCAGCTCCGCGAGCAGACCCGCCAGGCGCAGAAGCTGGCCAGCCTGGGCACGGCGGCGGCCATGCTCGCCCATGAGTTCAACAACCTCATGACGCCGGTCAAGGGCTACGCGCAGTACGCCATCGACGCCCAGGACCAGGAGCTGATGGACAAGGCCCTGCGCATCACGCTCAAGCAGATCGGCATCATCTCCGCCATGTCCGACCGCATCCTCGGGCTGGCGGCGAACGAAGGCCAGACGGTGAAGAAGGTCAACGTGGCCGAGGCCGTGGCCGACGCCCGCGAATGCCTCATCCGCGACCTGAGCAAGGACAGCATCAAGCTTACCGTCGACGTCGATTCCTCGCTGAGCGTTCTGGCCAACCCGCAGCAGTTGCAGCAGGTGTTCTTCAACCTGCTGATCAACGCCCGGCAGGCAATCAAGTCGCGCGGCGGCCGGATCACCATTGCGGCGGAGCGCGTCGACGAGGAGTTCATTGCCATTCGGGTCAGCGATACCGGTTGCGGCATGAGCGCGGACGAGTTGGAGAACATCTTCGAGGCGTTCTACAGCACGAAGGGCACGCCGGCCAACGGCACCGCATCGGTGGGCACAAGCGGTACGGCGGTTGCCGAGCGGGCGAGGTCAGCATCCCGGGCCAAGACCTCCGCCGCTTCGGACCGTCCCAGCACGAACGGGCTCGGCCTAGGGCTGGCGCTATGCCGCGACATCGTGGAAGAGCACCGCGGCCGGATCACATGCGAAAGCGAGCCGGGCGAAGGCACGACGTTCATCATTCATCTGCCGTCGGCGGACTGATGCGCAGGATGTGCTCGCGGGGTGTCGTGCAGTTCTCGGGCAGGCTGTCTTGCTCGCCGTCCATCGTGTCGTCCAGGCCGCTGCTGTGCGCGTAGTACCACATGATCTGGCCGATCGCGTCGTAGAACTCTTGCCGCTCGTCGTCATCGAATTCGGAAACAAGATACTCGAGGCGCTCTTGCGTGCGCTTGGCCGCAACCTCCTCACCGTTTTCAAAGTCCGTTAAGGAGGCGGCCGCTGCATACATCAACAGGGGCCACGCCTGCGCAAGTCGCGGATGCGGCGCGACGCCGTTCTCAAAGCACCATCGCCGGATTTCGGCAACGATCTCTTCTTCCGACGGCGTCTCGATGTCGTCGGAGTCGAACTCGTCATCGTCGTCATCGAGCTCGATATCGTCATCGTCGAGCTCGAACACCCCGTCCGGGGCCATGACGAAATCGACGTCCTTCCTCTGCAGGAATTCCTCCGCCGTGCCGCTCAGCAGTCGCTTGCGCAGATCCTGGAGCTCGCCGACGTAGCGCAGTTTTCCATCCACGCCGAAACTGTTCGTGTCCGCCACGCCATCGCCGAGGCCGCCAAAAAGCTGGACCCAGCGGTCGTAGTGGGCGGGCAGGCGGAAGCCGTTCTGCCGGGCAAACTGGATGCTGCCGGCCAGGAGCTTGCGGGCGGTATCCAGGTCGATGCGGACGAGCTCGTTGCCGCCGTCGCTCAGGCGGCCGCGCATGTCGTGGAACTCCTCCATGGCGATGTCCAGCCGACCCCAGGCGTCTTTCAGTCCGAGACACCAGAAGTCGATGAGGAACGTGGCCATGGCGTGGCCGCCACTGGGCACGCGGCGAACGCAGAACAGCGTGCCCAGGCCCTTGTGTTTCCAGTCGCGCGTCATGTAGCAGGCCTTGAGCTCGCCGTACTGGCCGATGCGGCGATAGGGGCTGCCGCCCTGCATGCTGCGCTTTTCGCGAAGTTGCTGCCGGCGTTTTACGCGGCGCTTCTCCTTCTTCTGCGGGCGGCGTGCCATGGTCGCTCCTCCTGGCGCGGATGGCCCGGCGAATCAATATGGAAATCGCGCGCGGCGCTGCGCAGCACCTGCACGACAACGCGCTGCGATGTTACGCCCCGGCGCAGAAGCAAACAAGGCTATACTTCAAGTTCCGAAATGGCCTCGCCGCTGCAAGGCTGTTGCACATGGCCGCCGCCGCAAGAACTCACAGGACCATCCGGCGATCCTCTGATAGGGAATTGGCCGGGCACGCCGAACTTCGGTAGGCCCCGTCGGGCATCGGTGCTGGTGGACCGGCTTGATCCGCCGTTGGTCCCAGCCGACTTGGAGGGAAAAGACCGTGGCGATGAGGGAGACATCGGCGAACTCGAAGCAAGAGCGGCACCATTCGATCAGGCGGCAGAACGCGGGAAACTCGCGTGGTCCGGTCGCGTGAAATGTGATGGCCCGCAGCCCGTGAGCGCCGCTGTAGAGACGCTCACGGTTTTTCTGCGGCCGCCGCGTCGTTTTCTACAGAGCCGCGGCGGCCAAGCGCTGCCCATAGTCGATCATGCGGTGATCCCCCCGTCCACCACGATGACCTGACCCGTAATGAACCGTGCCTCGTTGGACAGCAGAAACAGCACCGGCCCGGCGACGTCGTTCGGCTCCCCCAGTCGGCCGAGAGGCGTACGCCGGACGATCTGGTCGAGTTGCGTTTCCCCCAGGCCTCCGGTCATCTCCGTGCGCAGGTAGCCGGGTGCGACTGAGTTAACGCGGATGCCGCGCGGTCCCAGCTCGCGGGCCAGTGACCGGGTGATCGCGTCCATGCCCGCTTTTGTTGCGGCGTAAGCCGCAAGTCCGGAGTAGCCACGGAGCCCGACGATCGACGAAATGTTGATGATCGAGCCCTGCGTACGCGATGCAAGCATTCGCCGCACGACATGCCGCGTCAGGTGCAGCGTGCCGGCGAGATTCACGGACAGCGCCAGCTCGATCTGCGATTCCGGCATTGTGGCCAGCACGCCGTCCACGGCGATGCCGGCGCAGTTGATCAGGGCGTGTATCGGCCCCAGTTGCTGCTCGGCATCGTGGACAACCCCCCGAAGCGCGGCGCGATCGACAACGTCCGCGGCAGCGAAATGGAAACCGGCGCGCTCGCGCATTTCCTCGATGAACTCCGTCGGTTTGCGACTGAACGTGCTCACCCGATACCCGCGCTCCATCATGGCGTGCACCAGCGCCTGGCCAAGACCACGGCTCCCGCCGCTGATGAGAACGTGTTTCGTTTCCGGGGAATCGCTCATTCGCTCCTCAACCTCTTTCCGGCGCTCGAGAATTCGATTTGTTGCACGGCCTTGATTATACGCGGGCGTTCGTGGGCGGGCAGGTTGTCGTTGGCCCACTGCTGGATCGCCCGCTTCACGTCGCCCGCCTCTGCTGCGCCATCGGGAACGAACTCGCACGCGACCAGTTGGCCGACGAGTGACGACCTCTTGGCGAATACGCGCACGTCGCTCACGCCCGGTATGGTTGCGAGCAACTGCTCGACGCGCAGCGGACTGACCTTGTTGCCCCCGACGTTAATAAGGTCGGACTGCCGCCCCACGAAATAGCAGCGATTATCGCGGCATTCCACTATATCTCCTGTGTGGATCCACCCTGCCTCCATCACGCCGGCCGGCGCGGGCCCGCTGTAGCCGACCATGGCGTTTGCCGAGCGCACGACAAGCTCGCCTTCGTCAATCCGCATCTCGACGCCGTCGGCGGAAACCTGCTCGAGGAACCTGCGGGGAAAACCTTCATGGCCGTCCGTCACCGAAAAACACCGACCAAGCTCCGTCGTCGCGTAGATGTGCACCAGCCGAGCCTGCGGAAAGACGGCGTGCAATTGATCGAGAATCCGCTGATCGACCACCTCCCCGCCGAGGGTAATCTGCACCAGCGGCACGCGTCGCAGGTCGTCCGCGGGGACGAACGTCAAGAGCCACCGCCAGTACGAAGGCGTGCCGGAGGCGTATTGCACGCCCGCCGCGCGAGCGAGCTGGGCAACTTCGGCGGCGGAACCGCTCGTCGGCGGAACGGCCAGCGTTCCCCCGTTGGCGAGGCATTGGAGAACGACCTGCAAACCGGCGTAAAGCGCCGGCGGGTAGCACAGCAGCCACGTCGTCTGATGCAGAGCATCGGTGCGACGCACCGGCCGGGCGAGTTGCCCCCAGGTGTGGCGCACGGCCTTGGGCACGCCGGATGTTCCACTCGTGAGGATGGTTACCGCCGCATTGTCCACGCGGCTCGCCGATGCGCCGTGACGGGTGACCGTGAGATTGCCCTCGGGCGATGCTTCGCAAATCGCGATGAGATCGAACCGATCGGCGAGCCGTGACCGCTCCTCGGCAGTCAACTGCTCCGCGAGCAAAAAGGCCTCGCAACCCCGGCGTTCGAGTGCGGCCAAGAGGGCGAAGCCTGCGGCCGAAGCGATCACGACGGCACCGACCTTGCCGCCTGCGAGGACTGCAACCTGCTCGCTGAACGCCTCGGCCAAGTCGAGCAGCTCGCCCCAGCTCGTGCGGCCGCGCAGAGTGATGACGGCCGCCCGGCCGCGATCCACGGGCCCTCGATGGATGATCGAATCCATTCCCCCTACTCACGCCAGTTTCGTGCAGTATAGCTCGATCAGGTCGCCAAGTGTGCGCAGATTCGGCGGAACGCCGTCTGCGAAAGGATCGATACCCAATTGATCTTCCAGGATGACCACGACCTGGGCGAAGTCGAGCGACTCCAGCCCAAGTGACGCGTCCAGAACAGTGCTGTCCACCATCCGCGGCGGGTTCTTGCCGCGACCCTCGAAGACGGTGTTGAACGCCGAAACCACTTCTTGTCGGATTTGATCGTCTTGCATCAGCAGCGGCCCCTCTCCTTGGCTGGCGGATATTACTCTCTCGGCCCGGCTTTCGCCAGCGTGAGGGCGAAACGCTGGTCAACACATCGACGACTGTGCGGCAGACTTCCTCAGCCTGCCTGACGCTCATTCTCTGGCGGCGACAGCGGGGGCTGGTGCGGGGGGGAGCAGGTTGTTGGCGGCGGTCTTGGCGGGGCCCGTCAGCAGCGTCGGGAAGACGAAGAGGACGATCATGGCCGCGGCGCACAGCCCCAGGCCGACGCGCAGGGCGACGCCGCCGCTGCGCTGCGGCTCGATCCGGGGCGGACGGTTGTAGCAGGCCGCCGCAATGCGAAGGTAATACGCCGCCCCTATCGCGGAGTTGATCACGCCGATGATCGCCAGGACAACCAGCGGCTTGGCAAACGCGTGCCCGGCGCCGACGGAAAACGCGCTGGTGAAGATGTAGACCTTGCCAAGCAGGCCGGCCGTCGGAGGGAATCCCATCAGGCTGAAGACGCAGATGGCCAGTGCCAGGGCCAGACCCGGGCGGCGCGTGGCCAGGCCTTCGAGATCGTGCAATTCCTCGACCGCCTCGCCCTTGTTCGACAGGGCGGCCAGCACGGCGAACGCGCCCAGGTTCATCGTGCCGTACACGACCATGTAGAACAGCATGGCGGCGACGCCGTCGCGCATGGGGCCGGCCGTCGCGACCAGCGCCGGACCCACCAGCAGACCGATCAGCATGTACCCGCTGTGAGCGATGCTCGAATAGGCGAGAATCCGCTTTACGTTCGTCTGCAACAGGGCAAGCGTGTTGCCCACGGTCATGGTCAGCAGCGACACGATCCACAGCAGCCAGAGCACCGCGTCGCCCACGTCCCAGCCGAAGACGGAGAGCAGGCGGGCGGCGGCCACGAAGCCGGCGAACTTCGGCAGAAAGCCGAGCAGGCCGGTCACCGGCGAGGCGGCGCCTTCGTACACGTCCGGCGCGTACACGTGAAACGGTACGGCGGCAATCTTGAAGAAGAATCCGGCGAACGCGAGCAGCAGACCGATGACGACATAGATCGGCAGGCCGGGCATGGCCGCAGCCTTCGTGGACATCGCCGGCACGATGCCGTCCGCCGAGGTAAGTGTCATGTGGCCCGTCACGCCGTAGAGGAAACTGAACCCGTAAACCATCAAGGCGGCGGCGATCGCCCCGAGGAAGAAGTACTTGAGCGACGCTTCCGAGGCCCGGCGGTCCTCGCGGCTCAGGGCGATCAGCACGTACGTCGGCACGCTGACCAGCTCGATCGAAAAGAAGAGCACGATCAGGTCGTTCGCCGCGGCCGTCAGCAGAAGGCCGAGCAGCGAAAAGAGGATGAGGCCGAAATACTCGCCGCGCTCTTCGGCGACGGGAACGTGCAGGTTGCACAGCAGGATAAACGCCCCGACCACGAGCCCGCCCAGGCGAACGTAATACACGAACGGCGTCAGCAGCAATCCCGGCGGATGGTCGCGCCCGACGGCCGGCACGCCGACCCACAGCGTCACCGCCAGGGCGACGAGCACGGTAATCAGCGCGATCGGCCCGCTCACGCGGCCGGCGCCCGAGGCGCGACCGATCCCGAACAGCAGCGCGACGCACGCGCCGATGAGCAGGATCCACTCGGGACCGAGATCGTGAATGTAATCGAACAGGTGCATGGTCAATCGCGTCGCGTATTCACCAGAGGGGTTTCGGGATCAAGAGACGCCGGCATGGTGCCGTAATGTGTCACCGACAGAGGCTCGGACATTCCACCGGCTGTGAACGTTCGATCAGCAGATGGCGCTTGTGCATTTCGTCCGCCCCGTCCGGGGCGGGTGGATGACGAGTCGCATCGTACCACGGGTTCCGCCCCGGCTTGGGCCGGGACTCCACCCGTGGCTACATTCCTTCGCCCCGTCCGGGGCGAGTCCGTCGCGGCGAGTTGCTCGCCGTCGAGGGGGCTTGCTGCTTCGGCGAAGGCCGTACCGGTGCTGTCGATCGCGGCGGCCGCGAGGATGTTGTGGTGTATGGCCGGCTGCATCGCCTCCATCAGCGGCTTGGGATACACGCCGATCCACACACAGGCCAGCGCGATGGGTACCAGGATGCCGATCTCACGGGCGGTCAGGTCGCGGCTGAGGCCGGTGGAGGTGTCCGGCGTGTGCGGCGGTTCCGTGAGCGGGCCGAAGAGCACGCGGCGGCACATCCACAGCATGTAAACGGCGCCCAGCACGATGCCCGTTGCGGCCGGCACGGCGTAAGCATATCCGAGCGGGCCGGCGTGGAAGCCGTCTTTGGCCGTATTGGATACAGCGGTGCCGAGCAGCACGAGGAACTCGCCGATGAAGCCGTTCAGCCCCGGCAGTCCGATGCTGCTGAGCGTGAAGAACACGAGGAAGAATGCCATCCACGGCATGGTTCGGGCAAGGCCGCCGATGCGATGAATGTCGCGCGTGTGGTAGCGCTCGTAGATCATGCCGACGACGAGGAACAGGGCGCCGGTCGAGAGCCCGTGGTTGAGCATGTAGATGACCGAGCCGGTCAGGCCGGCCATCTTCAAGCTGAACATCCCCAGCACGCAGAAGCCCATGTGCGAGACCGACGAGTACGCGACGAGCTTCTTGACGTCGTCCTGCACCCAGGCCGCCAGCGCGCCATAGATAATCCCGCAGATCGCCAGCACGGCCATGAACGGCGCGAACGCGAGGGACGCATCCGGCAGGATCGGCAGCGACAGCCTCACGAATCCGTACGTGCCGAGCTTCAGCAGCACGCCGGCCAGGATGACGCTGCCCGCCGTCGGCGCCTCGGTATGGGCGAGCGGCAGCCAGGTGTGCACGGGGAACAGCGGCACCTTGATCGAAAAGCCGGCCGCGAACGCCAGGAACAGCCACCATTGCACGGCGGGGGCAATCCCGTGCATCTTGCCGAACGCGATCAGCGTGGGAATATCGAGCGTGAAGATCCCCCTGCCGCTGTTGACGTAGTGGTAGTACGCGATGTAGAGCACGCCGGCGAACGTCAGCATCGTGCCCGCCACGGTGAAGATGAAGAACTTCGTTGCGGCGCGGGCTTTCTCCGGCCCGCCCCAGATACCGATGATGAAGAACAGCGGGATCAGCGTGAACTCGAAGAACACGTAGAACATCAGGAGATCGAGCGAGCAGAACACGCCCTGCATCCCCGTCTGCAACACCAGCATCCAGCAGTAGTACTCCTTGGCCCGGGACTGAATGCCGGTGAAGCTGCCGAAGATCGCCAGCGGCGTCAGCACCGACGTGAGCATCAGCAGCCAGATGCTGATGCCGTCGACGCCCACGTGGTAGCGGATGTCGATCCCGCTGGACGTTCCGAACCAGGAAACGCTCTTCTCGAGCAGGAACGAGCCGACCGCCCCCGCGTGCGCGGCCGAGTAATACAGGATCAGCGCCCACAGCGCCAGCAGGAACGTGGCGATCGAGCAGGCCAGGGCACTGACGCGAATCTGCTTGACGTCCCGCGGGTCCGCCAGCAGCAGGAGCAGCGCTCCGGCCAGCGGGGCGAAGATCACCAGTGTCAGAATCCACTCGGCCAAGTTCACGCCTTTCCGTGCGGCCGCGTCACGCGAACAGAACCAGAATCACGATGATCGCCAGCCCGGCCACCATGCTCAGGCCGTAGCCTTGCAGAGCGCCTTGCTGAAGCGAACGACAAATGAAACCAAAGAGCCGCGGCACCGCGGTGATGAGCCACAGGATGCCGTCGATCACGAAATCATCGATCCGCCAGCAGAGCACGCCCGCCGCATGCAGCGGCCGGACGATCGCCCGGTCGTACAGCTCGTCAACGTAGAACTTGTTGTTCACCACGCGATAGGCGCGGGGCGCAGCGTCGCGAACGAGCTGCGGAATCCACGGCCGGGTCACGTAGAAGATGTACGCGACGACGATCCCGCCGATCGCGATGAGCGACGAGAGGTACATGAGCCAGTGGGGCGAGATGGTGGCGATGAAGCCGCGCATGGGCTCCTCCGCGGCGGTGTACGACTCGGCCCCATGCGCCGACCCCTGCGTGAAGGCCGTCACGACCGGAGCGAGAAAACGATGCAGCGGGCCGCTCTCGGGCTGCACCAGCCCCAGAAACCCGCCCAGTTCCACGGTGACGCCCACGAACCCGGCAAAGATCGAGCAGATCGCCAGCACGACCAGCATGCTGACCATCCACGGGCCGGACTCGTGCGCGGAAACGCCCTCCGGCACGCGCTGTTCCCCCCAGAACGCGACGAAGATCATGCGAAACGTGTAGAACGCGGTCAGCGCCGCGGCCACGAGGCTGAGCGTGCCCAGGAACCAGTTGTGTGCCAGCGCCTCGTGGATGATCTGGTCCTTGCTCCAGAACGCCGAAAGCAGCGGGAAGCCCGCCAGCGTGGCGCCGCCGATGAGCATGGTCCAGAACGTCCAGGGCAGTATCCGCTTGAGACCGCTGAAGCGGCGCATGTCGATGATGCCGCCCATCGCGTGCATGACGCTGCCGGCCGCGAGGAACAACAACGCCTTGAAGAACGCATGGGTGAACAGATGGAAGATCGCCGAGCTGGCCGCGAAGACGCCGACGCCCAGGAACATGTAGCCGAGCTGGCTGATCGTCGAATACGCCAGGATCCGCTTCATGTCGTACTGGGCGAGCGCAATGATCGCCGCGAACAAGGCGGTGAAGCCCCCGACCAGCGCCACGATCAGCATCACCGTCCCCGACGAGGTGAAGATGACGCCGCAGCGAACCATCATGTAGACGCCGCCCGTCACCATCGTCGCCGCGTGAATCAGGGCCGACACGGGTGAGGGGCCCTCCATCGCGTCCGGCAGCCAGACGTACAGCGGGAGCTGGGCACTCTTGCCGACGGCGCCGCAGAACAGCAGCAGGGCGATGACCGGCAGGCGGTGCGTGATCACGCCGATGCGCTCCGCGGCGGCGGACGGATCGATGTTGAGCGCCGCGGCCACGCCCACCGCGTCATGGTCGAGAGCATGCCGGGCCGCGTCGAAAACCGTGGCGTAATCGAGATGGCGGAACGTCAGGTAGACAAGCAGGATGCCCAGCCCGAAGCCGAAGTCGCCGATCCGGTTGACGAGAAACGCCTTCTTGGCGGCGGCCGCGGCCGAGGGCCTCTCGTAGTAAAAGCCGATCAGCAGGTAACTGCACAGGCCGACCGCTTCCCACCCCAGGTACAGCAGCACGAAGTTGCCGCCGATCACCAGCACGCTCATGCTGAACACGAACAGGGCGAGGAACGCGAAGAATCGTTCGTAGCCCCGCTCCGGGTGGTTGTGGTGCCGCATGTAGTCACGCGAATAGATGACCACCAGCGTCGATACCACCGTGACCGTTACCAGCATGATCGCCGTCAGCGGGTCGATCCAGAACTCGACGTTGAACCACGAGCCCTCGACCGGGCTGAACCACTGATAGAGGACCGGATGAACCGCGCCGGCGTCCCGCGGCGCCAACCACACCTGGCTGGCCAGCAGTATGGAGGCCACCGCCGCCCCGCCGACGCCGAGAATCGCCGGCCAGTGCGAAGTGCCCTTGAGGACGCGCGATCCGAGCGCACCGGCCAGCACCGCTCCCGCCGCGGGCAACAGCAGGACGAGTATGCCGAGAAGCTCGAGATTGGCCTCGTTCATGTCCTTCGCGTTCCGTCAGGCTTCGTTGCGGGCAAGAATGCCCGCGAATCACGGGCAAGATGCCCGTGCCACTTCGCCTCAGCCGCGCATCGCGGACCAGGCCTCGGCATCAAGCGTGCGCTTGCGCCGGAACAGCAGCACCACGAGACCGAGACCCAGCCCGGCCTCCACCGCCGCGATCACGAGAATGAACAGGGCAAACGCCTGCCCCTCCAGGTGGTGATGAAACCGACTGAATGCGGCGAGATTGATCACCACGCCCTGGAACATGATCTCGGTGCTCAAAAAGATGATGATCAGGTTGCGCCGCGCCAGGAAGCCGACAAGCCCGATCGCAAACAGAATCGCACCGAGTATGACGTAAGCGCCCACCGAGGGCATGCTTGTTCCCCTGCTTCAGCTCGTTCCGCCCCGCCTGGCAACCATTCCAACACGCTCGCTGCGTACGAACACCGTGGCCTCAGAACGGCGGCACTTCCCGACCGATCCGACCGGGCGGCGGGGGCGGCGGCCCCACATGCTCCACCGGCACCTGCTTTCGGGCGATGGCGATCGCGCCGACCATCGCCACGAGCAGCAGCACGCCAGCCAACTCGACCGTGACGACGAACTTTCCGAACAACTGCTCCCCGAGCCGCAGTGTGTCACTCGCTTCTTCCCGGTCCTGGGCGGGTGGGGGCGCGTCGAGCTCGGCCGTCTTGTCCGCGGCCAGCATTGACTGATGCTCGACGGGCGGCGGGGCGGCCAGGAGCTCGCTCACGCGGCCGGCAATCGCGCCCATCGCGACAAACGACACCAGGATCGCCAGCAGCGGCTCGCGCGCCTTGATGTCCGCCAGGGCGCCCAGCGCTTGCTGGGCCAGCATGAGCACGAACGCGTAAGTGACCAGGATCGCCCCGGCATAGATGAGGACGAGGGCAACCGCCAGGAACTCCGCCTGCTGCAACACGAGCAGGACGGCCACGCAGAACACAACGGCCATGAAGTAAACGACGCTGTACACCGGGCGGGGATGGGTCACCACACGTCCGGCGCAGAAAATCGCCACCGCGCCGAGGATGTAAAACAGCTCCCGGCCCGGCTCGATCACCTCGAAGCTCGATGCAATCAGCACCACCAGGCCGACGATGGCCGCCAGCCCGATCAACGCGCCGGACTTGCCGTACCCGCCTTCAGGCCGCGGCATGGCCAGGTACAGGGCGATACCGCCGACGGCGAAGAGGCCGTAGAGAATGTACGCGATTGATTCCGGCACTACGTGTCCTTCTTGCCGGCCAGCTCGGCCAGCTTCGCTTTCATCTCGTCGAATTTCGAGCGATCACCGGTGTTCGGATAGCCGGTGATCACCGGGTTCTTCCGCGGCTTGATGTCCTTCGTCCGGTCGTAGACCTCCAGCAGCTTCTCCTTGTCGAAGATCATGTCGTCGCGCGTCAGACCGACCATGTCGTACTCCGGCGTCAGCTCGATGGCGTCCACCGGGCACGCCTCCTCGCACATCCCGCAGTAGATGCAGCGCAGCTCGTCGATGTCGAACTTGACGGGGTACTTCTCGCGGTCGGGCCAGGGCGACTCGCCGGCCTCAATGTGGATGCAGTTCGCCGGGCACGCCGTCGGGCACATGAAGCACGCCACGCACGCCACGCGCCCCTGCGCGTCGCGGTTGAGCCGGTGGATGCCGCGGTAGCGATTGACGTTGATCTCGACCTTCTCCTCCGGGTACTGCACGGTCAGCCGTTTCTTGAACATGTGGCCGAACGTGACGCGCATGCCCTCCGCGATCTGCGTGAAGTACAGCCGGTCGGCGACCGACAGCTCCGGCTTGCTGACGAATACGATGTCCTCGTCGCGGATCATGTCTGCGCACCGGTCGGACCGAGGCCCGTGCCCTTCGCCTGCCGCAGGGCGGCAATCCGGTCGAAGCCGGCCTGCCGACCCGTTATCTCCCTCGTCGAAAACGCGGCGATGACGAGTGCCACCACCAGCACGACGATGTTGCCAATCAGCGGGAACCACACGGTGTCCTGAAGGCCGAAGTATAGGGCGAGGATGGCCACCAGCAACACGCCGAGACTCATCGGGATCAACCCGTTCCACGCCAGCCGCATCAACTGATCGAAGCGGAACCGCGGCAGCGTCCAGCGGACCCACATGAATATGAAAATGAAGATCGCGATCTTGATCGCCATCACCACCATCTTGAGGATGCCGGCCAGAATGCTGTGATCCTGCGGCTGCAGCCAGGGAAGTAACGGGATGTGCCACCCGCCGAGGTAGAGCACGGAGATGAACGCCCCCACGGTGATCATGTGGGCGTACTCCGCCAGGAAGAACAGCGCGAACTTCATGGCGCTGTACTCCGTGTGGAATCCGCCGACCAGTTCCTGCTCCGCCTCCGGCAGGTCGAACGGCGCCCGGTTCGTCTCGGCGAACAGCGTCGTCAGCAGAATGACGAAGGCCAGCGGGTGCTGCACGATGTGCCAGACGTGGCCGGGGCCGATCTGCGACGCCACGATATCCTCGAGGCGGATGTGCCCGCACGTCAGCACGACCACCAGAATGGCGATGCCCATCGGGATCTCGTAGCTGAGCAACTGGGCCGTCGCCCGGATGGCGCCGAACAGCGAATACTTGTTGTTGCTCGCCCAGCCGCCGAGCACAATGCCGTACACCCCCATTGAGCCGATGGCGAGAATGTAGAGCAGGCCCACGTCCGGGCTGGCCACCTGCACGTGCATCAGCTTGCCGCCGAGATCGACCGTCCCGCCCCAGGGGATGATGACAAAGCCGATCATCGCCAGAACGAAGCTCAGCGCCGGCGCAAAGATGAACAGCGGCTTTTCCACGTGGTTCGGGATGATGTCCTCCTTGAGGAGGAACTTGAGCCCGTCCGCGGCCGGCTGCCCCAGACCCCAGAAATGGAAGCCCTTGAACAGCCCGAAGAAGCCCACGCGGTTCGGCCCGCGACGGTCCTGAATCCAGGCCGATATCTTCCGCTCGAAGTAGATGCAGTACGCGACCGCGCCCAGCATGAACGCGATCACGATGATGGCGAGCAGGAAGCTGAAATTGAACTGGTCTTGCAGGAAAGTCATGTTCTGCTACTTGCGACTCACCTCGATTAATGCTGGTGCACCGGCTCGGGCGCCGGGCTCGACACGTCCGTGAACGCTTCAGTCTCCGCCGCCATCTTCTCGCGCACCCGTTTGCCGCTGTAAAGACCGTCGAAGCCGGCCAGCTCGTACAGGAACTGGCCGTCACGCTTGCAGCCGTCGATCGGCGTCACGGCGCGCTCGAACGGCTGAATGCGATCGATCGCGTTCATGAACGAGCCGTCGCGCTCGGCGAACGCGCAGGACGGTATCAGCAGATGGGCGGCAGCCGTCAGCTTGTTCGGCAGCATGTCGGAGACGACCAGCCAGCCGATCTTCTCCGCGGCGGCCACCAGGTCCTTCTCCGGCCAGTCGTACGGGTAGCCGCCGGTGATCCACGCCGCGGCGTACTCACCCTTGCCGGCCTTCTCGAGAAACTCCGCAAGCGTCGCCGCCGGGCCGCCGGCCTTCTCGATCAACAGCTCGATACCGCGACGGTTCGGACACTTCTCGTTGCGGATGATGAACTTGACCTTGTCGTCCGCCGCGCCGACCGGGAACTTCTGATCCTCGCCGACAATCGGCACCGGCCCGCACGCCAGCGTGCAGTTGGGCGCGACCTGGCGCATGAAGTGGATCAGCATCCACGCTTCCTCGCACGCCAGAAACGGCGAGAGCACGAGCGCAATCCTGTCGTCGCCCTGCTCCTCGACCAGCTCGTCCAGGCGGAAACGCAGCACCTGCGGCAGCGATTCCCAGGAAATCGTCTCCGTCGCCCCGCCGCGTTTCATGCGAATGCTGTTCAGCCGGTTCGGATCGTGCACGTACTTGAAGCCGAAGCGGCCCTCGTCGCACATCCACCAGTCGTTCACGCCCGGGTTGTACCGCGGCTTCAGACGGTAAACCTCGTCGCGGCTCTGATCGACGAAGATCGCGCAGCCCGTGCTGCACAGCGGGCAGATCGACGGCGCTCGTTCGAGGAACCAGACGCGCTGCTTGAACAGGAAGTCCTTGTCGAGCAGGCAGCCCACCGGGCAGAGATCGACGACGTTGCCCTGGATCGGATTGTCCAGCGGCTTGCCGGGAAACACGTCGATCTCCGCGCGGTTGCCGCGATTCACGATGCACAGCTCGCCCGTGCCGGCGACTTCGTCGGCAAAGCGCACGCATCGCGAGCACATCACGCACCGATCCTGGTAGAGCAGCGTGCGCGGGCCGATGTCCTTTTTCGGGTTGACGTATTTCTTGTCGACCATCCGCGACGTGCCGCGGCCGAACTCGTAGCTGTAGTCCTGGAGGTAGCATTCGCCGGCCTGGTCGCAGATGGGGCAATCCAGCGGGTGGTTGAGCAGGAAGTACTCCATGCACCGCTCGCGGGCGTTGCGCACGGCCTCGGACTTGAAGCGCACCACCATCCCGTCGCGCACCGGCGTCTGGCAGGACGGCATGAGCTTGGGCGACCAGCTCATCTCTCCCGTCTTGGGGCTGCGCATCTGCATCTCCATCAGGCAGAGACGACACGATGCGACAACGGACAACCCCGGGTGGTAGCAGTAGTGGGGTACGTCCAGCCCCGTCTCCAGCGCCGCCTGCAGGACGGGAATCCCGCTGCGGCACTCGATCTCAACACCGTCTATCGTGATCTTGGGCATATCCCAATCCGATCCGCGATACCCCATCCTACCGGCCACCGCGGTCAGAGCCGCGACCGTAAGGGAGCGGATACAACGTCAACCTGCCAAGCGCCGTCGACCCGCGCTATTCCTACCTCACGACCTCCAGCGCCATCCGCAGCGCGCCGGAGTCCACTTTCTCGATGCTCTCCTCCAGCTCCTGGCGGTATTTCTGCACCACCGTTCGCACGGCATATGCGGCCCCGTCGGACAGGCCGCAGATGCTCAGGCCCGGCATCATACCCATGTTCGTCGCCACCTCGACGAGCAAGTTGACGTCATCCACCCGGCCGAGGTCGCGTTCGAGCCGCCGGCTCATCTGGTACATCCAGTTGGTGCCCTCGCGGCACTGCGTGCACTGGCCGCACGACTCGTGGGCGAAGAACCGCGCCATGTTCCGCAGCACCACGCGGATGTCCGTGTGCTCGTCGATGACGACGGCGGCCGCGGTTCCCAGCCCGAGCAGGCCGTACTTCGACGGATCGGAGAAGTCCATCTTCATGTCCAGCTCGTCCGCCGTGATGATTCCCATCGATATGCCGCCCGGCAGCACGCCCTTGATGCCCCGGCCGTCGAGCATGCCGCCGCCGAACCGATCGCTCTCGATCAGCTCGCGGCAGGTGATTTCCATCGACCACTCGTAGCAGCCCGGCCTGTTGACCGGTCCCGAAATGCAGAACAGCTTCGGCCCGCTGCTGCCTTCCGGCCCGATGCCCAGGAACCAGTCCGCCCCGCGCTCGACGATGTGCGGGACGTTGCACAGCGTCTCCACGTTGTTGACCACCGTCGGCTTGCCGAACAGCCCGGCGATGGCCGGAAACGGCGGCTTGATCCGCGGCCAGCCGCGCTTGCCTTCAAGCGATTCGATCAGGCCCGTCTCCTCGCCGCAGATGTAAGCGCCGGCCCCGCGATGGATGTAGCATTCCAGGTTGTAGCCGCTGCCGAAGATGTTCTCGCCGAACAGGCCCGCGGCGTAGGCCTCGTCCACGGCCCGCTGCATGATGTGGAACTGTTCGGTGAACTCGCCGCGCATGTAGATGTAGGCCACCGTGGTCTGTGTGGCGAAGCCGGTGATGAGGATCCCCTCGAGAAGCTGGTGCGGGTCCTCCTCCATCAGGATCCGGTTGCTGAACGTCGGCGGCTCCGACTCGTCGGCGTTGACGCACAGGTAGGTGACCTCGCGGTCCTTCGGCAGGAAGCCCCACTTCACGCCGGCGGGAAAACCGGCGCCGCCGCGCCCGCGGAGGTTGGCGCGCTTCACCTCGTCCATGACGTCATCGGGCGTCATGTGCTTGAGCGCCTTCTCGGCGGCCTTGTACCCGCCGCCCGCCTTGTAGACGTCCAGGCGGCGCGAGCCGTCTTTGCCGACGTTTCTCAGGAGTATCGGTTCGTACTCTGCCATCCTCAGCCGATCTCAGGCGCTCAGGCGCGCCGTCGTTATTCTTCTTCTACCCTTGGCGGCGCGGCCTGCTGCTTCTCCACTGCCGCGGCCGGCGCACCGCCGCCGCGCACGCCGTCGTACAGGTCGCTGCGCGGGATATCGAGCCGGTCGTTGTTCTCATCCTCCAGGATCGCCCGCACCTGCGAAGGCTGCACCCGCCGGTAGCACCGCTCGTTCACGTACAGGCACGGGGCGTGGTCGCACGCCGCCAGGCACTCCTCGGTCATCAGGCTGTACTTGCCGTCCGGCGTGGTCTCGTGCTCGTTGATGCCCAGCACGCGCTTGCATTCTGCCAGCACTTCGTTGCCGCCCATCAGCTCGCACGTGATGCTGCGGCAGACCATCACCGTCTTCGTGCCCTTGGGTTCGGTCCAGAAGTGCGTGTAGAACGACACTACGTCGAACACGTCCGACGGCGGAACCTCGAGCACCTCGGCGACCTCGCGCATCGCCTGCCAGCTCACCCGGCCCAGCTCGTTCTGCACGATGTGCAGCGCGGGCAGAATCGCCGCCCGCTTCGTCTCGTAGCGCGGGAAGAACGACCGGATCTTCTCCTTCACGGCGTCGCTGAGAAGCGGACCTTCCGCTTCCGGCGGAGGCTCGTTGCGGTTGATTGTCTTCCAGGCCATCTTGTCTCCGGCTCGGTCTACCTCTTGCCGCCCCGATTGCGGCGACTCAGCGATCCAACTCCGCGGCGATGATGTTCAGCGATCCGAGCACCGCGACCACGTCGCTGATCTGGTGCCCGACGACAAGCTCCGGAAAGCTCTGATACACGATGAAGCTCGGCGGACGGCAGCGCGCCCGGTACGCGTTCGGGCCGCCGTCGCTGACCAGGTAGAAGCCCAGCTCCCCGTTGGCCGTCTCGTTCGCCCCGTAGGCCTCTCCCAGTGGCGGGCGGTACCCCCGGTTGGTCATGATCTGCTCGAAGTGGCGAATCACGCCCTCGATGCTGAAGTACACCTCGGACTTCTCCGGCAGCGTGAGCCTGCTGTCCTCCATGATGTCGATCGGACCCGAAGGGATGTTCTCGATCAACTGCTCGACGATGTACAGCGACTGGCGCATCTCTTCCAGGCGCACCAGGTACCGGCCGTAGCAGTCGCCCAGGTCGGAGATGGCCACCTTGAAATCGAGGGCGCTGCTGCCCTGGCCGTCCCAGTTGTCGGCGTAGCACAGGTAGGGCTCGTCCTTGCGCAGGTCGCGCCGCACGCCGCTCGCCCGCGCCTGCGGGCCGGTCCAGCTCCAGTTGATCGCGTCTTCTCTGCTGATGTAGCCGATGCCGTGCGTCCGCTCGACGAAGATGCGGTTCTTGTTCAGCAGCCGCGACAGGTCGTCGAGCGCGTTGGGCAGCCGCTTGACGAACTGGCGGACCAGGTCGATGAAGCGCGGCGTGATGTCCCGCATCGCCCCGCCGATTCGCGTCCAGCTCGTGTGGAAGCGGGAGCCGGAAAGCTCCTCGGCGATGTCGTTGATCATCTCTCTTTCGTTGAAGCCGTAGAGAAACGCGGTCATCGCCCCGAGGTCGAGCGCCGCCGCCCCGACGGCGAGCAGGTGATCCTGGATGCGGGCCAGCTCGGCCATGATCGTGCGCACCACTTTGCACCGCGGCGTCAGGCCGACGCCGAAGAGCCGCTCGCAGGCATGGTGCCAGGCGATGTTGTTCGCAATCGGCGAGACGTAGTTCATGCGGTCGGTGATGACCACGTACTGGTTGTAGTCCAGGTGCTCGCCCTGCTTCTCGAAGCCGCTGTGCAGGTAGCCGATGTGCACCGTGCAGCCGACGATCCGCTCCCCGTCCAGCTCGAGCACGTGCCGGAGCGTCGTGTGGCAGGCCGGGTGCTGCGGGCCGAGATTCAACGTCCACAGGTCGCCGCCCGGCTCGACGGGCGCGTACGTCGCCGGTGTGTAGATCGGCGGGCGCTCTGCTTCTGCGGATTTCGCGGTCACTTGGGTTACCTGGTCTGCCTGTTGCTGCCGGCGCCAGCAACGCCGAGCCGCCGTCGTCACGCGCTTTCTTCGGTTATGCGACTGAAGTTGACCCGCTCGCCGCGCCCGCGAAGCGGGTAGTCCTTGCGCAGCGGATGAGCCTCGAACCCTTCCCACGTGAGGATACGGCGCAGGTCGGGGTGCCCCACAAAGCGAATGCCGAAAAGGTCCCACACTTCACGCTCGAGCCAGTTCGCCCCGTTCCACACCGACGTCACCGTCGACACTTCCGGATCGGGGTCGTTCAGGAAACACCTGGCCCACAGGCGATGGTTCTTCGTCGTTGACAAAAGCGAGTACACCACGGCGTAACGGTCCACCGCGCCGGGGTAATTCAGATAGTCGACGCACGTCAGATCGCAAAGCTGGTCGAACGCGCAACGTGGATCGTCGTAAAGGAAACGCATCACCAGCAGGAGCGAGCCGGGTGCGATCCGGATGCACATCTGCTCTTCGGCTTTGTCCTCGCGAGGCAGCAGCGGCGCCGCCTTGAAGTCGATGTCGACGAAGCGGTCCTCGAGCGCCGCCAGCACGTCCTGCACCTCGAAGACGCTCATCACTTCACCTCATCCTGCTGAGGCAACGTGACCTGGACGTATTGCTCCGGCACGTCCACCGCCATCCGCAATCCCTTACCGCCGCCGCGCTGCATGCTCGGCTGAATACCTTCCGCGTCCACGATCCGCTGGATTGCCATCACGCCCTCGAGCAACGTCTCCGGCCTCGGCGGGCAGCCGGGCACGTACACGTCCACGGGCATGAACTGGTCGATGCCCTGCACCACCGCGTAATTGTCGAAAACGCCGCCCGTGCAGGCACACGCCCCCATGCTGATCACCCATTTGGGCTCGGTCATCTGCATGTAGATGCGCTGCAACACCGGCATCATCTTGATCGCCACGCGCCCGGCCACGATCATCAGGTCGCACTGCCGCGGCGTGAAACGCATCGCTTCCGCGCCGAACCGGGCGATGTCGTAGCGGCTCGCGCCGGTCGCCATCAGCTCGATTCCGCAGCACGCGGTCGCGAAGGGCATGGGCCACAGCGAGTTCCGCCGCGACCAGTTGATGCCCCGCGCGCGGATCAGGCTGGTGAGATGATCGAGGCGCGTCGTCAGCACGTCCTCCCGGCTGGCGGTATGCGGAGCGTGCTCGACCTTCAATCCCATCGGAAAACGCCCTTCTTCCACTCGTATACGAACCCGACGAGCAGCAGCACAAGAAACACACCGGCGCCCGCCAGCAGGAATCCCTTTCCGTATACCGGCTGGGCCGCGCCCACCGTCTCGCTGGCCGCCGCCGCCTTATAGAATGCCAGGGCCCACGGCCAGAGAATCACCACCTCGACATCGAACAGCAGAAACAGCATCGCCACGATGTAGAACCGCACGTTGAACCGGCGGCGAGCGTCGGCCACCGGCGGCATGCCCGACTCGTAGACGCCCTGCTTGATCCTGCCGCTTCGCCGCGGCCCGATCGAATGCGCCATCACCAGAATGATGATGGCCAGCGCGACCACCAGCGCGATGACCGCCAGGATCGCCGCGTACGGCTCCATGACGTTCGTGGCAGAGGGGTTCATCAGCCGTTGATCCTAACCTGGTGGCCGCTCGCACAATGGGGGCGCGATACCGTGGCGCGACAGCATCGGGGCCCTTGTAAGGGCCAATCTTGTACACTGTAGCCGAGGGTTAGGGCCTTGCAAGCGAATCGCGAGTTTTTTCACGAGTCGCGGAGAGGCGTTCGCCGGCCATGCTTCTCGGATTTGGAGACCCCGTCGATATGCCGCATCGAAGCCGCATTGAGACATGCCGGGCGCGGCGCGTGCGTCATGGCGCCGCCGGCGCGGCTCCATTGCCCCGCGCCGCCCGATCCAGTTCCTCCGGCGGCGCCGCGCGCTTCCGCGCGTCCGCCGCCGTCTCCGCCATCTCCTCGGCTCTCTCGTGATCGCCCGCGTCTTCGAACAGCGTGCTGAGTTGCTCGTACTCGCGGGCGACTCGCCGGTAGAACAGCCTTTCCGTCGCCTCGAACCGGTCCTGCGTGTATTGCTCCTGCTTGCTGTATGCTTCCGCGGCGTAACGTTGCGTCTCGCGGCGAATCAGCAGGCTCACGCCCAGAATCAGCACGACGCTGGTCACGCACAGGATGATGGTCAAATGCTTCAAGCCGAGCTTCCGCAGCCGGTACCACAGGCTTGTGCCCATGGCTTCCACCGGCTGATTGCTCAGATAGCGTCGCAGGTCGTCAAGCATCGCTTCGACCGTGCCGTAACGGTCGGCGGGCCACGCGGCCGTGGCTTTGGAGACAATCGCGGCCAACTCCCCGCGCACGTGGGGCGCGACCTGCCGGATCGGCCGCGGCGTTTGCGTGGCGAGTTCGATCCGCCGCGATCCGCCCTCCGCGTTCGCGTAAGCGTCACGGGCGCGACAGCCGGCCAGCATCTCGTAGAGGAGCAGGCCGAGCGTGTAGACATCCGCCCGTACGTCAACGTTCTCCCGATCCTTCACCTGCTCCGGAGCCATGTACATCGGCGTGCCCGCCACGCCAAGCCCCAGCGAATCGCTCTCTTTCGGCTCGTCCGTGATGAGCCGGGCCAGCCCGAAATCCATCACCAGCGGCTCGCCGCTCGAATCGACGCGGACGTTGTACGGCTTCAGATCGAGATGCATCACGCCGCGCTTGTGCGCGTGATCGAGGGCACTGCAGATCTTCGCCATCATCTCCACTTTTTCACGCGTCGTGAGTCGCTGCGACGACAGGTATTCGTCGAGTGTGCCGCCTTCGATCCAGGGCATCACGTAATACGCGTGCCCCACGATCTCGCCCGCCGAGCGGATCGGTATGACGTTGGGATGCCGAAGCCGGGCGAGCGATTGCAGCTCTCGCGTGAATCGAATCCGCCCGCCCTCGTTGAGCGGTGAATTGTGGAAGACCTTGATCGCGACCTCTTCCTGGCTTGCCTCGTGGATTGCCCGATACACCCGCGACTGGCCGCCCTCGACGAAATCGCCACGCAGGCGAAACCCCGGAATGCTCAGTTGCTCCGGCAAGTCGAGCATTTCCGCGACGCCCGGTGTCGCGTCCGCGCCGGCGGCGTCGCCGGCCAGCGCACTGCGGATGCCGCTCGCCAGTTGCTCCTCCACGCCGCAGCGTCGCCACTGCTCGTGACACAGCGGGCAATCGAGGATGTGGCACAGCGCGTCGGCGAGGCGCTCGGCGGGCAGCTCTCCCCGGTACGCCTGGAAGAGCTCGAACTCGGTCAGACATCCCGCCGTTCGCCGGACCATCACTGCTCCCACGTGGAAATGAAACGAGGTCCCACGTCCAGCAGCCAGTTCGCGACTGCACGCCGCTTGTTGAAGACCGACGCCTCGCTCAAACCAAGCCGCTGGGCGACCGTTTTGACGGGCAGCTTGCGTATCTCGACGAGGAAGTAGCACCGCAGGTCGCGCGTGTCGAAGCTCTCCGCCGCCTTGCGAATCAACGCCGACACCCGGCTGCGCACCCAGACCGCATCGAACGCTTTCTCCGCCTCTTCCAGCGCCTCTCGGGCCGACGGATCCTCCTGGCTGGCCAGCAATTCCGTTCGCAGCGGCGTCGGGCGCTCGCCGGTCTTGCGCTGGTAATTGCGCAGGACGTTCCGGCCAATGCCGCCGATCCAGTTCCTCAGCTTTCCCTTGTCCCGGCGGTAGGCACCACCACTCAGCCCCTCGGCGACCCGCCGGATCGTCTCCTGGGCGAGATCTGCAGCGATATGATCAGCACAGCCTGATTTTCTAAAATATCGCTTCAAAACCGGCGTGTAGCGGATTTCGAAGACTTCCCAGGCCCTCCGGTCTCCTAATTCCGGGAGTCGCGTGATCAGAAACGAGACCGTGCTGAGCATGGCGGGACCTGCCGGGGGCGAGATGTCAAAAAAGATCAACGAAAATCTATAGTTTCTCGCGAGTCGCGACAATAAACCAGTGTCGGAGCGATCCGGCATGCGGCACGAAGCGGTCGTTTGCGGCGATTATACCGTAAGAGGTCGATCGAAGTCACGCGGCAGATTCGCCGCTCAAGCTCGTAAATCAGGCCGGCAACCTCACTTACCCGCGACGCGAGCGTCGCAACCGGCCGTCGGATGGGCTACCCGACGCGGGCTCGAGCACGAATGTCTGACGCGGATTCGATGGTCGAATATGGCGTAATGGCCGATCCGGATCGGACAACGGATAACTCAAGAACATGGAAAGCTGATTGGGAGTTGCGGGTTCCCGGGAGGAGGTGACGGAACGGAACAACGATGACGATGTCGAACGAACTACACACAATCGGGAACGCCTCCCGCTGATGCGGGGAGCGTTCCCGATTCGTTTACACACATTTCGCACGACCCGACTCACTACCCCGCCGACACGGGGCATTGGCTCAGTCCCTCCATCCTGATAGAACCCTCGGATTGCGATTTTGCAGGCCGCGTCGGCCGGCGAACGGATGGCCGGCAGGCAACCGGCCGCGCCTGGGGCGACCATGGGGACCATCACGCTCGACAGGGTGAGCAAGCAGTTCGGGACGCAGGTCGTCCTCGAGGAGGTCTCGCTGCAACTGCACACCGGCCGCGTCGTCGGCCTGGTCGGCCGCAACGGAGCCGGCAAAACCACCCTCTTCAGGATCATCGCCGGCCTGCTGGAGCCCGACCTCGGCTCCGTCGCCGTGTCGCGCGGCGTGACCATCGGCTACCTTCCGCAGGAGCCGCAGCTCGACCCCGACCGAACGCTCGGCGAGGAAGTCGGCACGGGGCTGGCCGACATCACGTCCATCGAGGAGCGTCTGGCCCAACTCTCGGAGGACATCGCCGAACGGCACGATACGAAGGGCCACGAAGAGCTGATGCGGCGCTACGACCGGCTGCACGCGGAGTTCGTGGCCGCCGGCGGATACAACGTCAAAAAGCGACTCGGCGAAGTCCTGGGCGGATTGGGATTTTCTCAAGACGAACTCGGCATCCGCGTGGGGCTCCTGTCCGGCGGGCAGCGCTGCCGCGCCGCGCTGGCTCGCCTGCTGCTCCAGCAGCGGCACTACCTGCTGCTCGACGAGCCGACCAATCATCTCGATCTTGACACCATCGACTGGCTCGAGCGCTTCCTTACGTCGCATCGCGGCGGCGCGCTGGTCGTCTCCCACGATCGCTACCTGCTCGATCGCATCGCGGAATCGATTATCGAGCTGGAAGATCGCCGGATCCGCTCGTTTCCGGGCAACTACTCGAGCTACGTGCGGATCAGCCAGACGCAGGCCCTGGCCCAGGAGCGCCAGTACCTGCGCGACAAGGCCTTCATCGACAAGGAACAGGACTTCATCGCCCGCTACCACGCCGCCCAGCGCGGACGCGAAGCGCGCGGGCGCCGAACCCGGCTGCAACGCCGCCTCGAAGCCGGCGAGTTCGAGCTCGAACGGCCCAGGACGCGGCGCACCGTCGGCATCGATCTCGGCCAGCCGGACAAGCAGTCCGGCACGGTCATCCGCGGCGACGGGCTCAACAAGGCATACGACGGCAAACGGCTCTTCGCCGGCTTGAACGTGCGCGTTGACGCGGGGGAACGCTTCGGCATCACCGGCCCGAACGGCACCGGCAAGACAACGCTGCTGCGCATCCTGCTCGGCAAGATCAAACCGGACGACGGCCAGGTCGAAATCCTCCGCGGCTCGACCATCGGCTATCACGCCCAGCAGGTCGAACCGCTGACCGCGACCCACAACGTCGTGGAGGAGGTGCTGCGCCTTCGGCCGACCTGGCGGGAAGCCGAAGCGCGATCGCTGCTCGCCCAGTTCCAGTTCCGCGGCGACGACGCCTTCAAGCGCGTGAAAGACCTGTCGGGCGGCGAGCAGTCGCGGCTGCGCCTGCTGCGGCTCCTGCTGGATGCGCCCAACGTGCTCGTCTTCGACGAGCCGACGAACCATCTCGACATCCCCTCGCGCGAAGCGCTCGAGGATGCGCTGCGCAACTTCGCCGGCACCGTGGTCGTGGTAAGCCACGATCGCTACTTCCTCGACCGGATCGTGCAGCGGCTGCTCGTGATCCGGCCGGAGACGCACGCCACTTACGTTGGCAACTACTCCGACTACGTGCGCCAGACGCAGGAGGCGGCGACCGCCAGGGAAAAGCCCGCCGCCGACAACGTCTCGCCCGCGGAAAAACAGAAGGCCCCGCCGACAACGACACCCCCGCAAGCGCCGGCCGCGCCATCCAAAAGGCTCGACACCTCGCGGTTCGACGCCCTGTCCATCGAGCGGATCGAGGAGTTGCTCATCGAACAGGAGGACCGCGTGGCGAGCCTGCAAGCGCGGTTCGGCGATCGCGACCTGTACCGCGACGCCGATGCACTGGCCCGCCTGCGTGACGAATTGGCCGAGGCTCAACAGGAACTGGCCGTCATCGAAAAAGCCTGGTCCGAACGGGCCGAATCGCTCTGACGCGCGGCGTGGCCGACCGGCGCCCGCGTTTCGCCCTTGCAAACTGCGAAGAGCTGCATTCTCGAAAGACAACCGAGACGGCGCGGGCCCGAATTCGGTAGAATGCAGCCAGCCGACGGAACCCGCGCCGGAGGCAGCGGCGCCGGGTGGGCGCACACCGATCCTTGTCGGCGAATCCGATCATCCGTACTGCCGTGGAGAACGATCATGGATCCCAAGGGACTGCTTCGAGATGAGTTCATAACGTTGCGAGAGGAGATCAAGGCGACGAAGGCGCGACTTTTCTGGATCGTGATGGCCGGCCTGTTCGGCGTTCCCGCCCTGGCCTACATCGCGTCGCAGGGCGACATGTTCGTCTGGCTGCTGCTGCCGTTCTCCGTGCTCGTGCTGATACTCGTGTTCTTGAGTGAGCAGAGCTCGATGATGCGTGCCGGGCGCTACATCCGGGAACGCATCGAGTGCGAGAAAGAGATGTCGCTCGGCTGGGAGGCCTGGGTGGAGTCGTTGCCGCAGTTTCGCTACATGGACCGGCACTACGTGGCCTGCTTCGTGATCGTCTTCTTCACCTACTACTTCATGACGATCGGCGTGGCGATCCGCATCATCCTCGCCAAGGAAGCGACGGACATGACCGGCGGCAATTTCTACTGGTACTGGTTCTACGGGGCCATCGCCGCGTACGCCATTGGGGCGATCTGGGCAGTCTTCACGTTGGCCCACCACTGGAAGGCGACCGTCAGCACGTCGGTATCGCACTAGGCGCGCCGCACGGCATCAGTCCTGGATGGCGCCGTGGCGCCGGCATATCTCGACGACGCGGTCGATCGGAATCGCCTCGACCATTCGCTCGCGATAGCCGGTGACGGTCGTCGCGCGAAGCAGGCTGTTGATGATCGCCTCCTCCGTCGCTTCACGCGCCGCCTGGAACAACGGCGACAGCGCCTCGTCACGCATGAGGGTCACCGTCTCGAACCGCGACACTTCACGCTGATAGGGTTCCTTCTTGGCCGTGGAAAACGCGATGACGTAGTCACCGCTGCCGTGCTTCATCGGCGAGCCGACCGTGGCCAATCCGAGCAGGGCGCGGTGCGCGAGGCGCCCGAGCTGCCGGGCATCGAGCGGCGCATCCGTCGCCACGACGATCATGCAGGAGCCCGGCGAATCGACCTTCCTCTTCTCGTCCATCAGGTAATACCGGCCAAGCTCCTGGCCGACCGGCGCCCCTGCAATCGTGAGCACGCCGTCGAAGTTCGTTTGCACGAGCACGCCGATCGTGCAGCCGCCCAGCGACTCCGTGAGCCGCCGCGAGGAGGTGCCGATGCCGCCTTTCCATCCCATGCACCGCGTTCCCGTGCCCGCCCCGACGCTGCCTTCGACTACCGGCCCGCTCGCCGCGGCCGTGATGGCCGCGCGCACGTCTTTTGCGCGCACGCCGCGCGACCGGATGTCATTCAGGTAACCGTCGTTGGTCTCGCCGACGACCGGGTTGACCGACAGCACGTTCTCGTTACCGGGCATTTCGAGCATGTACTGCACGAGCGCGTCCGCGGCCAGGAATGCCGAAAGCGTGTTCGTCAGCACGATCGGCGTCTCGATGACGCCGAGCTCGTCGACCTGCGTCACGCCGATCAGCTTGCCGAACCCGTTGCCGACGGCGATCGCCGCGGGGACCTTGTGGCGAAACATGTTGCCGCCGTGCGGCAGGATGGCCGTCACGCCGGTGCGCGTGCTGTCACCCTCGACGATCGTCTTGTGGCCCACTTTTACGCCCGGCACGTCGGTGATCGCGTTGAGCGGGCCGGGTTCGAGCACGCCGATGGCAAGCCCGATGTCTCGGGCCCGTGGGCGTCCTGACTGGGAGCCGGTCACGTGCGCCTCCTCCGCCGGGGATGCCAGGGCGAACATCGCCAAGGCAGTCGCGGCTGATATGTACGACTGAAGCATAGTGGATTTCCTTGCGCTCAAACATTGAGACGCGCTTGCGTCCGAATACTGCTCACGAGCGGCGGCACACGGAAGGGCCGCGCACGCATGCGAAGGGGCGAAAATCGCCTGTACCCGTCGGCGCGCGGCGGCAACGTCCGTGCCTTAACGCCGATTTTAGGCCGAATTCAGTTCGACTTAAGCACACCCGGCCATAATCCAATGTTGAAACGGCCTGTCAAAAAAGGAGGCAGCCATGAGTTCATCGTCCACAATCGCAGACAACCAGACGAGTACGCCGTCGAGCGAGTCCGGGGGCAGCGCATCAGGAGACGGATCCCGGCTGGGGCTGAAGGATGAGGCGAAATCCGCCGTTCGGGCCGCGGGCAACGCGGCGCGGGAAGTGGCTCACCAGGCCCGCCGCCAGAGCAACGAAGCCGTCGAGAAAGCCCGCTCCGAGGTGAGCATGTTCATGAACCGGCAGAAGGACCGCGTGGCCAATCGGTTCGAGAGCTACCGAGGGGCCGTCGAGGCCGCCGCGAACAAACTGCACGAAGACGGCAGCGACCTGTCCTGTGACTGTGCGCGCGACATCCAGGATCGCTTTGAGCGAGCGAGCAGGCACATCCGCAGCCGGTCGGTCCGCGAGCTCGGCGACGAGATGAGCGAGTATGCCCGGCGCCGGCCGGACGTGTTCTTCGGCGGGCTGCTGCTCGCGGGGCTGATCGTCGCCCGTTTTCTGAAGGCCTCGGCAGGACGCACCGACGACGAAGCCGGCGACAGGGCTCTCCCCGACGAACAGGATCGGGAGATGGCGGCGCCCGACGCAACCGAGTGACAGGAGACATACGTCATGACGACCGCATCTGCCCCATCCGGCGCCGAAGAGCGTACGGAAGCATCCGCCGAGCGGCCGAAACCGCGAGCCGGTCGGAATGTCAACGGCGCGACGGTCGGTGACCTGCTCAAGGACTTGCGCGACGACGGGGTGCAGCTCATGCGCGAGGAGATCGCCCTCGCCACGACCGAAATGTCGGAGAAGCTCAAGCGCACCGGAAGGAACACGGGGTACCTCGTCACCGGCGGGTTTATCGCTTACGGCGGCTTCCTGCTGCTGCTCGTGTCGGCCGCGGCCGGCCTGGCCCTGGGGCTGCGCGCGCTCGGCACCACGACGCAGACCGCCGTCTGGCTTGCGCCTCTGATCATCGGCATCGTCGTGGCGGTGATCGGAGGCGTATTCATGAAGAAGGCGGTCAGCACTTTGAAGAAAGAGAGCATCGTCCCCAAGCAGACAATCGCCTCAGTGAAGGAGACCAACCAGTGGGTTCGCAACAAGATGACATAAAGGACAGGAGCGACCACAACGAGTATGACCCTGAAGACAAGGATTCGGGCAAGATTCGCAAGGATATCGCCTCAACGCGCGCGGACATGGACGCCACCTTGAACGCGATCGGCGAGCGACTGCATCCACGCAACATGATCGACGACGTGGTCGATCTGTTCCGCGGCCAGTCCGCCACCTTCGTCAGCGCCGGCGAGAAGCTCCTGGGCAAGGTGAAAAAGCATCCCTTGCCGACCGCGCTCATCAGTGCCGGCGTCGTGTGGCTGCTCGTGGAAAACGGCAAACGCGGCAAAAGAAAACAACAACAAACAGGCGAGGAGCCTCCGGCGGTCGCCGCACCGCCCCCGCTTTCCGCGGGAGATCTGAGCACCGGTGGCCCCGCCGGCCCCGATCCCCACGGACGCCCGCGCTCCGCGCGGACAAGACCGCTGGGTTCCGAGGAAGATTACACAAGCGAGGATGAGATGAGAGATAAAGAGTTCGACAGTGAATCGTCCCTGGGCGAAAGCAACGGTGGCCGGGCCGCCCGCGCCGGGCGCAGAGTGCGCTCCGCCGCGGCCGGCATCAAGGACTCGGCAAGTTCCGCCGTGGGGAGAATGCGCGACGCCGGGCGCTCGGTCCGGGAGACCGCGTCACAAGCGGCGCGACCGGTCGCTTCGCGAACGTCGTCCGCCGTCAACCGCGCGCGGGCGTGGTCCGAAGACGTGAGCGACCGGGTGAAGGATCGTGCTTCACGAGGTTACGACAAGGCCGCCAACACTGCCGCTGAGCATCCGCTGGCGGTAGGCCTCGGCGCCGTCGCGACGGGCGTGCTTATCGGGCTGCTGATTCCGCGCACGCGCCGCGAGGATGAGTTGATGGGCGCCGAGTCCGATGCATTCAGGTCGGAAGTCTCCGACGCCGGGCGCGAGGTGTTCGCCCGCGGCAAGCGAGCGGCAGGCGCCGCGGTGCAGGCCACGGAGCGTTCCGCCCACGAGGAGGGCATTGCTCCGCACGAACTGGAGGATAAGGTGAAGGAGGTCGCCCATGCCGCCCGCGAGGCCGCGGAGAAGGAAATCCATCACGAACAGGGGTGGGGCGAGAGCCAGCAGGGCGAGCCGCACGAAGGCGCGTGAGTCAGCCCCCATAGCCAACGGCGCGGAGCGGACGCGATGACGCGCGGCTCCGCGCCAGTTCGTTTTACGATCCCAGGGGAGTTCGATGGCCATGGCAAGCGCGACGCAGTGGCTGCGTAACAACGCGCCGGTCACCGCCCTGTGGGATTTCATGGAGGACCAGGGGTTTCAACTGGCCGCGGCCCTCGCGTTCTACAGCGCCCTGTCGTTTGCTCCCATCCTCATTCTCTTCATCTGGATAACGACTCTGCTGGGCGGCAACGTCCAGCACTGGCTGGTCGATCAGATGCAGACCTTCGTCGGCTCGCAGGCCGCGAACGTCACCCGCACCGTCATTCAGAACGCCAGGGCTCGACCCTCCATCGGTCAGTTCGCGGGACTCGTGAGCATCGGGGTTGTCCTCTTTTCCGCGACGACGGTGTTCGCCCAGCTTCGGGCGTCGATGAACCAGGTGTGGAACGTGCACGTGGCGCCTCGCAACGAGATTCTCAGTTATCTCATCACGCGGCTCTTCGGCCTGCTGATGCTGCTGGTCCTGGGCATTGTCTTTACCGTGGCCGTGATCGTCACGGGAATTCTCTCGTCCATCGTCGGCTCGCCATCGGGGGGACCGCATTACTTCTGGCAGGTGGTGAACATTGCGGTCTCCCTGGCTATCTTCACCGTTCTGTTCGCGGCGCTGTTCAAGATCCTGCCCGACGCCCACGTGCAGGGGCTGGTGGTCTGGGGCGGAGCGCTGCTGACGGCCGGCCTGTTCGAGCTGGGCAAGTACTT
>JBECKQ010000267.1:0-6039 GCA_040235375.1 Phycisphaerae bacterium | reverse complement strand
GTTCCGGTCCGATCGGCCGGGCCAGCACCGGGGCGTTCCGGAGATCACGCAGGCGTTGCCGTTGTTCGCGCAGTTGCGGCGCTACACGCTCGCAGTGATCGCCGCGGCGGAGACGGCCGCCGACTTCGCTGCCGTGCTGTTCACCGATGCGCCCGCCAACGGCGAAGCGCAGGCACTCGAGCCGATGGACGTGGTCGAGCTCGAGAAGCGCATGGCCACGGTGCTGCCCGACGGCTGGCGGCTCGGTCAGATCGAAGCCCAGCAGCCGACGACCAGTTATGCGGAGTTCAAGCGCGAGATCCTCAACGAGATCGCCCGTTGCCTGAACCTCCCGTACAACATCGCCGCCTGCAATAGTTCAGGCTACAACTACGCTTCCGGCCGGCTGGATCACCAGACCTACTTCAAGGCCATTCGCGTCGAGCAGGCTCACCTGGTCGAAGCGGTGCTCGACCGCATCTTCGCGGCGTGGCTGGCCGAGGCCATGCTCACATCCGAGCTGTCGGTACTTCGACGAATCCCGGGCATTGCCCATCAGTGGTTCTTCGACGGCACCGAGCATGTCGATCCGGCCAAAGAGGCCAGCGCCCAGGCTACGCGACTGACCAGCAACACCACGACGCTCGCCGCCGAGTACGCCCGCCAGGGCAAAGACTGGGAGGTCGAATTGCGCCAGCGGGCGAAGGAAGTGGCGCTGATGGCTGAGCTCGGCTTGACCGCACCGGCTGCGGACTCAGCACCGGCGGACGAGGGAGATGACGAGGACGAGGAGGACGACACGGATGTCGCAGCCCGAAAAGCAGCCTGAGTTCCTGACGTTTCGATGTCCGCTGACCATCGAAGCGGCGAGCGAGCCGGACAAGCAGATGCCGCGCTTCCGCATGGTCGCCTACACCGGCGGGACGATGCGAATCAACGGTTTTCCGCATCCGGTGGTGGTCGACCTCGAGGGCCTGGCCATCGAACGGCAGGACATTCCGGTTCGCCTCGATCACAACCCCCGACAGGGTGTCGGCCACACGCAGCGCGTGCAGATCGAGAACGGTGAGGTCATCGCCGAGGGGTTGGTCAGCCGCGACACCAGCTGGGCGCGGGATGTGGCCAAGAGCGCATCGAACGGATTCCCCTGGCAGGCCAGCATCGGCGCCGCCGTCGTGGACGCCGAATTCGTGCCCAACGGCCAGAGTGTCACCGTCAACGGAAGAACATTCAACGGGCCGCTGCACGTGGTCCGCAGCGCGATTCTCAAGGAAATCTCATTCGTCGACAGCGGCGCGGATGCGGCAACTTCAGCCCGACTCGCCGCCCAAGGTAAGGAGCAATCGTCCATGGACGACAACAAGGTCACGAAGACCGAAACGAGCACGCAGCCGGCCGACGCATTGACGGACGGCAACCCGGCTGCCGATAACAGTGCGGCCGCGGACGCCGATCCGAAACCCGACAAGGCCAAGGAGTCCGACACGCGGACCACGCAAACCACGACGACGCCCGTCACCGTCAACGCCTCCGCTGCGGAGACCGATACAGTGACGCAGATGCGCCGGCAGGTCGCGGCCGAAACGCGGCGCATGGAAGCGATCCGCAAGATCTGCGCCGGCAAGCATCCGGACGTCGAGGCGCAGGCGATCGAGGAGGGCTGGGACGAGACGCGCACCGAGCTGCACGTTCTCCGCGCTTCCCGCCCGCAAGTCGCCGCGGTGCACTCGCGCCCGCGCAACAGCAGCCCGCAGGTCTTCGAGGCCGTCGCCCTGATGGCCGCCGGCCTGCCCAACTTTCGGCTCGAAGCCGTTTACGCTGAGCCGGTCCTCGAGGCGGCCGACAAGCTGCGCGGCATCGGCATCCAGGAGTTCTGCGAGCTGGCCTGCGGACAGCAATTGCCGCGCTATCGGCGCGATGCATCGGGCTGGCTGCAGGCGGCGTTCAGCACGCTGAGCCTGCCCGGCATCCTGAGCAACGTCGCCAACAAAATGCTGCTGGAGGGCTACAACTACATCGAGGACGCCTGGCGCAAGATCGCCAGGATCGCCAGCGTCAACGACTTCAAGGAGCACACCCGCTACCGCATGACCGGTAGCTTCCAGTTCCAGCAGGTCGGGCCGGACGGCGAGCTCAAGCACGGCAAGCTGGACGAGCAGACCTTCGGGCAGAAGGCCGACACCCACGGCATCATGTTCGCGCTGACGCGCCAGATGATCGTCAACGACGACATGGGTGCGTTCACCGACATCCCCCGGCAGATCGGCATGGGCGCCGCCGAGTCCATCGCCGACGCCGTGTGGGCGCTGTGGCTGCGTAACCCGGTGCAGGCCGACGGCAAGACGTTCTTCCATGCCGATCACGGCAACTACGCCGAGGGCGCCGACACCGCCCTGTCCGTCGACGCGTTGACTGCGGCAGAGGTGCTGTTCGGCCAGCAGACCAAGCCCAATGGCAAGCCGCTGGGCATTCCTGCGGTGATCCTGCTGGTTCCGATCGCGCTGAAGGTTCCGGCCGACATGCTCATGAAGAGCGTCCAGCTCAACGAGACCACGACGGCCAACAAGGGCAAGCCCTCGGCGAATCCGCACGTCGGCAAGTTCGAAGTCGTGTCCAGCGTTTACCTGTCCAATACTTCGTTCACCGGTGCCTCGAGCAAGGCGTGGAATCTGCTGGCGGACCCCAACCGGCTGCCGGCGATCGAGGTGGCGTTCCTCAACGGCGTCGACCGACCGACGGTCGAGAAGACCGACGCGGACTTCAACACGCTGGGCATCCAGTTCCGCGGCTACATCGACTTCGGTGTGCGGGAGCAGGATTACCGCGGCGCGCTGCGGATGAAGGGCGAGGCCTGAACGCGGGATCACACGCAGATCCCGCAATTACCTCCAACCATTCTGGAGCACTGATAAATGGCAGCAACACGGTTTATTCATGGCGGCGACAGCGTCGACTACACGCCGGCTGCGGCGGTGGCCGCCGGCGACGTAGTTGTTCAAGGCGATCTTGTCGGGGTGGCCAAGGTCGACATCGCCGCCGACGCGCTCGGCGCTTTGGCGGTGACCGGGGTCTTCGACTTCCCGAAGGCCACGGGAGTCGGGACGGGAATCACCGCCGGCACGATTCTCTACTGGGACGACACGAACGACCAGGCCACGTCAACAGCGACGGGCAACAAGCAGATCGGTAAGTGCGTCAAGGCGGCTGGCGATGATGACGCTGCAGTGCGGGTGAAGCTCAGCCAGTGACGGATCTGCTCGAACAAGGTGCGGCCTGGCTGGACGCGCAGCGCCACGAGCACATGACGCGGAGCGTCGTGTATGAGCGTGGAGCGGAGTCCATCGATATCGCCGCGACAGTCGGCCGCACCGAGTTCGAGCAGACGGACGAGTACGGCGTCGTTCAACGGCTGGAATCGAGGGACTTTCTGATTCGGACGGCGGAACTGGTGCTTGGCGGACAGCGGGTGCTGCCGCAGGCCGGCGATCAGATTCGGGAGATCAGCGGAAACCAGATGCATCGCTACGAAGTCATGGGCCCGGGCGGTGCGCCGCCGTGGCGCTACAGCGATGCGTATCGGCTAACGCTGCGGATTCACACGAAGCACATCGGAACAGAGGCCGTATGAACGTCAAAGAGCGGATCAACGGGCATGCGAAATGGGCGGCGGTTTTTTTGACGCTGCTCGGCATCGTCGTCGCCGGCACGTACCAGCACACGCGGGCCGTCGGACAGCTCGCGGCGATCAAGGAAGACGTCGCTCGTATCGAGCGTGCCCAGACCGAGCAGGGCCGCACGCTCGAGTCACTCAAGGAAGCGGTGTGGACGTTGGCCGCTACGCGCGGCCTGCCGTTGCCGCCAGGAGGTCGCCAGCCGTGAGCACGATCGTCGAGGTAGCCGACGCGATGGTGGCGAGTCTCAACGGCGCGTCGTTCAGTCAGCCGTTCACGGCAGTGCGGTCATACCTGCCGGCCGTCGAGTTAGCAGAACTCAAGGACCTGCACGTCACGGTGATTCCGAAGAGCGAGGCGATCACCGTGGCCACGCGCGAGAGCGATTACTTCGAGCCGGTCATTGATGTGGGCATTCAGAAGAAGGTGGATCCGAATGATGCGGCCCAGATGGATGCCATGTGCGATCTGGTGCAGGAGATCATTGACCACCTGCGTCATAGACGGCTGGAGGCGATGCCGGATGCTGCATGGCTGTCAATCGAGCACGAGCCCGTCTTCGCACCGGAACATCTCGACCAGGAACGGGTCTTCACCAGTGTGCTGAGCGTCACGTATCGGCTGCGGAGGTAAATGATGGCTAATCCGACTTCCATCGACAACGGCTTCGCGACGATTGCGGCGTCGACTTCACTGCAGTCGCTGGCGCTGAATCCGCTTCGCGAATACAGCCTCGCGCACAACGGCAAGGATGCCAGCGGCAGCGATGCCGCCGGGCTTGTTGTGCTCTCGACGGAGGCGGCCCCGGTGGCGGACTGGAGCGAAGGTTCCGGTCGCCTGCAGCTGCCTGACGGTCGCAGCGTTACGGTCGGGCCAGGTATCAGCCAGCTGTATTACGTGTCGGCGGCCGGCGCGCCGACGATCGCGGTCATCGCCGGCAGCTTCAATCCCATGGTGAGCCGAAAGTAGCCCAGCAAAAGGCCTGCCAGACCACGGAAAGCCGATCATGGCGATCAGGAACATCTGCGGCTGCGAGCACCAGAGTGCGGGGGAGTTCTATTCCTCGCAGAACGTGGCGTTTGTGGCCGATGGCCGGCCGGGGCTCGGCGCGTCCGCAGTGCAACTCAACAGCGGGCAGATCTCGAACTTCCGGTTGTGGGAGCGGTATCAAACGACCGGCAAGCCTTCGCAGCCGTACGACCTGGGCAACGTTGCAGTGTGGTTCGCGATCAAGTGGTCAACGTGGTCCGAGGATGAGAGCGTCCTGGTCCTGTCTGCCTGGAACGATGCGGCCATCGCGAAGCTGGCCACCACAACCGGCAATCGGATGGTCCTGACCGACCGGGACGGCGTCGTCATTGCCACCACGCAGCCCATGAGCGCCGGCAATTGGCACTGGATCGGCGTCGGACTCGAGCATCCCGTGCCGTCCGCAACTGACGGCACCTTCCGGCTCTGGGTCGACGATTCTCTTGTCGGCCAGGGCAGCGGGCGTATCGGCGACGTCGACGACAAGATCATGGGCATCCGCTTCGGCAAGCCCAACGCACCCGCGGGCTGGTCGCCAATCTATGACGACATGATCGTCACCGATGACGGAACTGCCAAGGTGCATTCCGGGCACGGCGTCCAGGTGCGGATGCCCGATGCCGACGGCCTCATCAACGGCTGGGATCCTGCTGTCGACTTCTACGCAAACCTCGACGAGATCCCCGAGGACGGCGACGCCACCGTCATCCAGACCAAGTACAACGCGGACTACTTCTCCGTTCAGTTCACGGGCGCGTCTCTCGAGCCGGGCCAGACGCTCGCGGCCGTCAAGTTCCAGTTCATGAACAAGTGCCCGGGGATTCTCGGGAACCATTCCTGGCAGGGACGGCTGTATCGCCCCGGTTCAGTGCCGGCGTACCAGGCGTGGACCGCGACGTCTGAAAGCAACGTCAACAGCTATGAATCGCGCGGGCAGGTCTACGACCTCGATCCCTGGACTGCGGCACCCTGGGAACTCGGCAGTCTGAACAACACGCAATTGGGCGTGTGGCGATACAGCGGAACGCTTGAGTACCAGAAGATCACGCAGGCCGGCGTCAATCTGCTGATTGCCCAGTCGCCGTTTGATCCTCCGGACGCGAAGCCGGGAAAAACACCGATCGGCGTGCTGGGGCGCATACGTGAAGACGGCGTCGTCGCCGCTGAAAAGTCCCGCATTACGCGGGTGTGAATACACGCAATGCATCTGGTCCTGTTTTCAAGGAGGTTCAGGATGATGAAGCGCTTCTCAGTAGCAATGGCCTCGCTCGTGTTGCTGTCGATTGTCTGCCTCGCCGGCTGCGCCCAGACGGCCACGGCCCCGGCGGATGTGACCACGCCGCAGGGGCAGGTGACGCCG
>JBECKQ010000264.1:0-3533 GCA_040235375.1 Phycisphaerae bacterium | reverse complement strand
AGGAAGCCGGGCAGCGTTACGGAGAAGAGGCCGGGGTGGGCGTCCAGCGTGTCAACAACGTGGAGAACGTGCATGGTCAGCGTCACTTCTCGCTCAAGGCCGGCTTGGCGACCACGAACAGGTGATTCCGGTCGCCTTGCCTGAATTCCGCGATCGTTCGATGCTCTGCGCCGCCGGAGAGCTCGTCCAGTTCGTCGGCGCGGAGGATGCAATAGGCGGGGCCGCCGCCGGCTGCTGCGACTGCGGCCGGCATGTCGTCAACGAACCGGAGCGGTCGCGCAGAGCACAGCTCGACCGCCGGGTATTCGTGAACGCCGACGACGTAGACAGTGTCGCCGGCCGGAACGGTTTCGTCGATCTCGCGGCAGGCTCCCGCAGCCGAGTCCGCCGCCACTCTCGCCGGCCACCACACGTCATTCAGCACCGGCTGCACGGTCCACAGGACAATGAGCAGCAGCACCATTCGCATGCGAACGCCGCATCGACCCGCCCGGGCGAGTTCCACGAAGAGCGGGAATGACCAGCCGACAGCCATGATCAGCCACGGCTGCCACTGGTGGATCTTGCCGAGGCCGAAAGTCGAGCCGGCGAAGCCGGCCAGCAGGCGGAGCAGCGCAAAGAGGCCGCCGACGGCCAGCACGGCAAAAACCGCCCGCCATACACGCACCAGGTGGCGTCCCGGGAGCGCGAACGGATCCGCCGCGGCGAGAACCGCGATCATCCACGCGCCGAGCAGGAACATTGGCGCGAAGATCGGCAGGCTGTATCGCGGCGCCTTGGCGGGGGCAATCGCCATGAAGATCACATTCGGTGCGAGCCACGCGAGCAGCAGCACGCCGAGCGGGTTGGCCCTCAGGCCTCGCCACCAGCCGCGGAACGCTGCAACCGTCCAGCGCTCGCGAGGTTTGCCGGCCTGGTCCGCGGATCGGAGGCCGCAGATGTCGCGCACGTCTTTGCGGAAGCTGAGCAGGGCGAAAGCGGGCGCTGGCAGCGTGATCACGATGAAGATGGGGATAAAGAGCAGGATTGAGACCAACTGCTCGGCGTTGTGCGGAACCAGGCGGGCGAACAGCTCGATTCCCGCGGTCCGGCCGACGTGGGCCGGTCCGGCGAACCTGGCGAGAGCTTCCGCCCACCAGATCAGCACGCCGAGGACTATCGCCAAGCCGATCCACTGGAACGCAGATCGCAGGAAGTGCCAGTCTCTTGCCAGGCGGCCGTACCCGATCATCGCCAGCCACATGAAGATGAGGCTGTGCGGGCCTTTCCACATCGCGCCCGCCAGGGCAAGGGCGTATGCCGCAAGCCACAATGGGGCGGCCGCCGCCCCGCGACGCCGTAGAGCCATCAGCGTCAGGACCACGCCGGCCGTGCTGAAGAATGCGAACGGCATGTCCAGCTCGGCGCGAACGGCGTAGTCCGCCACGGTCGGGTTGATCATGGCAAGCACGCCGGCGGCAAAGCCGGCCCCACGGCCGATCCACGACTCCGCCACCACGTACAGCAGCAGGACCAGAAGCGTCCCGGCGATCGCCGAGGGCAGGCGGGCGATGAACGGGTCGAATCGGCCGGTGGCCTGGGCCAGCCAGGTGTCCGTCCAGGCATACAGCGGCGGCTTCTTGAGATAAGGGGCGCCGTGGATGGTCGGCATCGTCGGGCCGCCGTGGTCGAGCATCTCCTTGACGACGACGACGCGCAGGGGCTCGGTCTTGATGTAACCGTGGTCGCCGAGGTGCGAGAAGAAGACGATGTAGCTCGCCACCAGCAGCAGCAGGATTTCAAGCGGGCGAATCATTCCAATCACGTCGGCGGGCAGCACCTGGAACGGGTCTGAGCGGCACGGGCTTCCAGCCCGTGAATCACGGGCAAGATGCCCGTGCCACTGGCAGTGCTCGCGAGACATGCCGCCCTGACCGCCGGACGGCAAGCGCGGCATCGTACGGGAATGGCCGCGGGATGCCAGTCCCGCGGCGAGTCGTATGCCGCAATTCGCCGGCTTGTATCGTGTAGAATTTGACCAAGCCTGCCAACATGGAGAAACTTCATGTGGCGTAGTTCAGGCCGCGGGAGCCGCACGGATCATCGGCGATCGTGCGGCGTTTTCACCGGGGTCGAGCCCTATCATTGCATGCCGGTGCGGCGGAAGCGCCGGTGGACGACATGGATGCCGATTGAATGTTCGACGCGCTGACAGAACGCTTCAATAACGTCTTTCGCGGGCTGCGTGGCCGGGGCCGCATCACCGAAGAGAACATCGACGAGGCGATGCGCGAGGTGCGCACGGCACTGCTCGAGGCGGACGTCAACCTGCATGTTGCGAAGGAGTTCTGCGACCACGTTCGCTCGAAGGCCATCGGGTCGGAGGTCATCAAGACGCTGCGGCCCGACCAGGTGCTGGTCAAGATCGTCCACGATGAGCTGGTGCAGCTCATGGGGCCGGTGGACCCGCGGATTCCGTTCGTGGCGGGGGGGCCGACGATCCTGATGCTGGCCGGCCTGCAGGGCTCCGGCAAGACGACCACGTGCGCCAAGCTGGCGAAGCTGGTCATGCAGAAGGCCAAGCGGCCGCTGCTGGTCGCCGCGGACCTCAAGCGGCCGGCGGCGATCGATCAGCTCGAGGTGCTGGCCGAGCAGGTGGGCGCTGCGGCGTACGCCGAGCGGGGCCATCTGGACGCGGTGAAGGTCTGCCGCAACGGCATTCTTCATGCGCAGAAGACGGATCGCGACGTGGTGATCCTGGATACCGCGGGCCGCCTGGCTATCGACGAAGAGATGATGGCCGAGGTTGCGCGGATCGCCAACGTGTGCAGCCCGCACCAGATCTTCCTCGTGCTCGACGCGATGACCGGCCAGGACGCGGTCAACAGCGCGAAGGCGTTCAACGAACGGCTGGAGCTCGACGGCTGCATCCTGACCAAGCTCGACAGCGATACCCGCGGCGGCGCCGCGCTCTCCATCAAGAACGTTACGGGCAAGCCGATCAAGTTCGTCGGTGTCGGCGAGAAGCTGGACGCGCTGGAGCCATTCCATCCCGACCGCGTGGCGGGCAGCATCCTGGGCATGGGCGACGTGCTGTCGCTGGTGGAGAAGGCCCAGGAGCAGTACGACGCCGAAGAGGCCCAGCGGCTCGAGAAGAAGATGGCCAAGGGGGCCCTGACGCTGGACGACTTCCTGTCGCAAATCCGCAAGGTCCAGAAGATGGGCTCGATGAAGGACCTGCTGAAAAAGCTGCCGGGGATGGGCGGCATGGCCGGCGACATGCAGCTTGACGACGGCGAGTTCCAGCGGATGGAGGCGATTGTCCTGTCGATGACGGCCCGGGAGCGGAAGAACCCGTCGGTGATCGACGCGTCGCGGCGGCGGCGGATCGCGCGGGGCAGCGGGACCGATCCGCAGGAAGTCAGCGGTCTGGTGAAATCGTTCAACCAGATGCGCGACGCCATGAAGGCGATGGCCGGCATGGGCATGATGCAGCGGATGAAGTTCAGCTCGCAGCTTTCGCAGATGGCCGCCACCGGCCAGATGCCCAACCT
>JBECKQ010000221.1:0-9654 GCA_040235375.1 Phycisphaerae bacterium | reverse complement strand
TGCCGAGAAAGACGTAGCGGGCAATGTTGGCGTCATACATGGCGTCATCGCGGGCGTGGTTCGCGGCCTGAACGAGCGTTACTTTTTCAGGCTCGCCCTCTTCGTCGGTCACGGTCACGGTCTCGTTGCGGAGCCATTCGGGTAGCTGGCCGGCGTGGACTGCTTCGCCCTCGGGCCCGAGAATTTCCCCGCGGTGCTTGTCGAGTTCGTCCTTGGTGAGCGGGTGGCCTTCACTTTCTTCGAAGTGCGTCTGGATGTACTTCGCGTACTCGTCGCGTTGGGCGGCGATGCCCTGCGTCTGGGGACTCATCTGCTCAATGCGGTTCGGCAGGTTTTCCTTGGCCCACGCGCCGAGCACGATGAGCAGAAACGCCGGCGTCACGAACCGAATGATGATCGACAGCCACCGCGGGACGTGCAGTTCCGCCCCGCGGTTCATCTCACGCACGCCACGCTCGGCGCCGATGATCCAGCCGAACATCAGCACCTCGCAGGCAGCGAGAATAATCATCGAAAGGTTGCACCAGAAATCGGTGGTATCCAGGGCGAGGGCGCCCTTGCTGAAGTACATCGTGCCGGCCGTGCCGCACGCCGTGACTCCGGCGAGAATGGCCACGCTGGCGCGCCGCTTCACGCCGAAACCATCCTCGAGGAAAGCGATGGCCGGCTGAAGCATGCTCAGGGAGCTCGTGATAGCGGCGATGAACAGGAGGCCGAACCACAGTGCCCCGACGAAGCGTCCCCACATGCCCATGAAGTTCATGATGGCCGGAAACGTGACGAATCCCAGGCCGAACGTGCTGCCCGTGGCGTTGCCCGCGCCGAGGAAGAGGAACGCCGTGGGCACGACGATCAGGCCGCCGAGGATCACTTCGCAGAACTCGTTGGTGCTCGAGGCGCTGAGGGCGGTAAGGACGACGTCGTCGTTTTCGCGCAGGTAGCTCGCGTAGCAGACGATGATGCCGAACCCCACGCTGAGGCTGAAGAATATCTGCCCCGCGGCATTGAGCCAGACCTGCGGGTCGCGGAGCATGCCCCACTTCGGGTTCCACATGAACCCCAGGCCGGATGCGATGTTCGGCAGCGTGAGCACGCGGGCGAGGATGACCAGGGCGCAGATGATGAGCGCGGGCATGGCGTATTTGCAGAAGCGCTCGATGCCGCGCGTGACGCCATGGTAGATAATGAAGAAGTTTCCAAAGAAGCAGAGCAGAACGATCCACAACACGCGGCCGCCCTCGAGGAGGACGCCGTGCCCGTTCATGCCCCATTCCGTCTTGTAGAAGTCGTTCGTGGCGCCGACGACGGCATCCACTTCAGCCTGATGTGAGGCCGTGCCGGCCGTGACCTTCGCGAAGAGCGCGGAGAATCCGCCCCTGGCGAACTCGATGCAGTAATCGAGACACCACGCCTCGAGCAGCACGTAGTACATGTAGATGACCACGGGAATGAGGATCGCCAGGCCGCCCATGCCCTTCGCCGGCGCCCGCCGCCAGATGCCGTACATGATTCCCGGAGCGCTGTTCTGGCCCAGCCGGCTACCCATCCGGCCCATGGTCCATTCGATCCAGGCAATGGGAATGCCCAGCAGGATGAAGCTGATAATGTAGGGAATCATGAACGCGCCGCCGCCGTTGCTGACGGCCTGCCCGGGAAAGCGGAGGAAGTTCCCGAGACCGACGGCGGAGCCGGCGACGGCGAGCACCACGCCGAGCTTCGAGCCCCATTTTTCCTTCGAGTTGGACAGGTCGGGTGTCGAGCTGGATGCCGAGCTCATGAAGGCCTCGCGTCTGTGATATCGTGGCGCCTCTTCCGCTGAACCGCGCCGGGCTCAAGGTCGCGGGCATTCTAATGCTCGATCCGCGTTCGAATCAACAATTGCTCGCGGGCAGCCTGGCGACTATCTTCGGCCCGCGCATGGAGTCCATCACCGCACACGATATCGATCAATTCGCCCGCTCGTTCGGCAGTCTTGTCTGGTCCATCCCACTGTTTCTCCTGCTGCTCGGCAGCGGGCTGATCTTTTCGGTGGCGACCAAGTTCGTGCAATGGCGAATCATGACGCACGGGTACTCGTGCATTCGCGGGCACTACGATCGGGCCGAAGACACGGGCCATATCAACCACTTTCAGGCGTTGTGCGCGGCGCTGTCGGCGACGATCGGGCTGGGCAACATTGCGGGCGTGGCAGTCGCCGTTTCGCTGGGCGGTCCCGGCGCGGTGTTCTGGATGTGGATCGTCGGCTTCTTTGGGATGGCGCTCAAGTTCATGGAGTGCTCGCTGGCGGTTATGTACCGCGACGTCCGCGACGTGCCCGATCCCAGCGCGCCCGCGCTGATGGGTGCAGATGCCGAGGATCACACGCTCGAGTACGAAGGTGAGGAACCGCCGCCACCCGGCCATCTGCCGCGGGCGCGGGGCGAGGTCCGCGGCGGTCCAATGTGGTACATGCAGAAGGCACTGGTCGAGCCGCTGCGCGCCCGGGGCAACGTGCTGTGGGTGCTGTTCAAGATCCTGGCGGTGTGTTTCGCCGTGGCGACCATGCTCAATTCGTTCGGCGGCGGGAACATCTTCCAGGGCTGGAACGTGGCCGACATGCTGCACAAGAACTTCGCGGTTCCGCAGTCATTCTCGGCGGTCGTGGTGTCGATCCTGGTGGCGCTGGTGATCATCGGGGGCATCAAGCGCATCGGCAGCGTCGCCTCGAAACTGGTGCCGTTCATGTGCGTCGTGTACGTGTTCGGCGCGTTGTGGGTGATTCTGGCGAACGTTGACGGGATTCCGGCCTGCCTCGCCCTGATCGTCAAGAGCGCGTTCACGCCCGTCGCGGAGCAAGGAGCCTCGGCCGGCATTTCCGTCTGGATCGCGTTTCAGTGGGGGCTCCGCCGAGCGACGTTCTCGAACGAGGCGGGCGAGGGGTCGGCGGCGATGGCCCACGCGGCCGCCCGGACAGAGGAGCCGATTCGCGAGGGCGTGGTCGCCGGCATTGGCCCGTTCGTCGACACGCTTGTCATCTGCACGATGAGCGCGATGGTGCTCTTGATGACCGGGACGTGGAATCGTCCGCCCGTCGGCCGGATCGTCAAGGTGGAGGGCACGACAGCGACCGTCGAGTGTCGCGAGAACGTGCCGGCGCGATTTCAGAACCTGTACTTCGAGCGCGTTCACGTCGGCGGCAAGCTCGAGATTCACGTCGTGCGAAGCGTCGACGAGGAGCTACGCACGGTCACCGGCACAATAACGAGCATCGAGAAGTCGGGCGGCGACGATTGGGAGTCGCTTCACTCGCTCAAGCTTGACTTGTCGGACGTTCCACCCGAGCAGCGCGGGCAGGTCGCTGTCGGCCAGCAGGTGCACCTGAACATCGCGGGTGCGGACATGACGAGCTTCGCCTTCGACACGGCAGTCCACGGCTTCGGCAAGTACATGGTGACGCTCGGCGTGTGCCTGTTCGCGTTCAGCACGATGATCAGTTGGAGCTACTACGGGGAGAAGGGGGCGGAGTATCTCCTGGGGCCGCGGGCGATCCTGCCGTACAAGTTCGTGTTCGTCATCTTCGTGTTTCTGGGGATGGTGCTCGAGAAGTTCGCGACGGCGGTGGACTTTTCCGACGCGACGACGGGCCTGATGGTGCTTTGTAACCTGCCTGCCGTCATGATCCTCTCGCCCATCGTGGTGCGGGCGGCGCGGCACTATTTCAATCGGCTGAACGGCGGCCAGATGCGGCGGCTCCGCTAGGCCATCCAGCCTCCCGATCGATTGACTGCACGGCTGGGGGCACTTATTCTTCAAACAGTGCTTTGCGATCGCTGCAAGGAGCCTTCCATGATGTCCCGCCACGCTGTGATTTTACTGCTCGGCTTGCTCATTCTGCCGGGCATTGGCTGCCGGAACGACGAGCCGCAGGACCAGTTTAACCGCGATCTGGGTGAGGGATCCGTCCGGTTGCCTCCGATTGACACCACCATTCCGCAGTCACTGGATGGGAGCATCCTCCAGGGGCAGACTTCGGCGGCTCCGGTTCGCCGTGACGAAGTGGGGAATCTGCCGGAGCCGTCGCCGAGTCCGGAGCCTGCGGCGGCCGGCACACCGCAGATACCGGAGGCGGGAAGCGTGGGCGAGGCACTGGGCAACGTGGGCAAGGCGCTCCTGGGCAACCTGGGAGGTGGTGGAGCAGTTCCGACCGCCCCGTCGGCGGCGCCGGGTGCGACACCTGAGGCCGCGGCACCCACTGGCGAGCAGGCTAGTGCGGAAGTCGCCGAGGCGATTCGTGGGATGATCGACAAGTACAACGCCGCCCGCAAGGACGGAACCTATTCGGACATCCCTCCGATGCTGGTGGAGGCGCAGAGTCATCTGGCAAGCGAGTATTACGACCGCGTGGAAGACGTTCGCGTGACGCTCGATGCCTTCGTGACCACGCTCGACAAGATACAACCCGGCGCCAAGCAACAGACCGATGCCGCGATTGCGAACGTCGTTCAGCCGATCGTGGTGACGCAAGTCGTTACGGCAGGTAACGATTCGGCCGTGGCGGAGTGTTCGGTGAAGCCGCCCGGCGGGACCGCGCAACAGATTCAGGTGAAGTTCGCCCGCGAGAACGGCGATTGGCGTATGTACGGCCCGTTCCTGCCGGCGGACGCCGACTGGCCTCAGCTTCAGACCACGATGCAGGACGTGATCTCTGACCTCGAGGACCTGACGGACACGGCGAACAGCGGCACCGCGCCGGACAGAACTGAAATCGATTCGGTGACGCAGAAGGCACTGGCGTTTCTCGCCACCTGATACCGGGTTCACGCGAAGCTGCGGGGCATGGACGGCGCGTCGTGCCGCGCGGACGGGAACCGGCAATCGTACCCCTACCCAGGCCTCGAAGGGCGTTTGAAGGCAGATGGGTGAGCAACTCACGCACGCACGCTCGCTGGTTGAGGCCTACCTCTATCTGAAAGTCACGCCGTGCAGCGTGTGCAAGAGCGGTTCGCTGGAGGCGTCGCCGCCCGAGCGAGACGATGATGCCGCGAGGGTGCGGGTCGTGGCGACGTGCCGGAACTGCGGCGCGTCGGAGGCGTATCGCGTGCCGGCCCGCGGTGCAGTTCCCCGTGTCGATCCGATATCCGCTGCGGGGCAGATCAGCGACACGCAGAAGCCGTCGAGAATTCTCGACGTGGCGCAGTGGGTCACGCTCTCCGGGGTGATGCTCGAGGAAGCGTCGGCTACGCCCGACAGGCAGGAGGCGCGGTGGCTGCGGCGACGCTCGGGGCAGTGCCTCGAAGAGGCGCTCAAGTTTTACGAGGCTGACAACGACCTGCCTTCTGCGGCAAGCTTCTTTCACGAGCAGACGCGGCAGAGCTTTCGCGACAATCCGGAAAAGTTCACGCGACAGCGCCTGCTCGATTTGCGAGCGAGGCTGCCGTTGTTGGACGGCGACCCCTCGCAAAAAGGCAAACGCCGACGCTGGTGGGAGGTGTGGAAGAAGTGAAGCATCCCGCCGACTGTCGCAGGGCACGCACGATCGCACGCCGGGCCTTGGCCGCGCTGGCCGTAGCCCTGGCGACGGGGACGATCTCGTGCCAGTTGCCGGGCACCGCACTGAAGCGGCGCTCGGCACAGCAGGCGATTCGCGCATCGAAATCGAAGGTGCCCGCTCGCATGGCGTCGCCCTCCGAGCGGCTCCAGCGCGACAGGACCGTTTTGCACCGGATGGTGACTGGAGATGGTCTGATCGAGCATCTGTACCTCGATTGGATGGCGGTGCCGTATCAGCGGGCCACGTTGGCGGTCGCGATCAAGACAATCGACGTCGCCCAGCGCGAGATTGACCTGCGGGGGCACGGCGCCGGGGCGCTCACGGACGACCAACTCAATCACCTGCTCGCCTGGCTCGACAAGGCGCTCGATATGGGCCTTCCGCGGGCGAATTCGTTGTCGCTGAATGACATCCGTGTCAACGCGGAGCAGTGGCTCGGCGAGCAGTCGCCCGGCCGGCCGGCGGCGCTCTTCGCCTTCGCCGATCGATCGACGTTTACGCAGCGTGACCGGTGGTTTGGCGACTTCGATCTGCTCGCCTGTGCCGGGTTCCGCATCTATCCGGTCGGACGCAATCGGCCGCTGACCGCGGCGGACATCGTCGCTCTGCGGCGGCACGCCGATTCGCTCGGCATCGAGCTCATCGATGCGCCGTTGGGGGCGGGGCTGGAGGACACGCGTTCCGCGCTGACGCGACCAACGGCTCGGATCGTCCCGTACGAGCTTGCCGAGCTTGCGGCGCTGCCCGCTGAAGTTGGGCGGCTATCGGCGGTCATCGATCCGGTGGGCGGGCAAAGCTGGGCCGAACTGGCGGCACGGCGGGCGCTGTATCGCGGCACGACGGGCCGGGCGTACTCGGTGGCCGTCGGGCTTTCGCCGCCGGACGGGCCCGATCGCCGGGCCACGGAGCGGATGCGGGCCGCGATGTGGGTGACCGCTATCGACGGGCAACGGCTCGGTGTCCTCGAAGGCTGGCGGGACATCCGTGACGGCACGCCGACGCCATATCCCTCGCGGTTCACCGACCCCGCGCTGTTGGAAACGGCCGCTCACACGGCGCTGGACATTCTGGCGAGCGATGCGCTGCTGCGCCAATTGCAGGGCCCGCGCCGATTGGTCATCCGCATCGAGCCGCAGCATATTGTCGAGACCAACCGATTATCGCCAGAGCTTCTTGGCGTCGTGGAACGACTTCTGTCCTGGCAGCTTTCGTTCGATCTGTGCGTCCAGCCACCGTCTGACGCCCGAACGGACGTGTGGGTGATGGACTGGAACGACCCGCGGCTTGCCGCGTGGGGTGGGGAGAAAGAGCTTCGCAGCGGCACGCTCCATGCCGGTGAAGCACAGCGTCGGGAATGGCTGAAGGCCGCGCGGCCCGTCGCGATTCGTGAACGGAACGGAGGACTGGCAGTCGGCGTTTACGTGCGATCGGCACGCGACGGCCATCGCGTTGCGGTTATCAACCTGCTGGATGCCGAGCGGAAGCTCACGATCGATGCGACGGCAGTGGGATTCTCTTCGGCCGAATGGTCGGATGAGCTTACAGGCAAGGCCTGCGGTGAGTCGGTTGATTTCGCTCCGTATCAGGTCCGCATTCTGGCGTTGAAGCAGACGCAGTGACGGCACGAGAAGAAGTCCGGCGTTGACACCATCTTTGTGGCCTGCCTATGATGCGGCCCTGAAATGAAGGCCCCAGAAGTCCATGCCATTGGGCCGTTACGGCTGGGAGAGCTATCAACCTTCCTTGCTGAGAACGGCCTCCCGAATGAGATTCGCGGCGACCTCGACCAGATGGTGACGGCGTGCAGCACGGTCGAGTCCGCCGGAGCGGGTGAGATCACCTTCCTCGCGAATCCGAAGTATCGCGACCGGCTTCGCGCCACGCAGGCGTCCGTGGTGATCCTGCGGGCGGAGGACGTACCGTCCGCGGGCGAAGGCACGTCCCTGGTGATCTGTGCCGATCCGTACCGGGCGCTCACGCTGGCGGTGATTCGAATTCACGGGCACAGGCGGCATCCGCAATGGGGCGGCCATGCCGACGCCCGGATCGCGGAAACGGCGAAGATCGGCGCTGGGGCGAATATCGCTCCGGGCGTGACCATCTGCGAGAACTCGGTGGTGGGCGATCGGGTGACGCTTTATCCCGGCGTGTTCATTGGACCGGGTACGCGGCTTGGCGACGATGTGACGCTCTACGCGAACGTGACGGTCTACGATGGCTGCCGGCTGGGCAGCCGCGTGACGATTCACGCCGGATCGGTTGTCGGGGAAGACGGCCTCGGGTACGCGCCTGTAGGCGACAAGTGGCTGAAGATTCCGCAGGTTGGCGGTGTCGAGATCGGCGACGATGTCGAGATCGGGGCGAACTGCACGATCGACCGGGCGACGCTCGGGACGACGAAAATCGGCGCCGGCACGAAGTTCAGCAACGCGGTGACCGTCGGTCACGGGTGCGAGGTCGGTTCGAACTGCATGATCGTCGCGCAGGTGGGAATGGCCGGCAGCGTCAACGTCGGCAATCACGTGACGATCGCAGGGCAGGCGGGGATCGTCGGGCACCTGTCGATCGGCGACGGCGCCCAGATTTGTGCGAAGTCGGGGGTGACCAACTCGGTCGAAGCAGGCGAGGTTGTGCTCGGAGCCCCGGCCGTACCCGTGAAAGAGGCGCGGCGGCAGATGGCAGCTTTGCAGAAGCTGCCGGAGCTGCGGAACAAGGTTCGGGAGCTCGAACGTGAGGTCGCCGAGCTGCGGAAGCGGATCAGCGCGATGGCGCGATGAACCCCGGCGACAAGCGAGGGCAAAGGACTGCTCTCAGTGAGCGAGGCAGTGGCGGCACCCCTTGAGGAGAATAATACACTTGGCGTCATCGCCGGCGCCGGCGCCATGCCGTTGATGGTGGTGCGCGGCGCGAAACAGGCCGGGCGGAGGGTCGTGGTCATCGGCCTGCGGGGTCTGGCGGATCCGGCGTTGTCCGGGCTGGCCGATCGGTTTTACTGGAGCGGCATACCGCGTGTGGGCCGGTTCATCCGCCTGTTCCTCCGCGAGGAAGCGTACCGGATGATCCTGGCGGGTTCGGTGACCAAGAGCGCCATGTACGGTCGCTTTCGGCTGCTTCGCTACCTGCCGGACTGGACGACGGCGAAACACTGGTTTTTCAGGGTCCCGGACAAACGAACCGATTCGCTGCTGGGGATGCTCGCGGATGTGATGGCTCAGCGCGGTATCTTCACCGAGCATTGTGTGAAATACTGTATGGATGCAATGGCCCCCGAAGGCGTGTTGACGCAGTGCGAACCGACCGCCGGGCAGCGGAAGGACATGGAGTTCGGCTGGTCGATCGCCAAGCAGATGGGCAGCCTCGACATCGGGCAGTCGGTGGCGATCAAGGAGCAGGAGGTGATCGCGGTCGAGGCCATTGAGGGCACCGACCGCATGCTCGAGCGCGCCGGTCAACTCTGCCGCGCGGGCGGCTGGTCGCTGATCAAGGTCGCCAAGCCCAATCAGGACATGCGCTTCGACGTACCCACGGTCGGGCCCGACACGATCGAGAACCTCCGGCGACACGGGGCGAAAATGCTGGTCATCGAGGCGGGCAGGACGTTCATGGTCGATCGCGAGGAGATGATCCGCCGGGCCGACCGATACGGGATCGTCGTCGTCGCCCGCCAGGACCGGACCGGGTGACGACCCGGTCCCCGGCTTGGCACCGGGAGATCGTCCGATAATACATCAGTTCTGATCTGGACTTTGATTCGGATGAGGGGAGTGCGAGCCCGCCGGGGGGATCAGCCGGGCTTACCTGCTCCAAACGAGGGCTGTACTCCTTTCGCGAAAAACTCGCGAACAGACCGGCGGGCCGTGGGGTGGCCTGTTCGGGCTGTCGGGGCGCCGTACGGGCAATCCGGGGAGGCGGGGGAGGTCGGTGATAACTGAGGCGAAAACCTCGGTTTCGCTACTGCGAGGCCCGATTCTGCCGGGCGATGGGAGAGCGGTGGCGTGGTCGGATAATTTTTCTCCCGAAGCGTTGACGCCGGAAAAAAGCGTGATATGTTTTCATGGCTCAGCCCCGGTGAGCGGCCTGGTGCCGGGCGGGGCGGCGATGCTCTTTGACAATCGAATAAGCGG
>JBECKQ010000192.1:0-4887 GCA_040235375.1 Phycisphaerae bacterium | reverse complement strand
GGACGTGGCGCCGCCCTTCCGCCGGGCGGGGCGCGCGAAAACGGGGCCGGCTCGCTTGGAACCGGCCCCGTTTTAAAAGTCTACAGTCAACTCCGCGGCACGTAGCCGAACAGAGCTGGCGTTAGATCGCCGTTGCTTACCGACGACGGATGAGCGCCAGGGCGCCGAGGCCGAGCAGCGCGAGGCTGGCCGGCTCCGGAGTGCAGTGCACGATCAGCGGCTGACGCGCGCTGATGGCGCCATACGTATCGGTGAAGCCCGGGCTTCCCTGGGCGATGCCGATGCCGTACGAACTGGCGTACGGCGAGGTGTCGGCGAACAGGCTGAAGCTCGAGCCGTCCGGCTTCGTCAACGTCGGACGCGGGAATGCGAGATCGACGACGAAGGTGATCTCGAAATCCTGGTTGACGAACTGGTCATTCTGGTGAATCACCTGCTCGGCGATGATGTACTCGCCACCCGACAGAATGTTCTGGCCAGCCACGGTCGAGCCAACGCTGATTTCCGCATTGCCGAACCCGAGATGATCGTTGTTCGTCGATCCCAGGTCTTCCCACCCAACCGGTGTCGCGATCACATTCGTCTGGTCGAGGCCCAGCGCCGTCTCGTTCTGGATGAGCGCGCCGAACAACTGCTCCGTCGTGCCGAGCGTGACCATGTACTGGACCACGACGGTCTCTGACGGGGCCAGCGTGACCTCGTTACCGCCGTCGGCAAACTGCATCCACAGCATGCCTGCGTTGGCGGAGCTTGCCGCGAGGCCCGCGACCAAAACTGCCAATAGAACTTTCTTCATGTTCCACTCCTCCTAGTACTATGAACGAATCCTACGGTTGCCCGTGGAGCACTTTCCCGCTCCGAATCCGGCTCGTGACCGGTGATGACTCGTGTATCGCGGTGTGCTACACGCTAGCTTCGAACAGTTCGTTCCGGATTCCCACGTCTTGGTAGTTCTCTGGAGGAACCCGAAACCCTTCTTTCACATCCTCCTCTCTCCAGTCCGCGTTAACGACCCAACCACGTAAGATACGGTGATTGCGGTTGAGGCTTTTTCAATCCGGACCCGCCCGCGCCCGGTTCAGACGCGGGCGAGCCGGCAAAGGAACTTCACATTACGGGCATGGCGTCGGGCTGTGGCTCCAGTTCGACGCACCCAGCACGATGTTCTTGTCGCCCGTGAGGACCGTCCCGTCACGATCGGTGTCGGTGGCGGCCGGAACCGTCGGCGGGTTGTAAATCGCCGCGATCGACTGAGCCCACTGAGCCGCTCCAAGAACCTTGTTCTTGTCGCTGGTCAGCACCGTGCCGTCGCCATCGACGTCGCCCAGGTTGTAGCAGAGGCAGAAGTCGGTGTCTTCAGCCGTCGAGCCGAACACACCTGTATCAACGGCGACCGAGCCGGCGAGATCGAAGTTGTAACAGGTCTCATCGACAGGGGCATTGCCCGGATAGCTGATGACCAGCGTCGTGCTGCCGTCGGCCGTCGCGATCGCACCGGCAATCGCCGGGTTGACGACCAGCGCCTCGCCACCGGCAGCCATCGCCTTGTCAAACGTGACTTCGATCGTCAGCCTGCCATTGGCACCACTGTCCACCACGCGGCCTTCGTGGTTCGCACCCGAGGCGAAGTTGACGGACTTGGCCAACGCACCGGCACCGGTGTGGACACCCATCGAATCGACGGCCGTGAACACCGGGGAGACGGCGCCGCCGCCCACCGAAATCGTCAGGGCGCCGGTGATGCTGATGTTGGCACCATCAACGGCCGAGACGGCGTAGACCGGGCCGGTCTCGCCAAGGTCGATGTAGTTGGCGAACGGGGTGTCGAGGGCGAGGACGATGTCGTTGGTCGCGCTAAGCGGGACCGTGAGCGTGCCCGCGGCCAGAACGACGTAGGCGCCGCCGTTCGCGATGTCCGTGACCACCGTGCCGACCGGATAGAGCGTCGGGCCGGTGTTGTTGATGGTGTTCTGCGCACCACCGACCTGCCAGTAGCCGCCCGCACCATCACAGGTGCCGCCGTAGCCGCTGGTGTCGCCAGCGCCGCCGGGACCAGGGTTGGTGAGCCCCAGGTTCCGCTTGAACTGGTCGATGTCACCGCCCGGCGAATCGAGCACGAGGTCGGTGCAAAGATCGGCTTGAGCACTCGTGTCCTTGATGTTCGTCGCCCACAGGGCGAGGCCCGAGTTGTCGCCCATGCTCAACATGCCCTCGATGTAGACGTTGACGGGGTCACCCGGGTTGGCGCTCGTCGTGGCGCTGCTGCCATCAGTGACAACACGAAGGTCCAGCGTTACCTGCGCGTACGCCGGTACCGCACACAGTGCCGCTACTGCGGCCAGACAAACCAATTTCCTCATTTCTTTCCTCCTACGGGAAAACATGAGACAAACGGGTGTTTAGAGTGGTTGCGCGCTTGCCTCAGTTATCGCGTCCAATATAGCCGAATGACCCGCAGCGATTCAAGGCGAAATCTCGTAAAAGTTCTGTGAAGTTCGCCCCGGCCTTCGCCGGACACCCGTGCGGCAGGGGTTCGACGCAATTCGGACAAACCTCTGCCAGCAACCAACTTACAGCAATGCCCTTCATCGCGGATGGGGATCGATGCGCCGGTTTTCGGTGGGATAACGGGAACCCCTCCGGACTTGACGCCTCTCTCGCCCTCTGCACGATCTTATACCCGAGTGGCCGGGACGATTCAACCGGCGGTGATGGGAAAAACCACAAGTGCGGGCGCTGGACCTAAACGACTGACATTACCTGACTTAACACGCGTTATCGGACGGTGATGGACCGGGAAGGCTTCTGCCCGGCGGTGCGGGCGTGTTGTCCGTGAAACCACGGGCGGCAAGCCCGTGCCACTGACGGCAGCCGGTTTTTTCGATGGTCGAACCTGCGGCCGGCTGATACGCTTTCGCCACAAGTGCCGGATGGGCGTCGGCCGCATGCGGCGGTGAGTTTCCGGCACACCGGTCCGCTATTCTTCGCTGCAATGTCGAGTCTACCGTTCGCCACCAGCGTTCGCAGCCTGAATCGCCTGAGGCAGATCGCCCAGGTGCTCACGCACCACGGGTTCGGGCACATCGTCGAACGGCTGAACCTCGGCCGCCTGCTCCCCTTGCGGAAACGCGTAACCGGGGAGGCCACCGCCCCACCGGTCGAGCCGACTTCGATGGGCCGCCGGCTGGCGGCGGTGTGCGTCGACCTGGGCCCGACGTTCGTCAAGCTCGGCCAGATGATATCGACGCGGCCCGACCTGGTGTCGCGGGAGATCATGAAGGAGCTGCGCAAGCTCCAGGATCGGGTGCCACCATTCGACAGCGAAGAGGCGATGCGAATCGTGGCCGAGGAGATCGGCGCGCCGATCGCGGAGAAGTTCAAGCGTTTCGAGCCGACGCCGTTTGCCAGCGGATCGGTGGCGCAAGTGCACCGGGCCGAGCTTCGCAACGGCCGCGAAGTCGTGGTGAAGGTCAAGCGGCCGGGCATCGACGACACGATCCGTCACGACCTGCAGCTCGTGCGGTGGCTGGCGAGCGGCGCGCAGCAATGGGTGAGCGAGCTGCGGCGCTACCGGCCGGTGCTGATCGTCGACGAGTTCGAGGACCTGCTCGCCCGGGAGATGGACTTTACCGCGGAGGCGTCTTACACGACGCGGTTCGAAGAGGCGTTCGCCGACGATCCGAACATCATCATCCCGCACGTTTACTGGGAGCTGTCCGGCCCGCGGGTGCTGACGCTGGCGGAGCTTCACGGCGAGAAGTTCGAGGCGATCCTCGCGGAGCAGGACGGGCGGATCGACCGCAAGGCGCTCGCCCGCCGGCTGGTCGAGGTGTACCTGAAGCAGTTCTTCGATCTGCGGACGTTTCACGCCGACCCGCATCCGGGGAACTTTCTGATCCGGCCGCCGGCGCGGATCGGCATCGTCGATTTCGGCCAGGTGGCGACGCTGAGCGACGATGCCTCCGGCCAGATGATGGTGATGATCCTGGCGCTGATCTACCGCGAGCCGCAGGTGTTCGTGGACGTGCTCGCCGACCTCGGCGGCGTCGAGCCGGAGACGGACGTGACCGCGCTGGTGCGTTCGCTGCGGCATCTGCTGGACAAGTATCACGGAGTGCCGCTGCGGCGGATCGACCTCGTCGGCATCCTGTCGCAGATCGGCGAGGCGATCCGGGCACACGGGGCGGTGCTGCCTCGCGAGATGGTGATGGTGCTCAAGACGCTGGTGACGATCGGCGGGGTGGCGCTGCAGCTCGATCCGGAGATGGACCTGGTCGGCGTGGTGAAGCCGCGGGTCAAGCACGTTATCGCCCAGCGGATGACGCCGGCGCGGCTGATGCGGATGGCGACTGTCGCATCGTGGCACCTGTCGAGCATTCTGCGATCGGCGCCGAGCCAGTTGCGCAACGCGCTGCGCAATTTCGGCCGCGGCCGGTGGCAGATCGCCATCCGGCATGAGAACCTCGAGCGGCTCACCGACGAGCTCGACCGCTCGAGCAACCGCATGGCGACGGCCATCGTGATCGGATCGGTGATCGTGGGCAGTTCCGTGGTGGTGAGTGCGAAGACGAACTTCCCGATCTTGGGCATTCCGCTGCAATGGTTCGGCGTGGCGGGCTACCTGTTCGCCGGCTTCCTGGGCGTGACGCTGCTGTGGGCGATCTTCCGCAGCGGGCGGTTGCATTAATCCAGCGAATGCGTCACCCCAACGGATCGCTGGCCACGCCGTCCGAGCCGCGCTCGTAAGGAAGCGGACTGGCGCAGTCAACCCCTCAATCGCCAGCAACCCTTGTCATCAATGAGTTCGTAACCCCGCCCGTCCGGATCATTCCGTCTCCGGCAGATCCCTCCCCTGCTCGTCAACGACATACGTCCAGGCGTTCGCGG
>JBECKQ010000181.1:0-8665 GCA_040235375.1 Phycisphaerae bacterium | reverse complement strand
GTGCCGGACGCAAGTTGCCAACCATGCGTCACGCGGCGCCGGCGACGAATCCGCCCGCTGATCCTTCAACACAGGAGGACTCACCATCGCTGACAAACCGAAGATCATCGTGATAGGCGGAGGACTTGGCGGCCTCTGGGCCGCGCTGCGCATCGCCGAGGCCGGCGTCGGCGTCGATATCTTCTCGCTCTTCGAAGTCAAACGCTCGCACTCCTGCTGCGCGCAGGGCGGCATCAACGCCTGCCTCGATATCAAGGGCGAAAACGACACCGTCTGGCAGCACATCGTCGACACCATCAAAGGCGGCGACTACCTCGCCGACCAACCGCCCATCCGGACGATGTGCGAGGCCGCCCCGGGAATCATCCGCACGTATGACCGCATGGGCGTAACATTCAGCCGCACGCCCGAGGGCTTCATGGACCAGCGGCTCTTCGGCGGCGTCAAGAACCGCCGCACCGCCTTCGCCGGCGGAACCACCGGCCAGCAACTGCTCTACGCCGTAGACGAGCAGGTCCGTCGCCACGAGTCGGAAGGCCGGGTCAAGAAGTTCGAGGGCTGGGAGTTCCTCTCTCTCGTGCTCGACGACGAGGGCACCTGCCGCGGCATCACCGCCATGAATCTCGACGACATGCACGTCGAGTCCTTCCCGGCCGACGCCGTGCTGCTCGCCACGGGCGGGCTCGCGCTCATCTACGGCCGCTCGACGATGTCCACGAACTCCACCGGTGCGGCCGCCTCACGCGTCTATCAGCAGGGCGCCAAGTTCGCCAACGGCGAGTTCATCCAGTTTCACCCCACGGGCATGCCCGGCCACGACAAGCAGCGCCTCATGTCCGAGGCCTGCCGCGGCGAAGGCGGCCGGGTCTGGGTCCCGAAGAAGGCGGGCGACAACCGCGACCCCCTGCAGATTCCCGAGGCCGAGCGGTTCTACTTCCTCGAGGAGTGGTACCCGGCATACGGCAATACCGTGCCGCGCGACATCGCCTCCCGCGCCATCTGCCGCGTCGTCCGGCACATGGGCCTCGGCCTCAACGGCCAGGACGGCGTCTACCTCGACCTGACGCACAAGCCGCGCGAGTTCCTCGAAGCGCGTCTGGGCGGCATCCTCGAGATGTACCGCACCTTCAAGGGCGAAGATCCCTGCACGACGCCGATGATCATCTTCCCCGCCACGCACTATTCCATGGGCGGCATCCTCGTCGATTACGCCAGGGATGAGGCAACCGGCGGCATGCAGTGCGTCAATCCGAAGAATCACCAGACGGCCGTCCCCGGCCTCTACGCCGCGGGCGAGTGCGACAACGCCTACCACGGCGCCAACCGCCTCGGCGCGAACTCGTTGCTCAGCGCGTCGTTCAGCGGGATCATCGCCGGCGATGCGTCCGTAGCCTACGTCAGGAACCGCAAGCCCCGTAACGGTCAGAATGGTAAGCAGTTCGACCTGGAGCGCGATCGCCAGACCGAGATCAACCGATCGATCAGGGGATCGTCCGGCGGCGAGAATCCGTTCACCGTCTACAAGGAGCTCGGCGACCTTATGCGCGAGCACGTCTTCGTCGAGCGCAGCAACGGCGGCCTCGACGAGGCGTTGAAGCGCATCGCCGATCTCAAGGAGCGCTCCCGTAAGGTGTCGCTCGACGACACCGGCATGTGGGTGAACCAGTCGCTTTCGTGGACGCGGCAGATCCAGGACATGATCGTCCTCGCCGAAGTCATCACGAAGAGCGCCCGGATGCGCGATGAATGCCGCGGGGCCCACTACAAGGCCGAGTTCGAGCTGAAGATCCCCGAAGGCAAGTTCGAGGGAGATCCCGAGTACGCCGAATACAAGGCCAAGTGGAAAGCCAATAACGAAAAGTGGATGAAGCAGACGGTCGCCACCCACAGCGCCGACGGGCCGAAGATCGACTACCGGCCGGTGGACGCCACCGTCCTCGCACCCGACAAACCGCGCGATTACCGATAGAACGGAGACGGCGCCAGATGGCACGCAAGGAAATCCATTTCAAGATCAAGCGGCAGGACGCCCCGGACCAGGCCCCCTACTGGGACGAGTTCAAGATCCCCTACGCCCCCGGCCATAACGTCGTCTCCGCGCTCATGTATCTGCGCGAGCACCCCATCAACGTCGACGGCCGGCGCGTCCGGCCGGTCGTCTGGGAGTGCAACTGCATGGAGGAGGTCTGCGGCGCGTGCACCATGCTGATCAACGGCACGCCACGACAGTCCTGCGCCGCCCTGATCGACGATCTCGAGCAGCCCATCGTTCTCGAGCCGCTCAGCAAGTTCCCGGTCATGCGCGACTTGCAGGTTGACCGATCGCACATGTTCGCGGCGCTGTCCAAGGTGAAGGCATGGATTCGCCTCGACGGCTCCTTTGACATTCACCAGCACGCCCCGCTGATTCCCCAGCACGAGCAGGCCGCCCGCTATTTGTTCTCCCGATGCATGACCTGCGGCTGCTGCATGGAGGCGTGCCCGCAGTTCCACCCGGATTCGAAATTCCTCGGGCCGGCGGCGATCGGGCAGGTGTACCTGCACAACTGGCACCCGACCGGGAAGTTCGACAAGGCCGACCGCCTGCACGCCCTCATGGGCGAGGGCGGCATCGCCGGCTGCGGCAACGCGCAGAACTGCGTCGAGGTCTGCCCGAAGAAGGTCCCCATCACCGACGCCATCGCCTCCATCGGCCGCCAGACGACCGTGCAGTGGCTCCGCGACGTCTTCATGCGGTAAATCAAGCGCTGATTAGGTGGCACGGTCTGGCCCGCAAGGACAGGCGGTGGGTCGGGAAATCACGAGACCCATCCGTCGTTGCGAGACGTGAATCAGGTCTTCGCGCGGTACGCCGCCGCGTCGTACAGATCGTTCAGCGGCGACAGATCAGCCGCTTCGATCTTCACCATCCACGCGGCGCCGAAGGCGTCTTCATTGACCAGCTCGGGATGGTCCGCGAGGGCGTCGTTTATGGCCGTCACCTTCCCGCCGATCGCGCAGTTCAGCTCGGCCGTCGCCTTCACCGATTCGATCTCGCCGATCACGCCCGGCGAGACAGTTGAGCCGACCTTGGGCAGCTCGATATACGTGATGTCGGTCAGCTCGTCGGCGGCGAACTGCGTGATGCCCAGCGTCACCACCTTGCCTTCGACCTTGTACCACTCGTGCGTTTCCGCGTACTTGCGATCGGCAGGAACGTCCATTTGAAGATCCCTCGCAAAATCGTCACCGGCCATGCTTCGGCCGGCGAGGTTTGCTATCAACCAATATCCGTGCGTTTGTAGAACGGGAGCTTGACGACAACCGCGCCGATCTCGCGCCCGTTGAAGTCGACGGTCAGTGCCGTCCCCTCCGCGGCGTACTCGCTGGCCACCAGCGCCATGGCGATGCTCTTGGCCAGCGTCGGGCTGAGCACGCCGCTCGTAACCTTACCGATCGTCTCGCCGCCCGCGCGAACCTCGAAACCCTGGCGGGCGGTGCGCCGCCCCTCCAGCTCGAGGCCCACGATACGCCGCCTCGGCCCCTCCTTTTTCACGCGGCGCATGACCTCGGCGCCGATGAAATCCTTGTCCAGATGCACGCACCACCCCTGCCGCGCGGTGATCGAGTCCCACTGCTCGGTCAGCTCGTGGCCGTACAGCGGCATGCCCGCCTCCAGCCGCAGGGAGTCGCGGGCTCCCAGTCCGGCCGGCTTGATGATCCGATCTTCGCCGGGGCCCGCCACGGCGGGCATCGCCAGTTTGACCAGCTCGACCGGGAGGATCACCTCGACGCCGTCCTCGCCGGTGTAGCCCGTCCGGAAAATGGTGAACGGGAACGTCATGAAGATCTTGTTCATGAAGTGGTAGCGTTTCAGGTCGGACAGATCGAGCTCGAGCAGCTTCTGCACGACGGGGATCGCCTGCGGCCCCTGGATGGCGACCATGCCGGTCCGCATCGTGCGATCGTCGATAGTGACCTTGTGGCCGGACGCGTGCTTGTTGAGCCACGCGAGGATCTTCTCGCGATTCGACCCGTTGCACACAACCAGAAAGTGCCGCTCGAAACGCGAGACGATCACGTCGTCGAGGATGCCGCCGTCCTCGCGGCACACGTGGCTGTAGCGCGACAGGCCGACGGGCATGTCGGCCAGATCGCGCGTGCAGATCCGCTGCAGAAAACGCTCCGCGTCGTCGCCGGACACGTGGATTCTCCCCATGTGGGAGACGTCGAACAGCGAGCCGGCCGTCCGCGTATAGTTGTGTTCCTCGATGATGCCGCGGTACATCAGCGGCATGCACCAGCCGGCGAACTCGACCATCTTCGCGCCGAGTTTCGTGTGGTAGTCGTGCAGTGGTGAGTTGATCACGGGTCGCTGCTTGCTTGGGATGATGGTTGCGCGCCCGACCGCTTCAAGGCGCCGACCTAAGTTAGAGTCGGCGCGCAGGAGTGTCAACCGACCGCGCGCTGTCCCGCCATCACCGCCGACCACGGCGACCGCCCTGGCGACGCCCGCCCTTCTTCGCTATGCGTTTGCCCGTACGCTTCCCGGCCTTGCCATTGCGACCGGTCTTGACCTTCACCTCGCCGCGTGAGCGTCGCTCGCCGGTCGGCGCCATGGTCAGGTCGATCTGCCGGGCCGCGATGTTGACCCGCGCGATGGTCACCTCGATCGGCTGCCCCAGCATGATCCGCTGCCCGCTTCGCTCGGCGCTCACGCAACCGCGATCGACGTCCACCTCCCACCAGTCGTCGCCCAGGTCGGCGAAACGCAGGAGGCCGTCAACCAGGTGCTCGCGCAACTGCACGTACAGCCCGAAGTTGGTCACGCCCGTGACCACCCCCTCGAACGTCTCCCCCACCCGGTCCTCGAGCAATTGAAGTATCTTCACCAGCCGCAGCTCGCGCTCCGCGTCCTCGGCGCGGCGCTCGTTCTGGCTGCAATGTTCGCCGATCTTCTCCAGCTCCGGCTGGTTTGGAACCGACGCCCGGCCGCGCTTGGTATCCAGCTCCCCGCGGAAAAACGCGTCGAGCAGGCGGTGCACGGTGAGATCGGGGTACCGCCGGATCGGCGAGGTGAAGTGCACGTAGTGCTCCGAGGCCAGCGCGTAGTGGCCGATCAGCCGCGGCGAGTACTCCGCCGGCTGCATTGACCGCAGCACGGCAAGGTTGACCGCGAAGGAGGCCGGCTTGCCCGCCGCCCGCGCCAGGATCGCCTGCAACGCGAACCGATCGAGCATCTTCGGCGGCTTGAGGCCCAGCACGCCCAGGAATTTCGCCAGCGCCTCACCCGCCGCCTCCTCCGGCTCCGGATGGATGCGTCGCAGGTGCGGAACGCCCCGGCCGGCAAACAGCCGGGCCACCGCCTCGTTCGCCTCCACCATGAACATCTCGATGATCGTGTGGGAGAAGCTCGTGTCGGCCGGCGTCGTGCCGATCACCCGATCCTCGTCGTCAAAGACCAGATCGACCTCCGGCAGGTCGAGAACAACCATGCCGCTCTTGATCCGCCGATCGCGAATGACGCGTGCCAGCCGTTCCATGTCCTTGACGAGGCTGACCACCTTCTTGGCCGTCCGCCCGGCCTTGCCTTCCAGGATGCCCGTGGCCTGACGGTACGTCAGTCGCTTCGCCGACTGGATGATCGTGTTGGCAAACCGGCTCGACACGACGTTGCCCTGCCGGTCGTACGTAATGAAGGCGCTCTTCGTGAGCCGCGGCTGGCGCTCCTGAAGGCTGCACACGCCGTTGCTCAGCACTTCGGGCAGCATCGGAATCACGTACCGCGGAAAGTACACGCTGTTGGCCCGCTCGTACGCCTCCTGGTCGAGCACCCCGCCGGCCAGCACGAAGTGGCTGACGTCGGCGATGTGCACGCCGAGCTCCATCGTGCCGTCCTTGTTGTGCGTCAGGGAGATGGCGTCGTCGAAGTCGCGGGCGTCGTCCGGGTCAATTGTGATCGTGGTAACGTTGCGCAGGTCCGTCCGGCCTTCGGCGGCCCGGCGGGGGTCGTAGCTCTGCGACGCCTGGCGGGCCGCTTCGAGCACTTCCTCTTCGAACGCTTCCGGCAACTGGTACTGGATGACCATGCTGAGCGTGTCGACGTCCGGCTCGCCGCGCTTGCCGAGACGGCGCACGACGACGCCGTGCGCGTCCTGGCCGACGTCGGGATACTGCGTGACCTCGACGACGACCTGGTCTCCCTCGCGCGCCGACTTCGCTCCGGGATCGTCGATGAAGATCGGCGCGTGCAGCGTGTTCCCGTCCGGACGCACAAACCACCGGCCGATCTCCTGGCACAGCTCGCCGACGAACTGGTTCCGCCCGCGGCTGATGATGTCCACGATGCTGCCTTCGAACAGCATCTTGCCCTCGCGCTTGCCGCGCCTGGCCACTTTCGCGCTGACGCGATCGCCGGTGATGGCCCCGCGGTTCTTGCCCGCCGGTACGTAAAGATCGCCGTGCGCGTCGGGCGAATCCGGCACGACGAAACCGAATCCGCGTGGATTCAGGCGGAACGTACCGACGATCCTGCCGGTGCTGCTTTCGGGCAGCGTTAGTACTCTGCTGCTGCCGAGCACGATGCGGCCGGCATGCATCAGCGCCTTGACGTTGTCGCGAAACTCGCCGTATTCCTCGTCGGCGATGCCCATGCTGCGGGCCAGTGCCCGCAGCTTCTGTGGCCTGTAGCCTTGCTGGCCCATGAAGCGCAGGATACGCTCCGTAAACTGATCAGATCTCATGTGGTGTTCAACTGTAATGTGATTCGTGAAGCGGCCCGCGACGCGACCGCACGACGCGGCGCGAGCACGGAATGGTAACCAGCCGAACCGACGACCGCAAAGTGGTTGCAGCACCTGCGCCTCGGCCACGTAGTCTGCCATGCTCCGGAAAGCCCTTCAGATATCATGAGGCAGCGCCCCGGCACGATCGGCAAATCTTGCGCTCGGCGGCTTGCCGAATGACGATCCGCGCCGCGTGCGACTGCGTGTAGTCCCGTGATTGTCCCTCTGTGTCTGTTCGACTCGAAGCGCTGCGATGAGAGCGGACACGAGCGATGGCAAGGCGCAGATGCTGCGCTTATCGGTCGCATTATGCGCCCTCAAGAATTCGCGAAAGTTCCGCCGATACCCTCGTTGCCGAGGCAGCAAACCAGGCCGGATTGGCGATTACCCAATACCGGACGCTGCCTGATTCAAAGCTCTCCCGGCGGTTCGGAGAATCCGCCACACCCTTGGCTTATTGCGGGCCTGTTTACGAAGGCGGGCAGGAGGCCTGACTTGGCGCCTTCCAATGCCCGGTCCGCGTGCAGGTGGAGTCCGCGATATGTCTCACAATTCAGCCGTCGATTGTCTGCTCGAATACCTGATCGCCGGGGATAGAAAGCTCTCCAGGCAGTTCGTTCGCACCAAGCTCCGCGAGTACGTCCACCCGACGCAGGTGTATTACGACCTGCTCTGGCCGGCACTGGAGAAGGTGGATACCCTTTACCGGGGCGACCGCATCAGCCGCGCCGCCGAACGCATGGCGACGCGCATCAGCCGGTGCATCGCCGATCAGGCGCAGCTCTCCCTTCCCCAGCAACCGCCCAACGGCAAGCGCATCATCATCACCTGCGCCGACGACGAGCCGGAAGAGCTCGGCGCCCAGATGTGCGCCGACCTGTTCGAGTCCCGCGGCTGGCAGGTGTTCTTCCTCGGTGGCGGAATTCCCAACGACGAAATCCTGAGCATGGTCGGGCGCATCCGCCCCGAAGTGCTCCTCGTCTTCGGCACGATTCCGACCGGCGTGCCATCCGTCCGGGCGCTAATCGACCTCATCCGGTCGGTGGATGCCAACCCGACGATGAACATCATGATCTCCGGCGGCGTGTTCAATCGGGCCGAGGGCCTTTGGAAGGAAGTGCATGCCGACCTGTTCGCGCCGACGGCCAGAACGACCATCGAGATGGCCGAGTCCGCGGCGCCGCGCAAGCCGGAGATTCGCATCCCCGGCGCGCCGAAGAAACGCCGCCGCCGTCGTCGTTCGCCGATGCTCGTCGCCGCCGAATCGTCATAACACGTCTGTTCGCACTACTCGGGGTGGCACGGTCTGGCCCGCAGGGACAGGTTGTGGCGCAACCGCTCACGGCCTCGCCTGCGGCGAGACGGTGCCACCCTGGTAAAATCGCATCGCCGTCCGCCAGCGTCACTCTTCCACTTTCACCTGGATCGAATGCCGCGCGGCCGACTCCTCCTTTGGCAGCACGACCTCGAGCACGCCCATCTGACAACGGGCGCTGATCCGGTCCGCGTTGATCTGCTTGGGCATCGCCACGCGCCGGCAGAACGAGCCGGAGCCGCGTTCGCGCTGCACGAACTTCCGTCCCTCCGAGGGTTCGAGCCCCGCGGTCTTCTGGCCGCGGATCACTACCTCACCCTCTTCGTACGAGACCTCGATGTCCTCCACGGCCATCCCGGGAAGTTCGGCCGCCAGGACGTATCGCTCGGCCTCATCGACCAGGTCCACCAGCGGCGCCCAATCCTGACCGTCGAGCGGCCCCGTTGAAAGGCCCCGGTGCCACATCCGGTCGAACATCCGATTGATCTCGTCCTGGAGGTCGGCCACGGAAAGTTGCCGCCCTCTTCCAAACGGTATCAATGCCATCGCATGATCCTCCGCTGCAACAGGCCGGCGCCGGTTTGGC
>JBECKQ010000096.1:0-6083 GCA_040235375.1 Phycisphaerae bacterium | reverse complement strand
AGCGACAAGCTGCCGACGCCATTCCAGTTCGACGGCACGACGCAGCCGTTTCTCGGGCACGTCTTTGACAACGCCGATGAAGTGGTGATCATGAGCTATATCGACTACGCCAGCGGGCTGCTGAACTGGACGGGATTCGAGTTGGACGTTGCCGCCGACAAGTCGCGGACGATTCAGTTGGGGGCGGACATTCAGCCCGTGCCGCCGGCGCTGCCCATCAACAGCTTCGACGATAACACGCCGACGGGGTACGCGTCCATGACCACAACGCTGGAGGCGTTCCACGCGCTGCTTTCGCCGGCGAGACTGGCGGTGCTCGATGGTTTCGCCGTCTTTCAGTATGAAGGTTACGCACCGAGCAGCCCCAATCCGCACAACCTGGCTGATCTCGACGGTGACGAAGATGCCGACGGCGACGACCTGGAACAGTTCGTCACGTATCTTGCCGGCCCCGGCAACTCGGTCGTGGCGCTGGGGCGGGACGCTGATCTCAATGAGAACGGTCGGGTCGATCTGAAGGACTTTGCACTCTTTTCGCAATGCTACACCGGCACGGGCGTGACCGGACCGCTGCCGACCGCCTGCCAGCGCTGACACGCCGCCTGGAACAATGCACTGGATCGACTGGTCCATCATCGGCGCGTATGTCCTCGTAGTCACCCTGATTGGCTTCGTTTTCATCAAGCGCGCCAGCGGGAGCGTCGCGGAATACTTCGTCGCCGGGCGCAATCTGCCCTGGTGGCTCGCGGGCACGTCACTGGTAGCCACTGCGTTTGCGGCGGATACTCCGCTGTTCGTCACGGGCGTCATCGCGAGCAAGGGAATCGCCGGGAATTGGCTGTGGTGGAACCAGGCCATTGCTTGGTCGCTCGCGATGGTGTTCTTTGCCCGGCTGTGGCGGCGGACCGGGCTGATGACGGACGCAGAGTTCATCGAGCTGCGTTACTCGGGTCGCTCCGGGGCGTTCCTGCGGGGTTTTCGCGCTCTGTACATGTCGCTCATTTTCAGCACGTGCACGCTTGCCTGGGTCATGCTGGCCATGCAGAAGATCGTGTCGGCCACGCTTGCCCGGCCGGCGTGGGTGGACGCGGTACAGAGCAGCCTGGAAGGTGCCCTGGGCCTTTCGCCCGGGTCGGTGGACGTGTGGAAGTGGATCGTGCTCGTTGCGCTGTTTGGCGTGGCCGCGCTGTACACCGTTCTGTCCGGCTTCTGGGGCATCGTGGTGACCGACCTGGTGCAGTTTGTCGTCGCGATGGTGGGGGCCTTCCTCTTCGCGGGCTACGCGGTGGATGCGGTGGGCGGCCTCTCCGCGCTGAAACTCAAGGTGCTCGAGGCTTTCGGACCGGAGCGCACCTCGAACCTGTTCAGTTTTTTTCCGGAGGCCCACTCCCCGTGGATGCCGATTTCCCTCTTCGCCGTTTACCTGGGCATCTACTGGTGGACGGACTGCGGACAGTTCGCCGCGCAGCGCATGTTCAGCACGCGTACGGAGCGGGATTCGGTGCTTACGGCCGTGTGGTTCAGCATTGCGAACTTCGTATTGCGTCCGTGGCCCTGGATCATCACCGCGTTCGTGGCGTTGCTCTATTTCCCGGGCGCCGCCGATGCCGAGGCGACGTACCCCAAGTTGATGATGGCGATCCTGCCCGTCGGTATCCGTGGATTACTGGTCGCGTCTTTGCTGGCCGCATTCATGTCGACGGTGGACACACATCTCAACTGGAATGCGTCCTACTTCGTGGCCGACATATACCGGCGTTTCATTGCTCCGGGGGCCAGTGAGGCGCGATGCGTGACGGTTTCACGTTGGGCGGTGCTGGGGTACGCGGCCCTGGCCATCGTGGTCGCGTACTTCATGACGAGTATCGAGTCGGCCGTGGTCGTGTTGTTCAACCTGCAGGCGGGCATCGGCCTGGTGCTGATCCTGCGATGGTTCTGGTGGCGGATCAATGCCTGGAGTGAAATCTCCGCCATGATCGCGTCCGTGGTGGTCAACACCGCCCTGCCATTCCTTAATGCCCGGTACGAGTGGGGCCTGTCGCTTCCCGAGCGCGTGGTGATCACCGTTTGCGTTTGTGCGTTCGGCTGGGTCACTGTGACGTTGCTCACGCAGCCGGTCAGCGCCGCGCAGCTGGACGCCTTCTTCCGCAAGGTCCGTCCGGCGACGTTGTTCTGGGGTCCCGTCGCCAGACGCTGCCCCGAGGTGACCCCTGAGCGGGGACTGCGTACGGTGCTGTGCGGCTGGCTGGGCAGCGCCGTCGCGCTGTACGCGGTGATGATCGCCGTCGGAAAAGCCGTGTTGCTCGAATTCGGCCAGGCCGCGCTGGCCTTTGCGATTTGCGCTGCGGCCACGGCCATTGTGTGGGCGTGCTATCGGAAGAAATCCAGCCCGTTCATTGCCTGACGGCGTGATGCCACGATCCGCCGTGCTGACAGCGGTCCCCACCTGTCATACGATGCGCGTCATGACAGATTTTCGATTTCGAGCTCGTGTTGCGGACGATCTTTCGCTGGCTTGCCGCCGCGCAATGCGCATCTCCGTTTTGTTCATCTGGCTCCTGCTGTCTCCGGCGTGTTCCAAGGACAAGCCTGCCGAAGACGCGGCAACAGATATCGCGCCGGCGAGAGTGCGGCGCGACGCCCTGGTCGGCGGGCCGTTTCCGACGTTGCTGCTTGCCAAGGCCCAGTTCAGCTACCAACTGGACGCGCTGGGGCGGCGCAAGGCGGTACCCGGCGCGGCGAAGCTTGTCCTGGAGCGCAAAACCGACACGGGCTGGCATGAGACCGTGGTGGAAGATTCCGACACGAACGTATTTCATAAGGCGATGCCTTTCTCGCTCGATCCGAAAGGCCCGGGCATCCTGACCATCAGCGGTACGGCCGCCGCCCTGAAGCTGTGGCGCTGGCAGGATGATCGATGGATCGCTGACACGCTCTGGCAGCCGACGTTTGGCGGCAAGTGGGATCGGCTTCGCGACGTTGAAGTGGGCGATGTAACCGGCGACGGCCAGCCGGACATCGTCGTCGCGACGCACGATCAGGGCGTGGTGGCGGTGCTGCAGCGGCGAGGCGAGGAATGGGTGCCAGAGGAGATCGATCGGTCCGCAAACACGTTCGTGCACGAGATCGAGATCGGCGACGTGGACGGTGACGGCCGCAATGAGATTTTCGCCACGCCGTCCAAGCCGAATTCAGCCACGCTTGCCTCGCAGCCGGGCAGCATCGTGATGTACCGCTGGAGCGGCGAACGCTTCGCGCGCAGCGTGATCGCTGCGTTTCCGCAGACCCATGCCAAGGAGATTCTGGTAGCGGATCTGGAGGGCAGCGGACATCCCTTGCTCTGGGCCGCCGTCGAGGCCCAGACGGAGATGCGCGGCCGTTCGCTCGTCACCGTGCGCCCGGTCGAGATCAGGGAGTATCGCTGGTCGTCGTCCGGCTGGCACGATCGCACCATTGCGACGCTACCCGATACGCAGTGTCGCGTGCTCGTCACTGGAGACCTGGATCACGACGGCAAAGCGGACGTGGTGGCGACGGGGATGCGCTCCGGCGTCTGGTGGCTGCGCCGCGGTGACGACGGCGATTGGACGTTGACCTCTATCGATCACCAGTCGTCAGGGTATGAGCATGCCGCCCTGATCTGCGATCTTGCCGGAACGGGGCACGATGACCTGTTCGTCGCCTCCGATGAGCAAGGGGAATTGCGCCGATATCGCTGGAATGGGGCCGGCTTCGACAGGGAAGTCATCGCGCCGCTGCCCACGACAGACATCACCTTCGCGATTGCCTGTGGTCGATTCTGATAGCCCCGTGATTCTGCCCTCGTTGGGCCGGTGCCGACGGGGGAGGGGGTGAGCGCATGACGTTGGTTCGGACGTTGCAGAATTCGGTCGACAAGGTCTGCTGTCCTCGCGTAACTTATTTATGTGCAAAGAGTTAAATTGAGGATCACTTGCGTCTCCTTGCGCTTGACTTTATGTTGGACTATTAATTAATATTGCCGCATATGAATGCCCACGTCACGGGAACGCCGCCGCTGGTTCGAGCGGTCAATCGGCAGCTTATCCTCGACCACATCCGTCGGCTCGGACGGGTCTCACGGGCCGATCTCGCGAAAATCACCTCCATCCGGCCACCAACGGTTTCAGCAGTCATTCAACAGCTAATCCGCGCTGACCTTGTCGAAGAGGTCGGCAACGGCGAGACGGACACGGGAACTGGACGGCCGCCGCGCCTCGTGGCGCTCTCGCGGCGTCGGCCACGGGTGATGGGTTTCGAACTCGGTGCGACGGCCATCCGCGGGGGGCTTTGCCGTCTTGACGGCACGATTGTGTCGGCGCGCTCGACGCCGCACCAGCCGGTCGGTCCGGAACGAGCCCTGGACGAACTGCACACCATCGGTTCTGCGCTGCTGGACGAGGCCGGGATGACGTGGTCCGAGTTGGACGGCGTGGGCGTGGCCCTGCCTGGGCTCGTTGACGCCGAACATGCGATCGTGCGCTGGAGCCGCCCATTCGACTGGCACGAAGTGCCGTTCGCGCGGCTGGCGGAGGCGCGCTGGAAACTCAGGACGGACGTTGTCAACAACTCAGTGGCGGCGAGCATGGCTGAGCACTATTTCGGCGCTGCCCGGGACATCCGCAGCCTGATCTACGTGTTTATTCGTTTTGACGTGGTTGAGCATCCGGGAGGTCGATCGGGCCAGGTCATCCGTCTCGGTAGCGGCATCATCATCAACGGCGAACCGTACCACGGGGAGTTCGGAGCCGCCGGCGAAATCACCACACTCGTCGAACATCCGCGGATGAACACGCGCGAGGCGAACGGCAATGTACCGCCGGATACGGCGGCGTTTGCGGCTGTCTTGCGCAACGGCCAGCGTTCCGCCGTCGCTGCGATGCGTCAGGCCGCCGACGAGATCGGGGCGCATGTGCTGGACGCGATCAACTTTCTCGACCCGGCGATGGTCGTCGTGGATTCGGACTATCCGTATCTGCGCGATCTCGTACTGCGCCGGCTGGACGACGTGGTGCGCGAGGACCGCCTGCGGAAGATCGTGGGGCGGACCGTCGTGGTGGCCTCGGCGCTGGGAGAGCTCGCCATGATGCGCGGAGCGGTCGTGCCGGCACTGCGTCGGGTGTTTCGCATGCCGCGAGTGGGAGGATCCTAGAGAGCCATGTTCGCATCTGCCGGACAGCTGACGGCCGCCGATCACGTCGTCATCGTGGGGTACTTCCTCGTGATGATCGTTATCGGCGCGTACTTCTACCGGCTGATGCGACGGATGAAGGACTACTTCTCCGGGGCGAGCAGGATACCGTGGTGGCTGAGCGGCGCATCGTTCTACATGAGCTCGTTCAGCGTATTCGGCTTCGTGGTGAACTCGTCCCTGGCGTACAAGTATGGCTGGGTGGGCATCACCATGTTCTGGGCGTACATCCCCGGGACACTCCTCTGCGCGCTCGTCTTCGCCAAGCGATGGCGCCGGGCGCGCATCGACAGCCCCATCGAATACCTCGAGGCGCGCTACAACCCGGCGATGCGCCAACTGTGCGCGTGGCACGGCATACCCGTCAAGATCATCGACGACGCCCTGAAACTCGTGACGACGGGGATATTCCTCTCCGTGAGCCTCGGGTTCGGTCTGAAGCAGAGCATGCTCTGGGCCGGGCTGATCATGCTTGCGTATACGTTTATGGGCGGCCTGTGGGCGGTTGTGGTCACGGATTTCGTGCAGTTCGTCGTGATGGGCGCCGCGGTGCTGATACTGTTCGTGCTGGCGATGGTGCGGACGGGGGGCATCGGCGAGTTCGTGCAGCATGCCGCACCGGGCTCATTCCATCTTGTCAATGCGGAATACGGCTGGCCGTATCTGGCATCGATGGTCGTGCTCTACGCGATTGCCATGAGCAGTGTGCACTGGCAGCTCATCCAGCGCTTCTGCTGCGTGCCCAATGAACGCGAGGGGCGCAAGCTCGGCTGGCTCGTTGTCGTGCTCCAGATTGTCACGCCCGTGCTCATGTTCCTGCCGGGCATGGCCGCCCGCCAGTTTCTCGGGCCGGACCTCGAGCCGACGCAGGTCT
>JBECKQ010000072.1:0-14096 GCA_040235375.1 Phycisphaerae bacterium | reverse complement strand
CGCTGCTTCGCAAGCTCTACGAGCGTATGGATGCGACACATGCGGCGGCGGCCTTTGTCCGGAGCGACGCGCCTGGTGTTTTTCATGCCTGTTGTGCGGTTTACTCGCCGCGAGCGATCTACGTGGTCAGGCAGTCGCTGGCGACGCGCGAGCTGCGTATGCAGTGCGCGCTCGCCCGGCTGCCGGTCGCCCGCCTCACCCCCACGGCGGATGAAGTGCGCCAGTTGTCGAACGTCAACACGCCCGACCAACTGGCCGGCGTGAGGATGATCGCCTCCCGGTTGTGAGCACAATCGTCGGGTTTTCACCAGGATGCGGCAAGCCCTCGAGCAGAAACGACGTGCTGCATCCTCACCCTGAAGCTCTGCAACAGGACGGAATCGTAGCAAACAAGTCGTAGTGCCCGGGCTACTTCCTGCACTTCAGCCTCTGGCATCTGCACGCCCGCGCCGCTCGATTCTCGTGCCCGATCAGGGCTCGACGACGCCGGCCAGCGGTCCATTGAAATTCAAGGTGAACCTGCTGAAGTCGTAGAGATCTACGTCGCCGTCCTCGTCGAGGTCTCCGGGATCAAGGCATTCGCCATTGCGGCAGACAGCGCCCAACGCACATGCATTCCCGCAGGCGCCGCAGTTGGCCCGGTCGGTCGCCAACGACACGCAAGTGCCGCCGCAGCGAATCAGGCCGGGCTGGCAGGACAGTTCGCACGAGCCCGCCCCACTGCAGACCTCGCCCTCGCCGCACGCGTTCCCGCACGCGCCGCAATGGCGGCGGTCCCACCCCGTGTCGACGCAAACGCCGTCGCAGTCGGTGAGTCCCGGCTGGCAGGATAGAGCGCAGTTGCCATTTCCGTCGCAGACCTCCCCGGCCGGGCAACGCGTCCGGCATGCTCCACAGTTGTCACGATCCCGATCGAGGTCGACGCATACACCGCCGCAGTTGTTGAGTCCCGGCTGGCAACTCAACGAGCATTGGCCGGCGCCGTTACAGATTTCCCCGGGGGCGCAAGCAGCCCCGCAGGCCCCGCAGTTGTTGCGGTCCGTCAGCAGATTGACACACCAGTAGTTGCACTCGGTGAGGCCGACCTGACAATTGAGCTCGCATTCACCGGTGCCGTCACAAATTCCTCCGGCCCAGCAGGGCGCGGAACACGCCCCGCAGTTTTCACGGTCTCGGTTCAGGTCGACGCATACGCCACCACAGTTGGTGAGACCGATCTGGCAGGTCAGCGTACATTCGCCCATGCCGTTGCAGACCTCGCCAGGGGGGCAGTCCAGTCCGCAGGCGCCGCAATGGTGGCGATTGTTGCTCAGGTCCACGCATTGACCGGAGCAGTTGACGAACCCAGTCTGGCAGGAGAGGTCACACTCTCCCGTGCCGTCGCAGATCTTGCCGGGTGCGCATTCCAGTCCGCAGGCGCCGCAGTTGTAGCGGTCGGTCATCAGGTCGACGCACTGTCCGCTGCAGTTGGTCCGGCCGGGCTGGCAGGTCAGGTAGCATATGCCGTAGTAGCAGCGGTGGCCCGGTGGGCACTGGTTGCCGCAGGCGCCGCAGTTGTAGTAATCGAAGCGCGTGTCGGTGCAGTACGTCCCGCCACAGTCGTCCCGGCAGACGGCAGTCACTTCGCGGTCGCCCAGCTCAATTTCCTCGTACTGCTGGGCGACTGCCTGCTGGCACACGAGCACGAACGCAGCGAGCCAAAGGATGATCCTGAAAGCCATATCGGGTCTCCTCGAATACGTGATAAGAAACGCAGAGGGAGGATGGCGTTCCTGGCGTCGGGCGCCGGTCAAGAGGATGCGCGCGGCGCGGTGGGTCAGCGCGGAAGGGGTCTCGCCGAGGCGCAACCGGGGGAGGAGGCAGTCCTGCCGCGTTCGGAGAGTCGAAGGCTCGGCGTGACATTTCATGCGGCGGACTCTTCCGGCGAGGCAGTTCGCCCATGCGATGAGGCGAAGACAATTAACGTGCTGTAATACCGCGATATTAGCGGATTCGCGATGCCGGCTCAACGAATATAAGAGCGGCATAATGCGGTCGCGGCGACTCGACACGCGCAGTGCAACATCGTGGCACTGGAGCGTCGCCGCGGACCAGATGTCGAGCGATACGGCGCACTGGCGGCACGATGGAGCGCGTGGTCAGTGCGGAATCGTTCATATCACTCGCGCTGCAAGTTGGCGGTGATCTCGCTCCGGGCGACGAGGCGCTCGCCGTGATCGTTGGTGGTGCCGCAGGCATGCAGCCAGGGATGGCAGAGCTCCGCCACCATGAGCCGCGAACCCTCAGTCGAGCTGCCCGGCAGGAGGATCGGGTGACCGCGTTGTCGATGTCGGACCGCGTTTTCGGGGTCGTGAGCCGGGACGGTGTAAAAACGGCGTTGGCGTTGGCGCCAGCCGTGAAGAAAAGACCGTGAGACCGTGTATTTGCTCGGAAATGCGGTTTTTCCGGCACGGCTGGCGGGGGCAAAAACGGGGACGGGCGAAAGCGGACGTTGCGGGCGGCGGAGCGCGAAATTGCGAGGGTGGGATGGTGCGTATGTGAGCGTGTCGGGGGCGGGCGGCGCAGGGACGGCTGGAGGCCGGAGACTGGAGTTTGCAGAGGCGCGGCGGGGAGCGGTTGGTGTGTGGAAGCGGTTACGGCGATTGTCGGCGGACTTGCGCCGCGCGGATGTGGTGCGTGCGGGCGTGCCGGCGATCGAAGGGTTGCGGGAGTTCGTCCGCTTCCTGGCCGGCGCGGCTCGGATTGGACGGTCGGTTGGGGACTTTCGGGGTCGTCGTCGTCATCCGATTCGTCTTCGTCGTCGTTGGGATCGTCGTCGTCCGGGTCGTCCGGATCGCCCTCGTCGTCGTCGGGATCGTCGTCATTGGAACGGGGCGGCGCGTGCCGGGCCGGGCGCCTGGGTTCGGGGGCGAGCAAGTGCAGGAGGTCGCCGAGGATGGCATAGGTGACATCGACGGCTTTGGGGTCATTGTACTGTATGGTTTTTCCCATGAGGCGGACGAAGATTTCCTTGATGGCCGGCATTTCGCCGTAGAGAGCCTTTTGTACGAGGCGATCGACGATTTTGGCGAAGAGGCCGTCGGTGACGCGGTCGTAGAGGGCCTGGCGGTAGTGGAAGGCGCGGGCGTCGTGGAGATGCTGGCTGGTGATCATGTCATCGGGCAGGAACCGGCTGCGGGCCTCGCGGAGACGGTCGCTGATGACGTTGCCGCCGCGCGTGAACCGGCCACGGGCGTCGCGGTGAGGTCGGCGTTTTCCTGACATGATGTTTCTCCCTTCGCGTTGTGCGGCGGTTTGGCGCCGCGGGTCTCGATCGCACCCGTCGTGAGGCGCCCCTGTGTGGCACAGCTTCGGGCGAACTGCCCGCATCAGTACGGCCGGGCCGTACGAGGGCCCCCTGTCCTCTCACTAGCTAGAACGCGCCGGGCGTGTCAGGAGGTGCGCCGAGCGACCATCGGCATTGCACTGGTGGCCTACGCTGGCCGGGGGTGCTGATGGCTGAAGCGGAGGACGCCGGCGCGGACGCGTTCGTCAACTTCGCGGCTCGGGGGGCGATGAAGTGGTCGTCGGAGAGAGGGGGAGTCCTTTCAGGCTTCGACGATTCGTTGCACTCGTGACTCCGTCGCCGTAAGTGCCGGCGTCTGCGGCGTTGTGCTCCGTGGGCCTCCTCGACGACCTGTGCAAGGTCGCCTCCGGGGGCCTCGGTCGCACGCCTTGTATCCACCGTCCGTTACGCCGACTCGCCGCGACGAACCCTTTGAACAATGCGGGCTGGGCGGAGAGCGAGTGGACCGTTACTCGATGCCGCCCAGTGGGTCGTAGCCTTCGATCGTGAAGGGGGAGGCACGCCAGATGCTTTCCGCCGCATCGAAATAGGGCTCGGTGATTGCCTCCCGAATTGCCTGGGCGTCCGTGTGCGCAGGATCGTAGGTGATGCGTGCCGGGGCGTTACCGGGGCCCGGCCAGGCTTCGATCTTCAGGTAGCCGGGCAGCTCGAACTCGTCGTCGCGCTCAACGAAATAAGTGAGCAGCGTGGCGTTTCCCCGGCACGCGAGATTGCCGATGCGCAGGTCGATCGTGGCGACGTTGGGCGGCGCCATACCGCGCTCGCGGAAGAAGGAGGGAATGGGAAAGACATATGCGGCCGCGACCGCCACGGTCACCAGGGCCAGAACAGATCCGACCAGCACGGACTGCGGCCAATGCCCTCCCCATCGCCGCGGGGGACCCCAGCTCAGGGCGCCATTGTCGAACTTGGGACAGGCCTCCACGCAACTGAGGCACGACAGGCAGCGCGCCGCGGTCACGTCGTACAGTCTGGCGACCGGAATCGCGGTGGGGCAGGCATTCGAGCAAAGACCGCAGTTGGTGCACGCCGCCTCGTCGCGTTTCACGCGAGTCAGACCGAGCCGGGACAGCGGATGGAAGATCGCGGCGAGGGGGCAGAGCCACCGGCAGAAGGGGATGTTCACGAACAGCGAGCCGAGGAGAATGGCGCCCGAAATGGCGTAGGCCCAGAAAGTGATGTCCTCGCCGTGCCGGCTCAGCAGGGCGTAGCACGGATCGGCGGCGCGGAACTGCAACTCGGCAGCCGACCAAGTGAAGTACAGAATGATGGCGAGGACGACGTACTTGAGCTTGGCCAGTGCCCGGTCGAGACTGTACGGCACCGTGACGGGTGTGATGCCCAGTCGCTTTCCGCCGGCGTGAACCCACTCAGAGATTGCTCCGATGGGGCAGATGTAACCGCAGAACGCGCGGCGCAGCAGCAGGGCCATCAACAGGACGGCGCCGAGAATGTAGAAGTTGGACACTCCCAGCGAGCAGATCAGGTTGCCTTCAGAGATGTAGTTGTATGCCGCCTCCACGCCGCCGAACGGACACCACAGTTCGGCGTTGCCTTGGATGACAAACACGGCGGCAACGGTCAGGATCAGAAAGCCCGCCTGCACGATGCGTCTGTTTCTGGTCATGGATTCCCGGTTCAAACGGGCCGGGTCGGACCGTGCAGGCAGCATGCCCAGCGTCAGACCGGCAGACTCCGCGGCTCGTATCAGTCTTTCTTCGTGGAAGTTGCCGATGCCGCGGAGTGGCCGCAACTGGCCCGGCTGGGGCAGGAGCCGCAGCTCGAGCCGCCGCTGCACTCGGACTCTTTCACCTTGGACGCGGTTGCCAGAGCCGTGGCAAACTCGGGTCCGGCGGAGATTCCCTTGAGGTCCGGACTCTCCTTGGCCAGGGTCTTCATGGCGTCGAGACGGCTGGGGGGTGTCGATTCAAAACACTTGACGAGCAGGGTAATGGCAGCGGGATTGTCTCCGAGCAGGGCCTTCAGCCGGGCCGCGTCGAACAGCACGTGGGGGCCGGCCTTGTCCGCAATGGTGAGTTCGCTGGTTGCAGCGCGGGCCTCATCGACCTTCTGCGAGCGGGCCAGAGCGATGCCCAGCAGCATCTGCGAGCGCGGCGTGGCCTCCTTCGCGTCCATCTGCTGGAGGGTTTCCGCAGCCTCGGCGTTGAGGCCCAGGTTGAGCTGGGTCTCGGCGAGCATTTCGGCGGAGGTCGCGTTGTTCAGTTTTTCGTGAATCTGGCGATCGAGCGGAAGCGCCTCTTTATAGATCGCGTGCTCGTAGTAGTAGGCGCGGATCGCAAGAGCGGATGTCTCCCACTTCTGCGGGTTGGCTTCCTTGTCCAGCCGCTCGCGCATCCTGATGATCCGCCGGAGCACGGCGTAATTCTCGCGATACGCCGTATTCCCCGGGTCCGTTTTCGCGGCGACGGCAAACGCCCGTAGCGCGTCGTCGAACGCGCCCTGGGTCAGCAACGTGTTCGCTTTGTCGAACGAAGACGCAGCGGGGTCAGGCAACCCGGCGAACGTGGCCAACGTCGACACCATGACAACTGCTACCGCAGCACTCAGCACTTTCCTTGTCGTCATCGACAATCCCCTTTGGTCTCCGACCTCGTTGCCGGCACAGCCATGCTCGTGCATGGTCGCCGTATTATAGCGGATCGCTTGCACCCGCGGAACCCGATGCGCGGCAGGGTGCCCGCCGCGCGTTCGTGAGTTCTCGCCAGCTTAGACAATCGATCCGGGCAAATACATCCCGGAAGTTCTGGAGAATTGTCCCCCAGACCGACGCCGGATCGGTTCCGGGGATGCGGGCGGCTTCGGACCGAGCCGTGCTCAGGAGAGCGCGGACAATCGGTACCGGATCGGTGCCAATTTGGTTTTTCCCGGACGACCGAATCGCTGCTGACGGGCCGTGGCGTACAGACTTTCTTTGAGGGGATTAAACGTTGACTTGAGTCGGGACGCCTTGTTATAGTCGGAGCCGGGGGAGTGTGATTGATCGGTTTGCGGTGCGCGTCGCCCAGCAACATGGGGACGTCAGCCACTTCACGACTGTTCACCACCGCGAGAGAGAGTAAGCGGAACAAGTGTCGCTCCCTGACGGGTCGTCGGGGCGGTGAAGGTGCGGGCGTGCGCTCGCGTGGGTGAAGGTCGGGCCCTTTCGGCGGGCGAAGGTTTCAGTCGGAAGGAAGCGCGGAGACGCGAATTTAAGGAGGTGGATCGATGAGACGTATGGGGGTTCTTGCTTGTGCGGTGGCCGTCATCGCGGTCGCGCCGGCGATGGGCAGCGTTCCACAGGAACTGGTGTCGTGGGCGACGTTGGACTCGTCGAATCCGGGTTTCAATAGCCAGCACTACTCCTGGGTCATCGACGGCGACACGTCGTACCACATGCTGGGTACGGCCGCGCGGCTTGTCAAAGTCAACAATCTCAGTGGCGTACAGACCTCAACCGAGTTGATGTCCAACGCAGCCTGGCAGATCGCCAACGGCGGCAGTTCAGGAGCAACGTCTTTCTACGGTTTGGGCCAGTCGGGCAACTACATCCAGTGGTCGGACAGCACCACCGATGCGGTGTGGCGGGTGGACAAGACGAGCGGCGCGATTACGTCCTACGTCAGCAATGCGCAGATCCTTGCGTATCAGCAGGGCTTCTATCCGGCCCAGACCGGCGCCTCGCTGCTGACTCCGGCGGCGGTCACACCGACCGGCGAGCACGTGTTCTACGAGTCGACGGCCGACGACATTCTGATGACGACTGGTCCCGGCGCGTTGACGACGGTGGCGACGGCAGCGGATCTGACGGCCGTCCAGGGCAACTCGAGCATCAGCGGCGGCATGGGCTTCGACGTTAATGGCGATCTCTATTGGGGCAACAACACCAACGACGCCATGTACAAGTACAGTGGCGGTACCATCTCCGAGGTGCTGACGCAGGCAAACATCATCGCCGTGACGGGCGGATCAGCCGCCGGCTTCGGCGCCGTCGAAGGGATCAGCCCGGACGGGATGGTCTACTTCTACGAAACCAGCAGCGACGACATCCTGAAGTTCGATCCGGCGGATCCCGCGACCTCTCTGTCGATCGTGCTGACGAAGGACGACCTGCTCGCTTCGCCAGGCGCCTCGTCCACCGTCTACGAGATCGGTTTCTATAACGACATGTTCGCGTACAACAACAACGGAACGCGTGGCCTCTACTACATTCCCGAGCCGACCAGCCTTGCGCTACTGGCTCTCGGCGGGCTCGTGGGCCTGCGTCGTCGTCGCTAATACGAGGCGGCGGAGACGCGCGGCAATCTCGTGAACGATCGGGCGTCGGTCCGCCGCGACAGCGGCCGGATCGGCGCCTTTTTTGTCGGATCGCAGAACGACGGACCTCTTACACAAGGTGTCCAACATGAACGGAAGCTTCCGTCGCGCCCTTTGGCTGGCGGCCCTGGCGTCACTCTATCCCGCGGGACGCGCCGCCGCGGAATGGATCGTCACCGAATTGCCCGTCCTGCCGGGCTGGTCGGGGGACGTCCAGCCGTCGGACATCAACAGCAGCGGCGTGATCGTCGGTGTGGGCAACTATATTTCCGGCGTGTCGGCCACCGCCTTCCGCTACGAAGCTGGAACGATGACGGAATTGCCGTACCTGGCGCCGGGCGCTTCCTACCCGTTTGCCAACGCGACCGCGATCAATCGGTCGGGCGTCATCGCCGGCCAGTCACACAACATCGACAGCGTGGACCGCGCCGTCATCTGGTCGGGCAGTACGGTGCAGATGATTCCCGAACCGCCGGACACCCTGGCCACCGGCGACATGCGCGCCAACGGCCTGAACAACGCCGGCGTCGTCGTCGGATACTACGTCAGCACCGACGGCTACGCCGCTGCGTATTACTACGACGGGCAGACGCATTCGCTGAAAAGCGCGCTGCGCGCCGCCGGGCTCACCGGGGAGCGCAGCTACGCCGAGGATGTCAACAACAACGGCCTGATCTGCGGGCACGCCGAGGACCCCGCCAGCGAATACAACTTCTTCACCTACGACATCAACACCGGCACGGTCAACGTGCTCGGCGTCATGACCATCTGGGAGAGCTACTTCACTGCGGGCATCAACGACGCCGGCCAGGTCATCGGACGCGGACGTTCGTACCTGGGCAGCCCGATCCACGCCCTTCGGTACGACGGCGGTTTCCAGATCCTCGACCCGACGATCACGGAGGCACAGTGGGCAGCCGACATCGCCGCCGACGGGCGCGTCATCGGCAACACGGACACCAGCGCCGACCGCTGGATGTGGTTCTGCGACACGCCCGGCGCCGGCGAAATGCGCCACGTTACGCTGGCCGGATGGTCCAGCGCGTCGCTCTCCGGAATCAATGACGCCCACATCATGGTGGGGTATGGGCTGAATGACGTGTCGCCGGACGACGATCGCGGGTTCATCGCGGCGCCTCCGCCGGGAGATATCGACCACGACGGCGATGTCGACCTCGACGACTACACGGCGTTTGTGCCGTGCCTGAGCGGCCCGAAAGAGGGAGAAGGATTCTCGACGCCGCCGGCCTCCTGCCTCGCGGTGTTTGACTTTGCACCGGCCGATGGCGACGTGGACCTGCACGACTTCGCGGCGTTGGCCGCATTGATGGAGCCGGCAGGGCCCTAGGCGGATGGTGCAGTTGCATGACCGGATTGAAGCGAACGCTGCTGGTTGCATGCGGATGGGCGCTGGTCGCGTTGGCGATCCCCGCCGCGGCGGAGATGGCCTGGACTTATCCGCAGGCGCTCAACAACAACGCTGCTACGGACGACGGTCGACACGATTACTATCCAGTCCTGGCCACGGACGGCGCGGGGGCCTGGGTAGGCGTCTGGGCCTCGCGAAACATGAATAGTAATGGTGAGGGCTACGGCGAAGACATGGACATCTTCACCGCCCACAGCGTGGACAACGGCCTGACCTGGTCGTCGCCCGAGGCGGTGGATCCGGTTGCGACCAGTGACGACCTGCACGACTCGACTCCGGCAGTCTTCACCGACGGGGACGGGCACTGGCTGACGGTGTGGAACAGTTGGGATCAGGGGGCGACGAGCGACATCGACCTTCTGTACGCGACGAGCACCAACGGCCTGGACTGGACGGTGCGCGGCTTCTTCAACAGTGACCACGACGTGGACGTTCCGCGCGACAATGACCAAACGCCGGACATCGCCATCGAGGCGGACGGCACCTGGATCGCGGTGTGGCAGAAGCGCCAGGACTCGCCGCCAGGCGACGAGGGCGACGTGGAACTGGCGCGCAGCACGGACCACGGCGTCACGTGGTCGCCGGTGACGCATCTGCATTCGAGCATGGAGACCGACATCTACGATGACATCGTTCCGCGCATCGCCACGGACGGGCAGGGAAACGCCGTGGTAATCTGGAAGGCGGCGGGGATGATCGATTCCAACGGCGAAGAAGACCAGGACATCCACTACTCGCAGACCAGCGACAGCGGCCTGACGTGGAGCGAGCCGGCGCCGCTGAACACGGACTACCTGACCGACTTCGTCTACGACATCGAGGGCGACGTGGTCACTGACGGCAACGGCACGTGGCTGGCCGTCTGGTATCGCAACATGCTCGGCGCGACCGATCGGGACCTTGTTTTTTCCCGTAGCTTCGACGCCGGCGCGACGTGGAGCGACCCACAGCCGCTCAACACAAACTGGGAGACCGACATGGGTGACGACGCCCACCCGCGGATCGTCGGCGACGGCGACGGACATTGGGTGGTCACCTGGTATTCAGACGACATGCTGGGATTGCCGATCGGTACCGATCGGGACGTCTTCTTCGCGCGCAGTTGCGACGACGGCGCCCACTGGACGCCGCCCGGCGTGCTCAACGGCAACGCCGCGATGGACCTGTCGGCACAGGACTGGAGCGTGGAACTCGCCCTGGGCGCCGACAACATGCTGCTGGCGGCGTGGTACTCGACCGACTGGCTGAACGGCACCATCGGCTTCGATCGCGACATCCTCTACGCCCGGAGCAGCGTTTTCGTGTGCGGCGACCAGGATACCGACGGCGATCTGGATCTCGCCGACTTCGCCGGCATGCAAGCATGCTGGGGGCAGGCCGCCTCGCCCGGAGACGCCTGCGACGTGTTCGATTTTGACGCCGGGGGACAGATCGGGGCGGAGGACTTCGCCGCGTTTGCCCCACGCCTCACCGGTCCGGGCGACTGAGCTCCTTGCGGAGAACAGCAATGACGAATCGAACGGCTTGGACACTCGCGGCCATCGCCGGCCTGCTCGTTTTTTGGGCGCCGGCCCGCGCGGACGTGCTCTGGACCGACGCTGCACCCTTCAATTCCGACGCGGCAACCGACGTCGATAGAGACTACTACATGCACATGACGACCGACGATGCCGGCCACGTCGTCGCAGTCTGGTGCGCGGCGGTTTCGGCCGCCCAGGATCGGGACTTCGACATCTACGTCTCGCATAGCGCCGACGACGGCGTGACCTGGAGCGCCCAGGCGATCCTGGACCCGTACGCCGTTGATCCCCCGGAAATCGAGGATGATTTCCACCCGTTCGTCGTCACCGACGATGCCGGTCATTGGATCGCCGCGTGGTACAGTTGGGATAATCACGGCGGGACCATCGGCGACGACATCGACATCCTGTATTCGCGCAGCGACGACAACGGCGCGACCTGGACGTCGTCGGAGCCGCTGAATTCTGATGCGGCAACGGACACGGACTCCGACTACACGCCCTCCATCGCGACGGATGGAAACGGCCTCTGGGTGGCCGTGTGGTACAAAGCGCTGGTCACGGATGGAGACGACGACATCGTCATCTCGCACAGCACGAACAACGGACAGACATGGTCACCGTTGGAGTTGCTCCACCCCAGCATGGCCACCGACAACATTGACGACAGCAGCCCCACGATCGTTGCGGACAAAACGGGCCACTGGATGGTCGTCTGGAACGCTTACGATCTTGACACCAATGGAATCTACGGCACCGATCTCGACATTTTCGCATCCAGCAGCACGAACGGCTACGCGTGGACGGCGCCGGCACCGGTGAACTCTGACGCCGCCGACGCGAACGGGGTGGACGACAAGGTGCCGCGGCTAGCCACGGACGACAACGGGCGATGGCTTGCCGTCTGGTACTACTACGACTCATTGACCGACGAGTACGATATCCGCTACTCCTACAGTGACGACAACGGTGCAACCTGGTCGCCCCCAGGATACGTCAACACCAACCACGATGTGGATTTTGGGACCGATTACTATCCCGTGCCCGCTACGGACGGCGACGGCAACTGGATCGCGGTCTGGCAATCGAAGGAGTCTTTCAACGGCTACCTCGGCGTCGATTACGACATTCTGTACGCGACGAGCACCGACAACGGCGCGACGTGGTCGGCACCCTGGTTCGTCAATTCCTTCGCGCCCGCACCCATTGACTTCGGTTACGACCGAGACCCGGAAATCGTCCACCTGGGGGGACACCGCTGGCTGACTGTCTGGGGATCGGACTTTGACGTGGGCGGCATCGGCAGCGAGTACGACCTGTTGCAGGCGATGACCTGCTTCCCGCAGGTGCCCGGCGACCAGGATTGTGACGGCGACGTGGACCTGCGCGACTTCGGCGGGTTCCAGCAGTGCTTCGGCGCTGCCAGCCCGCTGGCCTATTCGTGTGCTTCATTCGATATCGATACCAATGGGGCGGTCGACATCGGCGACCTGCCCGATTTCACAACGGCACTGGACGGTCCGGGGCGCTGAGAAGTCAACGGAGAACAACCATGCGCAGAATCTCGATTGGATGTGCGGCGCTGCTGGTCGTATGGGGACTCGGCAGCGCGGTGAACGCGGCCTGGGTGGTGATCGAAGTGCCGCTGCTGCCGAGCTGGGTCGGCGGGGTGGAAGTGCGGGACGTCAATACGGCCGGCATCGCGTGCGGCATGGGCAACTACGTGATCAATACCTCGAGCACGCCGTTCATCTTTGACGGCGTTACGGTCACGGAGCTGCCGTTCCTCTACCCGCCCGACCCGATCGGGCTGGTCACCGGCATCAACAACCACAACGTGGTGTGCGGGTATGCCCACAATGACGAGGCCGACTCCCAGGCTGTTTTCTGGGACGGATCCGGCCTGCACGAGATCCCCTACCCGCCGGATGCGAACACCAACTCGGACTTTCGCGCCTACGGCATCAACGATGACGGCGTGATCGTCGGGTACTTCTGGAACACGAACGGCGAGCGCACGGCGTTCTACTACGACGACGGCGTGACCTACAGCCTCGATGCCGCGATCCGCGCGGCCAGCCTGACGGGCCTCCAGTTGGCAAGCGCGGTCAACAATAACAACGTCATTTGCGGCGTCGCGGACGATCCTCTCGGTGTGTCCACACCGTACACGTTCGACATCGCCACGCAGACGCTCACCGTGCTCGGTCGGCTCGGACCCTCTGACTGCAGCGCCACCGATATCAACGATGCCGGGCAGACGATCGGGCGAGGAAAGTTCTATGACTGGGACACCTATATTCACGCCGTGACCTACGACGGGTCGTGGCACTTCGTGGACAACGCGGAGACGGCCACGCAGTGGGGCCAGTCAATCAACGACGCCGGGCGGATGGTCGGCAACAGCGGGACGGGCGATAACCGCGTAAGCTGGTACAGCGATGCGCCGGGGGACGGAAGCATTCGGTACGTCAGTCTTCCCGGCTGGACGCGGGTCACCGCGCAGTCGGTGAACAACCGTAATTGGATGGCGGGTTATGGTTTGACCGCCAGTTCCGGGGGCGAAGAACGCGGCTTCGTCGTGAGACCGCCGCTCGGCGACGGTGATTACGACAATGATATCGACATGGTCGACTTTGCGACCTTTGCCGCGTGCCTGAGCGGACCGATCGGCGGTCCTGCATTCGCCGCGCCGTCGGCGGAGTGCCTGCAGAATTTCGATTTTGCGCCGGCGGACGGCGACGTGGACTTAACCGATTTCGCGGCGTTTCAGCGCGCGTTTGAAGGACCCTGAGGCGGGACGGCCGAAGCCGCGCTCAGCGCCTGCAAGCGAGCCCGGTAGGTCCGGGCCGCAGTCTCGTCGCCCTGACGCTCCGCTTCACGGGCGGCGCGCTGCAGCGCCTCGGGCAGATCGGAATAGCCGGCGACGCGCTGCGCCAACGAGTCGGCGGTCTCGGCACCGTCGTGAGCTTCTATCTCGTCGAGCAGTGCCGCCACGCGCGGCACGGGCAGGGCATCCTCTTTCAGCAGCGTCGTTTCAAGTTGCGTGGCCCGCGCGGTGTCGCCCGCCATTCGGGCCAGGTCGGCAAGCCACAGGTAATGCTCGCCGACGGCGCCCGCCCGCGCCTGGGCCTGGTCAAGGATTTCGCGGGCCAGCGGCGCGAGCCCGTTGCTGCTGCACCACCCGCCGAGCAGGCAGAGGCTGCGAACCACGTCTTCGCGCGCAATCGATCCGGGTTCCTTCCCGCTCGCACCCTGGAGCGCCTTGACGAGCAGTTCCACCCACGTTTGGGTTTCGCCGCCGCCTTCTCCGGCGGGCAGCGCGGTGCGGAGGTCGATCACACCGCTGCCACCGCGACGATGAGCGCACCACTTGACGGCATCCGCGATCCACTCGTTGAATTCCTCGTTGCGCTGGTTCGCGGCGGCATAAGACGCGAGGGCGCAATAGAGCGTCGAAGTCCCGAACTCGGCGTTCTGCCGGGCC
>JBECKQ010000011.1:0-22955 GCA_040235375.1 Phycisphaerae bacterium | reverse complement strand
CGTGCAACCGACCGGCGACGTGAGCCTGTGGGAATCCAAACCGTTCGCCCCGCAGATTCGCAATGGGCGGATCTACGCCCGCGGTTCCGCCGACGACAAGGGACAGGTGTTTGCCCACATGCTGGCGATCGAGGCGTGGAAGAAGGTGGTCGGGCGTCTGCCGATCCGGGTGAAGTTCCTGGTCGAAGGGGAGGAGGAGGTCGGCTCGCCGAATCTCGGCAAGATGATCGAGGCGAATGCCGACCGGCTGGCGTGCGATTACGTGTGCCTCTCCGACACGGCCAAGTTCGATGAGCGTACGCCGGCGATCACGTACGGCACGAAGGGCCTGATCTACAAGGAGATCGTCTACAACGGCGCGAGCAGCGATCTGCACAGCGGATCGTTCGGGGGGACGGTCGTGAACCCCGGCAATGCCCTCGCCGCGCTCGTGGCGAAAATGAAGGATGCGGAAAACCGGGTGCTGATCCCCGGCTATTACGACGATGTGACCGAGCCGAGCAAGAAAGAGCTCGACTCGCTGCACAGCCTGCCGTTCGACGAAGAGAAATACCGCGAGACGCTCGGCGTTACGGTTCTGGCCGGTGAGAAGGGCTACGGGACGATGGAGCGTCGCTGGCTCCGCCCGACGCTGGACGTGAACGGGCTGCTGTGCGGCTTTACGGGTGAGGGGGCCATGACGGTGCTGCCGGCGCGGGCCATGGCGAAGGTGTCGATGCGCCTGGTGCCGAACCAGGACCCGGTGAAGATCAGCCGGGCGTTCGACAAGTTCGTGGCGGACAACACGCCGCGGGGCATCGGGCACAATGTGACGGAGTTCTCGTCGTGTGCGGCCTACGTGTGCCCGTTGGACAATCCCGGGATGCGCAAGGCGGCGGCGGCGGTCGAGGCCGGATTCGGCGTGAAGCCGGCGTTCATCCGCGAGGGCGGGACGTTGCCGATCCTGCCGATGTTCAAGAAAGTGCTCGGGGCCGAGTCGATCATGATCGGTCTGTGTTTGCCGAACTGCAACGCCCACGGGCCGAACGAGTTCATGGTCGTGGACGACTTCGCCGCCGGCATCCGGACGAGCGCGAACCTGGTGCACCTGATGGCGAGCTGAGGGTGCGGTCGTTGCCTGTCGCCGCTGCCGGGCTACGATATCCAAAGGTGAGTCAAACGGTCTCGTGGACAACTCGATATAAGCCGGCGGCTTCGAAGAAGGCGCATCTTCTGCTGGCCGGCGTGATGTGGACCGCGGTCGGAGGTGCGCTCGTCGGGGTCGGTATTTTCTGGCTATTCGAGGGTGGAACATCGTATCGCGTGCTGCTGCTCGCGCTGGCGGTCGCGGGGGGCGCGGCCAAGTCGCGGTGGGCGCTGGAACCGGCGGGGCGGCGAATCGTGGAGCGGATCCAGGCGCGTGGCGACGGGACGTGCCTGGGGGGATTCATCGGCTGGCGGATGTGGCTGTTGGTCGCCCTGTTCGCCACGCTCGGACGGATACTCCGTGGCGGCTTGCTGCCCCATGCGGTGGTGGGTTGGCTGTACGCGGCGATCGGTACGGGGCTGCTCCTGGCGTCGCGGTTGGCCTGGGGGGCGTGGCTGGCGGAGCCCCGCTCGCGGCGCAAAGCTGACTCGCCGATCCCGGCGAAGGCCGGGTCGGATTCAGAGGAGGGTGCAACAGCGATGATCGATGCCCGAAACAGACCATATCGGCAACTTCGTGAGTGCATTGTTTGTCATGGCAACCGGCAGGAGCGCATGGAGCAGGTCGTCGACGCGCTCTGGAACGCGTTGAAGAACACGGGCGTGTCATGGATCGGGTTTTACCTGCCCGGGGAGGGCGAGATGGTGCTCGGCCCGTGCCGCGACAAGCCGGCATGCTCGCCGATCGGAATGCACGGTGCGTGCGGGCAGGCGTTCAAGGAGGAGAAGGCGATCGTCGTACACGACGTGGCCGAACTTGGCGAAAACTACATCGCGTGCGATCCCGACGATCGCAGCGAAGTGGTTGTTCCGCTGTTCGACGAGCGTGGCAAGTGCTGGGCGGTGCTCGACGCGGACAGCCACGAGGTGGGCTCGTTCAGTGAGGACGACGCGGCGGGACTGACGGCCGTCATGCTGGCGGCCGGCCTGACGCAGACGGCGTAACGAATCATTTCCTGATCTCATTGGCGGTCGCGGGAGATGGGAAAGCAGAAAGCCCAAGAGCCGGATGTTCGGCGGCGCGGCGGTCCATCGGTTCAGTGGACGCCGCTGCTCGGACTGATACAGGGGACGATGGCGTGCCTGGTGCCGACGGCGATCATCGGCGCCGGCTGGTGCGCGTTCGCCTGGCGCGTTCCGGAGGCAGCGGTGACGCATCTGCGTGACAGCGTGCACGAATCGCTGGGGCCGGTGCTGTTGGGGCTGGTGTTCGCGTTCGGGCTCACCTGGCTGTTGTTCGTGGTCATGCATCGGGTGTCGAACATGAACGGCGGATGGTGCCCGGTGATCGTGGTGGCGCTCGTACTGCTCGTGATCGTCGCCAAGCAGATGGTGCTTGCGGCCAGCGGGGTGCGGCTGCCGAGGGAGTTGGACATCGGCTGGGGCTGGCTGCATCCGTTCGCGATTGCGAAGGCGAACGTCGGCGCGTGGCTGGGGATTATCGCCGCGGTGGCGATGTTCAGATCGGGGGAGTCGTTCGTCGACATGTTCCGCTGAGGCCGTGCGGCGAGGCTCACTTCCTGAAATGATGGCGGAATCGAAGCCGGAAACGGGGCTGCTGGGAGGCGTGCTTCCCTACGTGCGCACCGGAAGCGGCGCGCGGGAGCTTATTGTTATTCCCGGTTTGAGCGACGCGTTGCAACCCGTCGATGCAGCGCCGCGGTTCTGGGCCAGGTTTGCAAAGCCGTACACGGCAGGGCGGACGGTGTACGTCGTCGGCCGGCAGCGCGGGCTTGTCCCGGCGACGAGCACGCGGGACATGGCCGCGCAGTACGCAGAAGTTCTGCGCGAATTCGTTGGTGAGGCCGACGTGCTGGGCGCGAGCATGGGGGGTTTCATCGCCGAGTATCTCGCCGCCGATCACGCGGACGCTGTCCGCCGGCTGGTCCTGGCCAATACGGGCGTCCGGCCAGCGGCCGAAAAGCTGCCGCTGTACCGGATGTGGCGCGAGTGGACGGTGCAAGGCCGATGGCGCGACGCCTTTATCGACATGATGGAGCGGATGTACGACACGGGACTGGTCGGCTCGTACGGCGATTGGCTGCGCGCCTCGCCAAAGTCGATCGTACGGCAGGAGATCGACCCTGCGGACTTCATCGTCTCCATCGACGCCTGCCTGTCGCACGATGCGTCGGACGTCGTGGGAAGCATTCGCCAACCGACGCTCGTTCTCGGCGGCACGCACGACCGGTTGATGCCGGCCGCGGCCAGTGAAGATCTCGCGGCGCGCACTTGCGGCGCGCGGCTCAGTCTCATCGAAGGCGCCGGTCACGGCATGTTCGAGGAGAACCGCGGCGAATGCGCGCGGGTGATCCTCGCGTTTCTGGACTGATGTTGGTGTGCGACGGAGCGACCCACGGCCTGCCCCTTCGGGTCAGGCCGTGCCACCCGGCTACTGGACGCGCTTGTTCGGGTCGTACTCGTTGTTGTCAAACGCGGCGCGCAACACCCACGCCGTGCGCGGCGGTACGGTGGCTTCGATCGTGCCGCATATCACCGAAACCTGCGCATCGCTCAGTTGATCGCGAAGCGGCTGCCAGTTCATGAACTTCGATTCGCGCACGGGCACGATCTCCGTCACCGGCTTGTCCGTGGGGTTGGCCAGCACGATGGTCGTTTCCGCCATGCGGTCGGTGCGGCGCTCAAACGCGAGGAGCTTCTCCGAGTCGAGCAGGCGGAAATCGCCGATCTTCAGGGCGCGGTCGGCGCGGCGCATGTTGATGAGCCGGCGGGTCCACTGCAGCTCAGCGTTGTCGTCGGTGACAAGGTCCCAGCGCATGGGTCCGCGCTGCTCGGGATCGTCGCCGCCGTCCATGCCCAGCTCGACGCCGTAGTAGAGGTCGGGCGAGCCGGGCAGCGTGAATTGCAACACCTGGGCGAAGCGACGCGCCTCCTGCTGAGGCAACTGGTGGCGAAGGCGCGGGGTGTCGTGATTATCCAGCACGATCCAGCACCTGAGAATGGCTTCGAGCCCGGCGTCGTCGATCGCCTGGGCGATCATTCGCCCGGCGTGCCCGCCGGACATCTTTCCTTCGGCCAGGGCGAGGATGATCTGGCGAAAGTGGAAGTTGAGCACCGCGTCCAGCGAGGGCATCCACTCCTCGGGGTAATTCCAGTTTTCCCCTATGACCAGTGAGCCGGGCCTGGCGGTGTGCGCGGCGAGCGTCAGGTCGCCAAGGATGTTGAACCCGAGGTCCGGGGCCACGTCGAGCCGCCAGCCGTCCGCGCCGTCGCGGAGGTAGCCCTGCACGACGGAGTCAGGGTCGCGGAAGATGCGCGCCTGCACGGCGGGGTTCTCCATCCGCAGCTCGGGCAGGTTCTCGACGTTGAACCACGCGCGGTAGCCCTTGTCATACCGGTCGCCGATGAAGAACCAGTCGCGCCACTTGCTGTCAGGGTTGCCCAGGGCGTCGATGAACCACTGACACTTGCTGCCGACGTGGTTGAAGACGCCGTCGAGCACGAGATGCATGCCGCGGTGATGGAGCTTGTCGGCCAGCTTCCTGAAATCCTCGCGGGTGCCGTATTCCCTGGAGATCTCGAAGTAGTTCTCGGCGTCGTACTTGTGATTGGTGTACGCCTGGCAGATGGGGTTGAGATACACGACGTCGGCGCCGAGGTCCTGGATGTAATCGAGCTTGTCGGCGAGGCTGGCCAGGTCGCCGCCCCAGAAGTCGATCTCGTGGCTCCAGACGCCGGCCTCGGGCACAAATTCGCCGCGGACGGGCTTGTCATCCCACGCGCGCAGCCGCTTGGGCGGGGGATACAAGTCACGCTTGGCGTCCAGATCGGCCGGCGGTGCGAACCGATCGACGAACACCTGGTAGACAATTGCCCCCTTTCGCCAATCGGCCGCCCGCTGGGCGAGCGTTTCGGCCCGCCGGAGATCGTACCGGTTTGCATACTTGCCTGGTTCCGCCATCCCGTTCGTCCCTGGTTCCGCGGCCATCGCGGCCGTGCACAACAGCCCCGACACAACTCCGCACAGCAGCAACTTTTTCATGTCATCCTCACGGACGGCCCTCGGTCTCGCGTTCACGCGCCGGTCTGTTTGCTCGGCAACGGTGCCGGCCAGACAGGAGAGTGGCTGCATTGTTCGAGCCATTGCAGCGGCCGTCAACCGGTGGAAGGCTGGAGGTCGCTTTGCAGGGGCGAGTCCCCGGTGACGACCTCGATCTGCGCACTGAGCAGGGCGTTGCGAGCCTCGGGTCCGACCTGGCCAGCGATCAGCAGGAAGGTGCGAACGCCGGGATACGATGCGCGATAGCGCGAGACCGTCTCCTCGACGTCCTGTGTCCACGGGATGTAGTCCACAGGCGTGGCGATGACTTGCGCACCGCCGGCGAGCCGGGCGATGGGAAAGCCCATCTCCGTCAGATGCTCGATGGGGTGACGTTCGTTCAGGTCCGCGAGCATCCGCGTGCGGCGGATCGAGGCGAGTGCCGTCGCTTCGCTGTCGGAATCGACCGCTGTGGCCAGGACAACCGGCATGCCATCGACGCCAGCCAGGCGTTCCACCTGGTCCATCATGAGCAGCCGCTCCCTGGTCGTGAACGCGCGGGACGCGACGAAGGCCTTGGCCGTTTCCTCCGAGACGTTCAACTTGATCAGGCGGGCGTGGATCTGCTCGTTGATTTCGTGCGGTGGTTGCTCCGCGACGAGTTCGTCCATCGTGCCGGTTGTTTTGAGGACGCTGACGCCGGGGATGATCGAAGCCGGCACGGTCAGCAGGCGGCCGGCGCCGTACTGCAAGGCCATCTTATCGAGCAGCTTCTTGAGGATGGGGTTGCGGGTCTCCGGATCGCAGCCGAGGCGGGCGGCAAGCCGGCGGCGCTCGATGCTGCCCGCGGCGCGGTCCGCGGCGTCGAGATGGCCGCGGATCATCAGGCCCAGGCCATGGGGGGCGCGTTCGATCGCACCGAAGGGATCGGTAACGAGGATGCGCAACCCCGTTGCTGCGTCGCGAAAGCTGCTCGTGAATCCCTCGAGCAGATGGGGATCGTCGGCGAGCTTTTCCGCCCGGCTGATGGCTTTCATCTCCTGCAGTCGCAGTTCGAGCATGCTCATACCGGAGGCCGGCACGACACCGAAGGGTGTGCTCAGATTAAACTGGTAGTAGTAATCGACGATGAGGACGGCCGGCTCGATCTCGTAGTTGTCGCCCCGGAGAATATCCGCGGGCAGCAGTTCGGCGGCGGTCAGAACCGGACCGATGGCCAGACCATTTGCGGCGGCGAAGCGATCTTCGCCATTGCGCGCTCGCCGGGAGCTGCACCCGCCGATCAGGGCGAGGGCGGAGGCAAGCAGGACAATGTTGCACGTACGAAGGTTCATTTCCGGTGGATTACTCGATGGACACCACGCCACGGTCCGACAGTGTACGCGGGCGGCGCCGTTTTTGCATACCCGGGCGGCGTCTTGAGATCGGATGGCGGCGTGGCTACGGTGTTGCGGACCGGTTCCGCTGTCGTCCACGGGAGTTCCGCAATGCCTGACGAATACCTGACCAGCACAGACGTGATTCGGGCCGCAGGGGGGCTCGTCTGGCGTGTAAGCGACGCCGGCCGGCAATTGGTCATCGTGCATCGCCGGCGGCATGACGACTGGTCGCTGCCCAAGGGCAAGCTGGGGCCGGGGGAAAGCTGGCGGGAGGCGGCGCTCCGCGAAGTGCGCGAGGAAACCGGGTGCACGGCGAAGCTCCTCGACATCGCCGGGTGCACGGCGTACATCGCGCGGGCCGTGCCCAAGCTGGCCGTCTTCTGGAACATGGAGCTGATCGAACAGCACGGATTTACGCCGGGCGAAGAAGTGGAGCGCGTCGAATGGATGTCCGCCGAGGAAGGGCTGCGCATGCTGACCTATCCGCTCGAACGCGATCTCCTCTCCCGTGCCGCGGGACTTCGCGAGTGACATCCGTCTTCCGCATTGCTCAGTCCGATTGACCTGTTACAAGCCCGAACGGTAGACTCGCCCCGCCATGCCGAGGGTACGCATCACCGCCGCGCAGTTCACCGCGATCATCCGGCCTGATGTGCTGGTGTTCGTGCTTGTGGTTGCAACGCTCTTCGCGGCTGTCGGCCTGCACGGATGCGGCACCATCCAGTTTCCAATCGTTGCCGTTCCCGACTCCTGCGATGAAGTCACGGCGCTGTTCCCGGCCGAGGCCGTGCTCGATCAGCCCGACCACGAGTGCCACGACTGGGTGGAGGATGTGTACGGCCGCGTCGCCCTCACCAGCAATGCCAGCGCGGTCGTATGGACGCGACGCACGGCGGCTGGGACGGCAATCATTGCCTCGGCGGCGCATGCACTGGGCGTCGATTGGTTCGGCCCGCCCGACGTGGACATTGCGGCGGCGCTGTCTGATCCAGCGCAGCACCCGTCGAGTCTTCGCGTGCGTCTGGTGGCGACGGACGGGTCCGGGCTCGATGACCAGGTGACGCCGCTATTCGAGCTATACAGCCCGGAGATCCCTTCCGAACAGAACGTCAATATGCTGGTGGAGATCCATCCGCGGCACGATTTTTATCTTGCGGTCATCGACTCGCAGAAGCTTCCCGACAGCGCCGTGGACCTAGCGCCCGAACCGCTGACGGATGCGCCGCCGATGCTTTACGACCCCGCCGGCCTGACCGATGCGGAACCATCGTACGCGGCGCTTGCGGGCGGCGAGATCGTGCTGCTTGTCGGCTATCCCGGCGATGGGGCCCTGCCGAGACGGCTGGCGGTCGGGGTCGGTCGCGTAGTGGCGGATGAGGAGGCCGCGGCGATCATCGCTCGCCTCGGCGGGGCCGGCGACGTGGAGGGCGATCTTCCGTACGATGCCGAAGCGGAGATGATTATCGAGGGCGAAGCCGCCCCAGGGATGAGCGGCGGCGGCGCGTTCGCCGCCGACGGTCGACTGGCCGGCATCATCGTGCGCGGTTCCGATCCGCTCGACGGCAAGCGATACGCTCGGGCGGTGCGGATGTCTTACGTTGCCGCGAAGCTCGACGAGGCGTTTGACGCACTGGGACCGCAGGAGCAGGCCGACGTGGCACCTTACCTGCCGGAAGCTGAAGCGCTGCCGCGCGTCCGGCGGGACCGCCCAGAAGAACCAAGGCTCTACAGTGACCACTGACGTCATCGGGCAGATTTGCGCACTCGGGGCCGCCATCACCTGGGCGATGGCCATGGTGCTGTTCAAACGCAGCGGCGAGACGATTGCTCCCCTGCCGCTCAACTGCTTCAAGAACGCGATCGGCGTGCTGTTGCTGACCATCACTCTGCTGGCCATCGGCGACGGTTTTGATTCACTTGCCGGACGGCCGAGCGCGGAAATCTACATATTGATCATCAGCGGCGTGCTGGGCATCGCCGTGGCCGACACGCTGTTCTTTTACGGGTTGAACCTGATCGGCGTGGGTCTGATCTCGATCGTCGATTGCTCGTACAGTCCGTTCATCATTTTCTTTTCCTACCTGATGCTCGCGGAGAAGCTGAGCGTGTGGCACTACATCGGCGGGGCGCTGATCGTCGTCGGCGTGTACATCTCCTCCCGCCACTCGCCGCCGGTGGGGCGCACGCGGGGCCAGATCGCCGTCGGCGTGCTGCTGACGCTGGGGGCGATGGCGACCATGACGTTCAGCATCGTGTGGGCCAAGCCGGTGCTGGACGTGCAGAACTTCCCGCTGGTCTGGGCCACGATGATCCGGATGTTCTTCGGCACGCTGGCGCTGGCGATCATCATGATCGCGTCGTCGAGCCGGCGGTCGTACTGGTCGGTGTTCCGGCCGTCGCGGACGTGGGCGTTCGCCGTGCCGGGTTCGGTTCTCGGGGCGTACCTGTCGCTGGTTTTCTGGATGGCGGGATTCAAATACGCCCGGGCATCGATCGCGGCGATGCTGAATCAGACGTCGGTGATCTTCGCGCTCATCTTCGCCACGTTCATGCTGAAGGAGGTCCTGACGCGCCGCAAGCTGATCGCCGTCGTGCTGGCGATGACGGGCGTCTTCCTGACGATGGGCGGTTCGAGATGGCAGCGTTGGATGGACGAACACCGCCCGCACCCCGGCGCCGAGGTGCGCACAATGGAACCCTCACCGGCGCACAGACCGTGCGCGGTCAGGTTTTCTCAGCCGGCGGCAAAAGAAGATTCATGCGGATGAGAGGATTCGAACCTCCACGGGCGTAAGCCCACTGGCACCTGAAGCCAGCGCGTCTGCCAGTTCCGCCACATCCGCCTCGGGCGCAGCCGGATAAGGGTAATCAGCGCTGCCGATGGATGTCAAGCCGCCGGGCGCCTCGGACCCGCGGTCAGGCGAGCCCTTCTCCGGTGGTGGTCATGATCAGTCGGCCGTGCTTGACGCCGCGTATGGCGACGATTCGGTCGGCCAGCGTTTGCAGTGTCCTGGCGGGACCGCGCAGCACGACCACTTCCAGGCAGTTCGAGGCGTCGAGATGCACGTGCATCGAGCTGATGATGTACTTCTGATAGTCGTGTTGTTCGTGGGTCAGCCGGCTGCTCAGGTCGGGCGTATGATGGTCGTAGACGATACAGAGCGCCCCGACCATTTGCCCGCCACCGGCTCCCCATTGCGTCTCGACGAGCGCGCCGCGGACCAGATCCCGCAGGGCCTCCGAGCGATTGGCGTACCCCTTGCGTTCGATGAGGTCGTCAAACGCTGATAGCAGGCCGGCGTCCATGGACACGCCGAATCGGGTTAGCTTGGCCATTTCCGTGATCCGCGGCAGCGTGCGACCACCAAAACCGGAGGCAAGGCGGCCGCGAGCGTACCGGCGGCGTCTTGTCGCGGTCAAGGCAGGCCGGGCGGGTACAGGCCATGACCGCCCAGGAGGGCTTGACCGGTCAGCTGTTTCCGCAATAATCCCGGCAGCGAATGCACTTTTTCAGGCCTCAGCGCGGGCCCGACCGGCTCGCGGGGCCGTCCGTAAGACGTGCCCTCCCCCGGTGCCGCACTGCCTCGAACAAAGGACCGCTCAGCATGGCTAAACAGTCCGAAGCTGCCCCGCGGCGCATTTCAACACGCACCGCAGCCGCGAACGGCTATCGAATGAGCCGCGTGGTCGCGCTGGTCGCGGCGATCGGCGTGATCGCATTGGCAGGCGGTTGCAGCAGCATCTTCAACCCGTCGTTCATCAACCAGGTCGCGGCCCCGCCGACCGGCACGACAGGTACCATCCCCGCCATTACGCTGAACAACGCGCCTGGCCACGTCGCCATCCTGCTCATCAACAATACGCGGTTCGATCCGCTGTTGCTCGATTTCCTGGAAACGACGGGGGCCGATCTCGGGGATACCGAGCCCATCCCGAGGATTCGGGTGCGCGTGAACATCACCTACGCGAACGGCAGCGAAAACACGTTAGAGCTCATCTCCGGTTCGGAGATCGTGGAGGGCAGTCTGACCGGCGGCACGCCTCCGGAACTGACCGAGTTTCCGCTGACGAACTTCGTCGGCGTTTGCGATATTGCTTCGGTGACACCGGAGCAGGTGGAACTCTACGTGCCCGTAACCCGGACAACGGTGCAGATCGTGGAGACGCAGAACGTAATTACCCGCGAGGTCCTGTCGGAAGCGCCGCCGGCGTTTGTCGTTCTTCAGCCGGACACGGTGGACGATAACGGCAACGTCACCGTGGTTCGCAACTTCGACATCCGCAAGGGCCCCGTTCTGGTCAACGGCGTCCGCTGTGGATCGGTGATCGGGTTCACGGCCTCGGGCACGGTGCAGGTTCCGTTCATTCAGGTTCAAGGAGCGACGGTGCCGGGCTTCCTGGACACGGATACCGCGGCCCAGGCGGCGACACCCGGCCGGTTCGAGTTCCTGACGAATGTTCGCTGACGAGCCGGTGGCCCGGTTTGCCGCCGAGGAGAGGTGTCAATGAACCGCCTTGCTTGCATATTCGTGCTCCTGGCTGTCGGACTGTTGGCGACGACCGGCTGCAACACTTCGCAGTTCCTCAATCCCGCCCTGGTCAATCAGTCGACCGGCGAGGTCTTCGCCCTGACACCGGGTGACCGTTCGAGCTTCATTCTCGTGCGAGGCAACAACGCCACGACGGTGCCGATCGAATTCCTTATCACGGTGGAGCGCCAGGTGGAATCGGCGGACGTTCCCGGCACGTTCACCACCCAGACCGAAAGCGTGCGCCTGTTTGCCCCGCCCAACAACCGGGCGAACGACGTGGGAGAGCTTTTCGACTGCCCGGTCAGCCGGGTGGGCCTGGGGGAGGATCTGGACCGTCCGACGACGGAGCCGGGGATATTCGTGAACGCGCAGGCCGTCGGCGTGGGCGGGCTGGGCGTGCCGCCGAACGTCAATCCGCTCAGCGCGGACGCGGACAATTTCAAGTGCGGCGATACGATCATCTTCCAGGTGTCGGAAACGAATAACACGGTGGGCGGCGTCGTGGTGCAGTCGTACGTGCTCGACTCCACGAGAATATCCACGAACGTGACGGGGTTCGACACGTTCGTCAACGCTCGCAGCCTGCTGGAAGAGCAGCAGTTCGCGGAGTAATCGCCGTTTTTTGCCGTGAGCGGTCCGCGGTAGTGCATTCGCTGTCGACACGCCCCTTTGCAGCACGTAAACTGCGCTCGGCAAGCGCGCGGTCCGGCTTGTCGTTGCAGGTGCCAGGATTCGCCGGGTTCCAGTTGAACGAGGTGCGGAATGAACCGAGGACGCGACAGGCGTGCCAAGTGGATGACGTTGATTGCAACGGCGCTGGCCGGCGGCACCGTCTTCGGAACGTGTGAGGCCAGAGTGCGCAACGCGCTCGTCGACGGTGGCAAGCTCTTCATTTTCAGCCTGCTGGATCCGAGCCAGTTCACCCCCACCTCCGACGGAACAACGAGCGGCACGATCACCGGCGGCACCACGAACCGACAGCTCACGAACTGACCGCCGGGCGCGTCGCAGCCGACGCATCGGAGTTGCTTCCAGGGGAATCGTGGGCCGTCACTTTTGACTCCGATCTTCCTTCGACAGCCTGCAAGCGGACGAGCCATGTCGAATGCGCCGCTTTCCATCAATCCCGACGAACCCATCGGCTGGATCGGGACCGGAGTGATGGGCGCTTCGATGTGCCGGCATCTCATCGACGCCGGCTACCGGCTGCGGGTTCACAATCGCACACGAGCCAAGGCACAGGCGTTGGTCGATGCCGGCGCGGAGTGGGCGGAGTCCGCCACGGCCATCGCCGCTTCGTGCCGGGTCGTATTCACCATCGTCGGCTTCCCGGCGGACGTTCGCGAGGTGTACCTGGGAGACGACGGCCTTGTCGGCTCGATTGAGCCAGGTGCGATCCTCGTGGACATGACCACCACGGAGCCGAGCCTGGCACAGGAGATTCACGGGGCCGCCGCGGAAGGCGGCGCGTTCGCGGTGGACGCGCCGGTGTCCGGCGGCGACGTCGGCGCGCGCGAGGCGACGCTGGCGATCATGGTCGGCGGCGATCGCGACGCCGTCGACGCCGTGATGCCCTTGCTCGAGCGGCTGGGCAAGTCAATCGTCCACCAGGGCGGCCCGGGCGCCGGCCAGCACGCGAAAATGTGCAACCAGATCGTGATCGCCGGAACCATGATCGGCATGTGCGAGGCGCTGCTGTACGGCCACAAGGCCGGCCTCGACCTCGAGACGATGCTCGCGTCGATCGGCGGCGGCGCGGCCGGCTGCTGGTCGCTCGAGAACTACGCCCCGCGCATTCTGAAACGCGACTTCGAACCCGGGTTCTTTGTCGATCACTTCGTCAAGGACATGTCCATTGCGCTGCGCGAGGCCGAAAGGATGAAGCTCGTTCTGCCGGGACTCGCGCTCGTGCACCAGCTTTACGTTGCCCTGCAGGCCCAAGGGGACGGAGAATTCGGCACGCAGGCGCTGATGCTTGCGCTCGAGCGCCTGTCGAACGTGACCGTCGATCGCTGAGACGCCGGGCGGCGTCAGTCCGCGACGTCCATCACAAAGATCATCAGGGTGTCCTTCGACCATTCGACGCGGCCGCTGCTGCGCCAGTTGCCGCCGATGCCCTTGTCGAGCGCGTCGTTGACCGTTTTCGCGGCGGTCTCGCCCACGTTCGTGAAGGCGACGTATTGACCGGCGCCGGTGACCGTGTCAGTCCCTCGGCCGATCAGGTCGAACCCGACGGGGTTGACCGGTCCGTCCGTGAAGCTCTTGTGAAGTCGGACGACCCCGCCGAAGGGGTTGTCTCCGTTGGTGAGGGGGTGGGCGAGATAAGGACCTTTCCACACGGGGGCGCTCTGCTTGATCGACAATTCGCGTTCGAATTCGTTGGTCGAGTCGGAGTATTCGGCGGCCAGCGCGCTGGTGTCGGCATAGTGGCTCTCGGACGCGGCGCGCAGCGTATCGACCACGGCCAGCACCTTGCTGACCTTGGCGTCTTCTGCGGCACCCGAGATCTGGGGAATGACCAGCGCGGCGAGGATTCCAATGATGATGACGACGATCAGGATTTCGAGCAGAGTAAATGCCTGGCGTCGTGCGGCGGGCGATGACATGACGTCCTCTCTTCCTGGGGCATTGTGGACAGCGGGCGCATCCTGATCTCATATCGTCAGCCGGTTGTCGCCAATCAAGCTCCGTTGGTGCGCGGGCGCCTGAGCGGGCGGGGCGGAGGATGCCGGGAATATCGGACTTGCCTGCGCCTGAACCGCTTACGGGGCGAAAGAAAACTGCCGGCGCCGTGCGCTGGCACGGGCCGGCAGCATTGAGTTCAGCGAACAATCAAGGTCGGCTCAGCTCGCCGTGACCTTCTTGCTCTTGTTCGGATACGGCGGCGGTGCGGGTACGTCCTTCGGATCCTGCTGGATCTCCTTCATCAGCAGGTCGATCGTCTTTTCGAGCTGCGCATCGTTGCCCTTCAGCACGTCGCCGGGCTTGTTCTCGACCTGGATATCCGGGTCGACGCCGTGCCCCTCGATCAGCCACGTGCGGTCGAGACCGTACAGCCCGAACTGCGGCGGTGTCGTGACGCCGTGGTCGACGAAATCCTCGTGCGGCTCGATGCCGACCGAGCCGCCCCACGTGCGCATGCCGATGAGCGGGGCGATGCCCTTTCGCTTGATGGCCTCGGCGAACATCTCGCCGCTCGAGCCGGTGTCCGCATTGATGACCACGGCCATGTGCCCGTAGAAGACGCGCTCGGGCTCGTGCAGCGGCTTGCCCTCGCGCGGCTTGGTGACGCCCCACATCCGCCGCTCCAGCCGGTCGATGATCATGTCCGAAGTGAACCCGCCGCCGTTGTAGCGCTCGTCGATGATCATGCCCTTCTTGTAGTACTGCGGGAAGTACGTGCTGCTGAATTCGACAAGACCGTTGGCGCCCATGTCCGGGATGTGGACGTAGCCGATCTGGCCGTTGCTGACCTTGTCCACGTAGGCGCGGTTGTTGTTCACCCACTCTCGATAGAGGATGGACCACTCGCGGCGGAGCGTCTTGGCACGCCAGATTCTGGCGCCCTCGGCCGACGGCTGGTCGTTATACGAGATACGGACCATCCGACCGGCCTTGTCCTGAAGGTGGGCGTACGGATTATCGTCGGTGGTGACTTCCTGGCCGTCGATCGCGATCAGGTACTGCCCTTCCCTGATCGGGCAGCCCGGCTCGTCGAACGGCGACCGCTCGTTGGGATCGCCCGGCGTGCCGGGGACGATGTGAGCGATGCGGTAATACCGGGCGCCGGGATCGGTCGCGAAGGTGACGCCGAGCAGTCCGACCGACACGTCCTTGGAATCGTCCTCGATGTCGCCGCCCCACACGTACGTGTGACCGGCATTGAGCTCGCCGATCATCTCGCCGATCAGGTAGTTGAGGTCCTGGCGGTTGCCGGCGAAGGGGACGAACTTGCGGTACTTTTCGCCCATCGCCTTCCAGTCCACGCCGTGCAGGTTCGCGTCGTAGAACCAGTCGCGCTGCACGCGCCAGGCTTCGTTGAAGATCTGGGCGAACTCCAGGGCCCGATCGACCGGAATGTGCACATCGTCGAGTGACACGCTCCCGTCACCGACTTTCGCTTCCTTGCCGGTGTCGACGACGCCGTACTTCGAGCCCGAGCGGTAGACGAGCTTCTTGCCGTTCGGCGACAGGTGATAGTTGGCGATGCCGTCGATGAGCTTTTTCGTCTCCTTGTCCTTGAGCTTGTAGCCGTACAGGTCGAGTTTGCCGCCGGTCTCGTCGTTGACGTTCTGGTACTTCTCGAACTCGTTCTCCGGCCGCTTGAGATAGAGGAAGCCGTCGTCGGTGGCGACGAGGCGGAAGTAGTTGCCGGCCGGCACGCCTTCGACGGCGATGACGCGGCGGTCGATGCCGTCCAGGTTGACGACGGTGCCTTCGTTCTTCTTGCTTTCCGACTTGTCTGCGTCCGCTTTCACCTCCTTCTGGCCGTTCGAGTCGGCATCGGCGGCCTTGTCTTTCTCGTCCGGCTTGACCACCGATTCCTCCGGCCGGAAGGGCGACTCCTTGCCTTCTTCGAGGACCACCATGTATGGCTTGGCCACGTCGAGGAAAACGTAGTTCTGATCGATGAACCCCATCACCGGCGACAGCGAGCGGTGCGAGAGGAAGTACAGGTAGCGGCCCTTCGGATCGAACGACGGGCTGAAGTCGGTGGTCATCTCGCCGGTGACGCGATGCGTCTGCCCTGTCTCCATCGAGTACAGGAAGATCGCCTCGTTGATGGTCCGCTCCATCTTCGTGTAGGCGATCCACTTGCTGTCCGGCGACCAGACGTAATCCTGGATACCCCAGCGCTCCCACGCGTCGTCGTAATCGCTCTTGTCGATGACCGTCTTCTCGCCGCTGTCGACGTCGACGAGATTCAGCCGCATGAACTTGTCGGAATAGAGCAGATGATTGCTGTCCGGCGACCAGACCAGCGGCAGGAGGAATCCCTTGCTGTCGCTGGTGAGCTGCCGCCAGGGCTTCTCGCCCCATTGATCGACGAGGTAGATTTCCTCCTCGCCGGTCTTGTCGGAGACGAAAGCGATCCATTTGCCGTCCGGCGACCAGACGCCGTATTTTTCGCGCGAGGCCGGCTGATGGGTGACGTTGATCGTTTCGCCCTCTTCGACCGGCACGCTGACGATTTCGCCGCGCGCCTCGATCAGCATCCGCTCGCCACCCGGCGACAGCCGGAAGACGCCCTTGTCCGGGTGGACATCCACTAGCTCCGGCCGCATGCGGACGTGGTCGGTCGGAATGTGCATGGGAACCTCGGTCACCTTGCCGGAGTCCAGGTCCAACAGGTGCAGCGACTCGCCGTTCTGGAAGATGATCTGCTTCGGGCCCAGTGACGGGTACTTCACGTCGTAGTCGCTGTAGTTCGTCACCGCCGTCACTTTGCCGCTGACCACGTCGTACTTGAAGATGTTGAGCGTGTCGTTCAGGCGGTCGGAGGTGAAGTAGATGTCGTTGCCGTGCCACATGGGGAAGTTGTCGGTGCCCGGCCAGTCGGTGATGCGGCGGAAGTCGCCGTCGGCGAGGCTGCCCATCCAGATGTCCTGGGCAGTGCCACCCTTGTGACGCTTCCAGGTGCGCGCCTCGCGGCTGATGCGGTTGTAGGCGATTCGCTTGGCATCGGGCGAGAGCGAGGTGAGCCCGGCGCGGTCCACGGGCAGTCGCTCGGGCATCCCGCCGTCCACGGAGACCTTGTAGATTTCCTGGCCGCGCCGCGGCCACGTGCGCGTGCTGCGAAACAGCACATGCTTGCCGTCGGGAAACCAGCCGAGCACGAAGTCCGCAGCCGGGTGGAACGTGAGCCGTCTGGGCGAGCCCGCGGGCAGGTCCATGACATACACGTCCATGCCGCCGTCGTACTGCGCGGTGAAGGCAATCTGCTTGCCGTCGGGCGAGAATTTCGCCAGAAACTCGGAGCCGGGATCGCGCGTGATCCGTTGCGCGTCGCCGCCCTTGCTGGAGGCGAGCCACAGGTCGCCCTCGTAGGTGAAGACGATCTTGTCGCCATGCACGTCGGCATAGCGCATCAGATGCGATTGCGGCTCCGCCGCTCCACCGATCAGAAAGACGAGTGATAGTAGTGCCAGGGACGTTGTCCGGGCGTGCATTGCTTGCATTCCTTCCTTTCCGGCTGAGTCGCGGCCGTTCCTCGATCAGCCTGGTTGTTGGTGTTCGCCTGTGGATGGACGAATGGGTCAAGGATAGCGAACACGTCACGGGCGGCCAATCCGGGGTCACGACTTGCTACAAATCTTGACACTCCCGTCGGTCGAGTCATCCTCTTGCGGGAGAAGCTTGAAGCAGGTGCCCCATGGCAGCAGAGGATACCGAGACCGCGATGCCCGTTCGGCTGCACAGTTGCCCGTGCTGCGGCCTGTCGCAGGCGATCCCTCCCCTGCCGCCGCGCACGCGCGCATGTTGCGCCCGCTGCGGCACTTGCCTGATCGACCTGAAGGCCGCGCGGTTGAGTGACAGTCGCACTGCCGCCATCGCTCTGGCCGCACTCATCCTCTATCCGCTGGCGATCACCCTGCCAATGATCGAGGTCGAGCGATTCGGCCACCGCCACGCGGCGAGCATTATCGAAGGCGTCGCCACGCTGCTCGGTTCCGGACACGTCATCGTCGGGCTGGTCGTGCTGGCTTGCTCCATCGTGTTTCCGCTCGGCAAGCTTGTCGCACTGCTGTTACTTACCACCGGCGCGCCGATCATCCGGCGTGACCGTCGAGCGCTGACGCATCGCATCGTGCAGTGGACCGGTCGCTGGGGCATGCTGGACGTGCTGCTGGTCGCCGTGCTGGTCGCCGCGATCAAGATCGGCGACGTCGTTCAGGTGACCGCGGGGCCAGCCGCGCTCGCTTTTACCGCGTGCGTGTTACTCAGCCTGCTTGCCGCCGCATCGTTCAATCCGCACGCAACGTGGATGAGACAGGAGCTCGCCGCTCCAGCAGATCTCGAGGCGGAGGCGTCCGCATGACCGTTCAAAAAACGGATACAGATGTTCCGCAAGCGGTGATCAGACCGGAGCGACGCATCTCCTGGGCTTGGGTCCTGCCGGTCATCGCGCTGGTGCTGGCCGGCTGGCTCGCGTATCGCTCGTGGGCGGGGCGCGGCGTGGCCATCACCGTTCGACTGGACGAGGGTCACGGCCTGCGCGTCGGCGACGACGTGCGCTATCGCGGTATCGCCATCGGCGAGGTGCAGTCGATCGACCTTGAGGAGAACCTTGACGGTGTGGTTGTGCGGGCGGCGCTTCAGCGCGATGCGGCCCGGCACATTGCCCGCGCGGGTGCGCGCTTCTGGGTCGTTCGCCCGCAGTTCGGCCTCAGCGGGGCGGCGGGATTGGAGACGGTTGTCGGGCCTCGCTACCTGGCGGCGCTGCCTGGCCGGGGAAGCCCGCAGCGGACGTTCGTCGGACTGCCGTCACCGCCTATTGTCGAGTCGGTCCAGGCCGGCGATCTCGAGATCGTGCTCCAGGCGGCGCAGCGGTCGAACCTGCGCGCCGGAGCGCCGGTCATGTATCGCGAGGTTCCCGTCGGGCGAATCCTCTCCGTCGGTCTGGCCAGCGACGGCACGGACGTCGAAGCGCGCGTGCACATCGACAAGGCCTACACGCAGTTGATCCGCCCGAAGACGCGTTTCTGGTCGACCGGCGGGCTGGAGGCCAAGCTGGGCTTGAGCGGCCTTGTGCTCAAGATGGCGTCGCTCGAATCGCTGCTGACCGGCGGCGTCGCCCTGGCCACGCCTCCCAACGCCGGCGACATCGTCCGCACCGGCCACCGCTTCACGCTTGCCGCCGAGCCGGAGGACGAATGGCTCGAATGGCGTCCGCTCATCTTCATCGGCAGCAATCTTTTGCCGCCGGGCGCCGTCGTGCCCGCTCCGCTGCGGGCGACGATCGGCTGGGAAGAAGGGCGATGGATCACGGCGGAGCGAAGTCGCCATGGCTGGGTCCTGCAGACGGACGAAGGATTGCTTGGCCCGCTCGATCTCTTCAAGCCGGGCGGGCGGGTGCACGGCGACTCCGCGGTTCTGGAGGTCGCGGGCAAGCCCGTCCCCTTGCCGGACAAGCCCAAGTGGACGGATGGCCGCCTGGCGATTCTCGACGTGCAGGTGACCGACGCAGTCTGGCCGGGCGAGCGCTGGCGGGCCGCCGACCAGCCGGAGAATTGCATCGCGGTGGCCGATCCGGCGGCGGCTCCGCTGCCGCTGGACACGTCGCGGCTGAGGCCGGGCAAGCACGTGTGGAACATCGATCCGGCCGTCTCGATTGACGAGTCCTGGCACGGGGCGAGCGTGCTGTCGCGCGCCGACGGCCGACTGATCGGCATGCTGTTGGTTGATGAGGATTCGGCCCGCGTCGCCCTGCTGCCGTCCGAATGGCGCCCGCCGGTTTGATGCACTGCATGTAGGAAACAACTCCCCGATGACGCAGGCACCTCACATCGCATCACTTGCGGCGTCGCTGACGAGTGAGCAGCCGCAATGCCCGCTATGTTCACGGCCGCTGTCTGCGCGGTGGCTCAAAAAGAGCCCGCGGTCGAACGGCATCAATGAGATCGTCGTCTGCCGCAAGTGCCGCAATGCCTTCGCGAGCCGCCGACAGTTGGCCTACATCATTGACGCAGTGCTGCTGGAATTGCTGCTCATGGGAGCAATCGTCGTGATCGGAATGCTCGTCGATCTCTACAGGATCGCGGCGTCCAGTGTGGCCACCGTCATGGTGTACTGGGTCGGTGGATGGCTGGTCCTGCCACTTCTCTTCTGCTGCAAGGACGGCTTGGAAGGGCAGTCGCCCGGCAAGAGAATCTGCGGCATTCAGGTCATCGACTGGACCACGCGCGAGCCCATCGGCTTCGGCCGCTCGTTGAAGCGGAACCTTTGTCTGATGATTCCGTATTATGCGATCATCCTTGCCTTCACTTTGATTAAAGGGTGGCGTGCGGGCGATCGGTGGGCGAACACGCGCGTGGTCTGGAAGAAGCACATAAACAGGCTGCCGTTCGATCCACGCGGCATTCTTTGCCTGGTCTGCGGGTACAATCTCACCGGCAATGTGTCGGGTCGGTGCCCGGAATGTGGGACGCCGATTCGCGGTTTCGTGCCGCCGTCGCAAGCCGATGAAGCGCTGCCGCTGGAGGACGTGGCATCGCGCGTCGGCGAAGACGCATGACCGAACAACTATTCATCGGTGGAATGCTGTTGTGGAAACGGGCGAGTTGGTTCTTAAGCCGTACTGCCGCAGGGCGCCAGCGCGGCACGCGTGATTTGTTACTGGAGACGAGGGGGCTCGAACCCCTGACCTTCGCATTGCGAACGCGACGCTCTCCCAGCTGAGCTACGTCCCCGTCAACAAGAAGCGTATACGATGACCGGCGTTTCGGCAACCCGGCCGGCACCCGCGGAATCCCGACCCGGACACCGCAGTTCAAAGGGCAACAGCGAAATGAAGCATTGCGCGGACGGCGAACGGGCTGCTGCATGACCGTCGCGGGCGGACACCCGTCCACGGCGTCCACTTGGTCCACCACGTCCACTCGCTTGGAGCTGAAAAGAAGAAACCGCGCACCGACACGGCACGCGGCTGTCGTCACGCGGGCCAATCGTCAGTGCGCGGTTCCTCGATCGCATCCTTGCGAAGTCATGGTCGGTCATCCTTGACCTGAGTTTCGAGGCTTCGCAGCGGGCTCGATCCATCAGCCCAAAGGCTGCGGCTCGCGAGAGCCGGAGAGTCCTGCTCGTGACAGGACATGGCTCTACGCGACACTGTTATCGGATGGCCCGGTAATGTGGATTGAGATAATTCTGACGCGCGTCATCGCGCTTCGCGGGTGAGTGAACGGATCGGCCCTGACCTGCCGGGATCGCCGGTATTATCGCCCCTTCGTGCGGCCGTTCCGCGAGCCGGAACACCCGTGATCGCGATCGCTCACCGCTCGTCGTCTCCGTGCGTCACGCGCTGGAGTTCGTCCGCGAACGCGGAGGGGTGATTCGACCACTTTTCCGCTTCCAACGCGGTTACGTCGCCGTTGGCCACCAGCCGGGCCAGCGACCGTTCGAGCGTGGTCATCCTTTCGTCGGACACGTCCTTGGTTCGCGTCTGGAGCATCGAGTAGATCTGCTCGGTCTTCGCCAGCCGGATCAGGTTGGAGAGGGCGTACGTGTTGTTCAGGATTTCCATCGCGACGATGCGGCCGTTGCCGTCGGCGCGCGGGATGAGCTTCTGGCAGATGATGTGATTGAGTCCGAGCGACAGTTGGCTGGCGACCTCGTCCTGGCGCGATGAGGGGAACATGTCGAGCAGGCGGGTGATGGTGCCGCGGGCGTCGCGCGTGTGGAGGGTGGAGAAGACGAGGTGGCCGGTTTCGGCGGCGGTCAGGGTCCAGCTTGTCGAGTCGCGGTCGCGCATTTCGCCGACGAAGATCACGTCCGGATCTTCGCGGAGGCAGTCGCGGAGGCCGCGTTCGAAGCTGGGCACGTCGCGGCCCACTTCGCGCTGCGACACGATCGCCGCCTTGCTCGTCAGCCGGTATTCGATGGGGTCTTCGAGCGTGATGATCCGGCAGGGGCGCTCCTGGGCGATGCGATCGACCAGCGAGGCGATGGTGGTCGATTTGCCCGCGCCGGTAATGCCCGTCAGCAGCACGAGCCCCTGCTGATCTGCGATGATGTCGCGCCAGACGCCGTTGGGGAAGCCGATGTCCTCGACGGCCGGCACCTGCCGCTCGAGCGCCCGGACGGCGACGGCCAAGCCCTCGCTCTCCCGAAAGCAGTTGATGCGGAACTGCATCGTCTCGGTCATGTACGAGGTATCCACCGAGCCGCTTTCTTTCAGCTTCGCCCATTCCGGCGGGCTCAGCAGCGTCTGGGCGAGCTTTTCGACGGTCTCCGTATCAAGCGGGGCGCCTTTGATTCGCTGAAGATTGCCGTCAACGCGGTAGACCGGGGGGCACGCCGCCTTCAAGTGCAGATCGCTCACGCGCAGCGAGCCCGCCTTCTCGAAATACTCCAGCAGGTCGCGCATGCTGCGGGCGCGTGTGGGCGAAGCCTGGTAGATCCGTTCGTCCAGTGGATTCGTGTCGGCCATCGGCGCACTCACTTCCGCCAGGGGGAGAGGAAAAGTCTTTATCGCCGATCCAGGCACCGGGCACAAGCTGAGCCCGCGTTTCTCACCAGCTTCTGCTGCGTCGTCGTGAGTGACGGCGTCTGCTGCGTTGTGCTCGGTCGGCCTCCTCGACGACCTGTTCATGGTCGCCTCCGGGGCATCGGTCGCACGCCTTGCATCCACCGCCCCTTACGCCGACTCGCGACGAACCCGGTGAGAAATGCGGGCTCGGCTTCAGGCGAGGGCGGCGAGGATGACGATGATGGCCACCACCAGCGAGGCCGCGGTCTTGAAGACTGTGCCCATCGTCCGGCCGGCCGCGGTATAGAGCCCGGAGCGCGTGCCGGCCGCCAGGCCGCGCGACTGCGACACCTCGGCCACGAACGCTCCGACGAAACAGCCGATCGCCGCCCCGATGATCGTGCCGATGATCGGCACAGGTATGGACAGCAGCAGTGCACCTGCCACGCCGCCGAGCAGGCCGTACCACGCCGCTCGCCGGCTCGCTCCGCCGCGCTTCGCCGCCATTACACCGCTGAGCGCTTCCACGATCTCCGCCACGCCCGCGATGACGAACACGATGATCAGCGTACGTACGCCGATGCGCTCCCAGTGGTAGTGCCACGCGTATACGGTCGCCATCAGCGCGGTCAGCCACGTCCCGGGAAACTGCAGGACGGTAAGGAATATCC
>JBECKQ010000338.1:0-5676 GCA_040235375.1 Phycisphaerae bacterium | reverse complement strand
CGCAACGCCTCCTCGGCGTTGGCGGGGTCCATCTGGTAGCCGTACTTGTCGCCGCCCTTCAGATTCGCCGCCGAACCCACCGCGTCGCGGAAGGGCCCATAGAAACTCGAGGCGTACTTCGCCGAGTAGGCGAGGATGCGCGTGTTGACGTAGCCCGCGGTCTCGAGCGCATCGCGTATGCGCCCGATGCGACCGTCCATCATGTCCGAAGGCGCGACCACGTCGGCCCCGGCCTCGGCGTGCGACAGGGCCTGGCGGACCAGCACGTCGACGGTGGCGTCGTTGACCACGTAGCCCTGGTCGTCGATGAGGCCGTCCTGGCCATGCGTCGTGAAAGGATCCAGAGCGACATCGGTGATGACGCCCAGCGCCGGGTAGCGTGCCTTCAGCTCGCGCACCGCGAACTGTGCCAGGCCCTCGGGGTTGTAGGCCTCGCGCGCGTCCTCCGATTTCGCCGCCTGCGGCGTCACCGGGAACAGCGCGATGGCCGGCACGTCCAGGTCCACCAGCTCGCCGGCCTCGCGCAGGAGCTCATCGACGCTTAAGCGCTCGACACCGGGCATGGACGCGACCGGTTCGCGCACGCCCTTGCCCTCGCAGACGAACATCGGGCAGATGAGATCGTCGACGGTCAGCCTGTTCTCGCGAACCAGGCGCCGCGAGAAGACGCTGGCACGGTTGCGGCGGGGACGGGTGCGCGGATAGGAACCGGGGAGGTCGATGCTCATGGTGGCCTTCAGTATGCAGTTGATGAGGCCCCGGATTATAGCGCCACCGTGTCGCCCGAACGTGCGGATCAATTGTCCAATGTCAAGCCTTGCCCTGGTCCGGAAGTTCGCTTCCGCAGGGCATCCTTGAGGCAGGATTTCACAAGCCCTAACGCCGGTCCGGTCATTTGCCGGCAGCAGCCATCCCTGTGTAGGAGGCTACCGGCGGCGAAGGCTGCTTTCGGTCGCATCGGGGAGGCTTCCGCCAGCGTTGACCGGTCGCGGTATCTCCCCGAGCGCGGCAGACTCCTCATCCGTATACAGCCGGGAGCGCGTGAGGAATCGCTTGCCCTCCGGACCTTCCAGGGAAAACATGCCGCCGCGGCCGTCGATCACGTCGATGATGAGTTGCGTGTGCTTCCAGTATTCGAACTGCGACCTGCTGATGTAGAAGGGGCAGCCGCCGATCTCTCCCAGCCGCACGTCGGCGTCGCCCACCAGGAACTCGCCCAAGGGATAGCACATCGGTGAACTGCCGTCGCAGCAGCCTCCCGACTGGTGGAACATGAGCCCGCCGTGCTTGCCCTCGAGCAGCCTGATGAGTGCAAGCGCGGCGTCTGTCGCTACGACGCGTGAGACCATCGATCTATCCGGTCAGTGCCGCTTTCCGGCGGCGACGGCCCGTGGACCGTGAGGGTCCGCGCGACATGCTGTGAATACGTCCCTGTACGCTCCGCTGCCGCATCCCTGCGGCAGAGGGTCGCGCAACACCCCTCACGGTCCCCGGACCAACCCCCGCCCACGGCGGGTGGCCGTTTAGAAAAATCCCAACGCCTTTGGGCTGTAGCTCACCAGCATGTTCTTCGTCTGCTGGTAGTGATCGAGCATCATCTTGTGGGTCTCGCGCCCGATGCCCGACTGCTTGTAGCCGCCGAACGCCGCGTGCGCCGGATACAGGTGATAGCAGTTGGTCCACACGCGGCCGGCCTTGATGCTGCGGCCGAAGCGGTAGGCGCGGCTGCCGTCACGCGTCCACACGCCGGAGCCAAGGCCGTAGAGCGTGTCGTTGGCGATCGCGAGCGCCTCGGCGTCGTCCTTGAAGGTGGTGACCGACACCACCGGCCCGAAGATCTCCTCCTGGAAGATGCGCATCTTGTTGTGACCCTTGAACACGGTCGGCGTGATGTAGTAGCCGTCGGCGATGGCACCGCCAAGCTTCGCCCGCGTGCCGCCGGTCAGGCACTGCGCGCCTTCCTGCTTGCCCATGTCGATGTAGGAGAGGATCTTCTCCACCTGCTCCTGCGAGGCCTGGGCGCCGATCATGGTCGCCGGATCGAGCGGGCTGCCCTGCTTGATCGCCTTCACGCGGGCCAGCGCGCGATCCATGAACTTCTCATAGATCGACTCCTGGATCAGGGCCCGCGACGGGCAGGTGCATACCTCGCCCTGGTTCAACGCGAACAGCACGAAGCCCTCGATCGCCTTGTCGAAGAAGTCGTCGTCCGCGGCACAGACGTCGCTGAAGAAGATGTTCGGCGACTTGCCGCCCAGCTCGAGGGTCACCGGGATGATGTTCTGGCTGGCGTACTGCATGATGAGCCGGCCAGTGGTGGTCTCGCCGGTGAAGGCAATCTTCGCAATGCGGCTGCTCGACGCCAGCGGTTTGCCGGCTTCCAGGCCGAATCCGTTGACGATGTTGAGGACGCCCGGTGGCAGCAGATCCGCGATCAGCTCCATCACCACGAGGATGCCCACCGGCGTCTGCTCGGCGGGTTTGAGCACCACGCAATTGCCGGCGGCAATGGCCGGCGCGAGCTTCCACGCGGCCATCAGGATCGGGAAGTTCCAGGGGATGATCTGGCCGACCACGCCCAGCGGCTCGTGGAAATGGTAGGCAATCGTGTTGTCGTCGATCTCGCAGATGCTGCCCTCCTGGGCGCGCACACAGGCCGCGAAGTAGCGGAAGTGATCGATCGCCAGCGGAATGTCCGCGGCCAGCGTCTCGCGGATCGGCTTGCCGTTGTCGACGGTCTCGGCGTAGGCGATCTTCTCGAGGTTCTGCTCCAGCCGATCGGCGATCCTGAGCAGGATGTTGGCCCGTTCGGTGGGCGAGGTGCGGCCCCATTTCTCGGCGGCCGCGTGCGCGGCATCCAGCGCCAGGTTGACATCCTCCTCGGTCGATCTGGCCACCTTGCAGAACACCTTGCCCGTGATGGGGGTGATGTTCTCGAAGTACTGGCCCTTCGACGGGGCGACCCACTTCCCGCCGATGAAATTCTCGTATTTTGCCTTGAACTGAACCCGTGCCCCGGGGGCGCCTGGGAGTCCGTAACCCTTCGTGCCCTGGGAAAGATCTTCTGCTGCTGCGCTCATGTAACCTCCTGCGTACGTCAATGGATGGTGCGTCTGCCGTAAAGCAAAGCCGTGCCGCCGTTTCCCCGTTCGCTCACGAACCGGATTCGCAACGATGGCGCATCGAGCCTGATGTCACGGCGATCGCGAGGGACGCCTGATAAATGCCGCAGCGGAGCTTCGTCGGTCGTGCGCCAGCGCGCCTTGATATGAGGTAAGGTGGCCGCTCCCGGACGGCTCTCGCTGATGTCTGCATAAAGACCAGATGCAGTTGAGGCGGAGTATTCGCAAAAAAAAGCAGAGATCAATATCGAATGCCTGGTCGGCGCTCTTGAAAGACAGAATTGGTGCAAAATGCTACAGATAGTCATGCAAGGATGTCGCAAAACGCTCCATGAGCTAAATCAAGCATATGTATATATCCGAAACTGAGAAGGCGGCCGAGGGCGACCTGATCGATGCACTGAATGCGCGCGAAGGCATCGTCAGTTTCGTCGGCGCCGGCGGCAAGAAGTCCGCGATGTTCCGGATCGCCGATGCCCATCCCGGCCGGGTGGCCATCACGGCGACGGCCCATATCGAGCGGTTCCCGCGCCGCTACCGCGATGCCTCCGTGCTGGCCGGCGGCGAGGACTTGTACGAACGCGTCTTTGCCCTGCGCAACGCACGCGTCGTCGCTTTCGCGAAGAGCTGCGACCTTCCCGGTCGCCATGCCGGCGTCACCGACGAGGAACTGCGACGGCTTTACGTCGACGGCGGCTTCGACGTGTGTGTCGTCAAGGCCGATGGCGCGAGAGGAAAGTTGATCAAGGCGCCGGCGGAGCATGAACCGCCGATTGCGGCCTGCACCACCGTCGTCGTGCCGGTCGTGTCGGCACGCGCCCTCGGGCAGCCTCTCAGCGAGAAGATCGCGCATCGCCCGGAGCGCGTGGCGGCGGTGACCGGCGCTCGCGTCGGTGAACCGATGACGACGGAGCACGTTGCCCGCCTGCTCAGCAGTACCGATGGACTGCTCAAGAACACGCGCGGCTTCAAGATCGTGCCGCTCATCAACATGGTGGACGATCCCGGGCGCGAGCGGCTGGCGCGGCAGGCGGCCGAACAGGCTCTTGCCCTGACGGATCGATTCGACCTCGTGGTACTCGGTGCGATGAAGAAGACGGAGCCGGTCGTCGATGTTGTCCGGCGCGCCTGATCAGGAAGCGTCTCGGATATCGGTCGGAAAACGCGCCGGGGATCCTATACACCGGCAAAGCCTTGCTGCAAACGGCGAACGTATCAGCAGAGAGCGTCCCACACACGCGGAGCGCGGCCGCGAGCTACGGCATGGCCCGTACCGGTGCGTCATCCGTTCGAGCGCTACTCCGTCGCCAGCATCAAGTTCGAGGACTTGATTGCACCCATCACCCGGCACCGCAATCACGGTTGGCAGGCGATCTGCCTGTCCGGAGCAGGACGTGCGAGTCAGGACCGGCGGCGGCCGTAGCGCTCGCGGGTTGCCGAGGTCGAGTAGGACATATGGTGCGGCTCCTTTTCGGCAAATTCGCCCCAGGGAGGTCGCAAGGTCTTGCGCCCCAGGCTCGGTCGTCAGCGGCATCAATGCGGAACTCATGTTGGCTGCCGCGGCCACCGCTACCGTTCGGGGGCGGCGTAGGCCGACGGCAGACGCAGGCAGCGCGATGCAAGGCGCGACCAACTCACAGACATGATCGACTTCAAGGGCTGCTTCCCGCGCGCCTCACGGTGCAAGAGCCGATTAGTACGCCATCTGTGCGCGGAACTGAATTGCGTCGATGTCCTCGCCATCGCGCGCGCCGCCATCGACGTCCAGCACGTTCACGTAATTGGCCATCAGGCGTATGAACGGGTTGGGATACCAATTCAAGCCGACGGTTAGATTGTCTTCCTGGCCGCCCTCGATGTTCCCGTCGTTTAGATCGATGCTGCTAAAGCGGACACCCATCTCCCAGGCCCCCCAACCGCCACCGCGCAGCGAGAAAGTCTTGATGGGCTGAAGAATATCGAAGCTCCCCCGGTCCGCCCGGTAGTTGCGCGACTCTCCGGTAATGAACCAGCTGCCGTATATGTAGTATCCGTCGAACGAGACGCTTCCGCCGGTGTCGCGATCGACGTCGGCACGCGTGTACTCGCCCTGCAATGAGAACGGACCGTAGACCGCGGCCGCTTCCAGTCCAGCCAGCGTATAGTGATTCACATCGCCACTGATGTTCCCGGTGTCGACCAGTCGTCCGCTGCTGCGACCCTGGCCGGCCGGAAGCGCCGCACAACCGGTATCCGTCGGCGAACCGCATTGTGGGAGATTGTCCGAGATGATATTGGACTCTGGCTTCGAGCGAAAACGCACGCGCTCGCGCAGGCTGCCGTTGGCATTATCGCCGGGCACGCGATACTGGCCGCCGACGCCGAGGTGCAGAACGCGATCCCTCTTCCAGACCGGAGCCCAGGTCAGCCTCGCCGCCGGCCCCCAGCCCTCGTCGTCCACGTTCTGGGTCGTCACGGGCTCCCCGAACAATCCCACCGCGCCCGTCCAGTTGTCGCCGCCGGTGGATGCCATGAGGCCCAGCGAACGAAGATTCAGGAATGCGAACGGCAGACC
>JBECKQ010000331.1:0-2701 GCA_040235375.1 Phycisphaerae bacterium | reverse complement strand
GTCGGCCAGGTATTCCTCTGCCAGCGACACCGCCTTGGCTGCGACGATCCGCTCGCCGGGTTCGAGCTCGATGATGCGGTCGATCAGGCCGAACTTCACCGCTGTATCCGTAACCGCCTTGATCTGCATAGGTTGCGCCGATTAGCGCTCCGCCGGACCGACCGGCGTCGCGAAATCGTATCCCAAGGCGGCGCCAAACGCCAGAAGCGCGCTATCCAGAAGCGGAGCGCCGCTCCAGGTCGCCCGCTCGCTCTCGGCACGTACAGAAGACCCCTGCGATCCCGTCGGGATAGCAGGGGCCGTTGCGATTCTGTCAGGTATTCGACTGCGGGCGAGCCCACGCCGCCGGGGCACTGCTCAAGAGCAGTGGCACACTGAAATACCTGTCGGCTCTCGCCACGGCCTGGCTCCGCTTCACTGCGCCAGACCGTGCCACCCGCGACTAGTGATTTCGCGAGATCGACCGCAGGCCGTCGAGGCCGACGCCGGCCCAGTCCCATTCACCGGAGAGGCCGCCGCGGCGCGGCTTGGATTTCTTCTTCGCCTTCGACTGCTCGGCCGCCGAGTACTCGACCGGCATCGCTTCCGCGGTTCGCGCCGGCTTGAGCGACAGGGCGATGCGGCGCTGCTTCGGATCGACGCTGAGCACGCGGGCCTTCACGTCCTGGCCGGGCTTGACCACCTCGGCACAGCTTTTCACGTGCCGATCGGCAAGCTCGGAGATGTGAATCATGCCCTCGACGCCGGGCGCCAACTCGATAAAAGCGCCGAAACTCGTAAGTTTCGTGACCTTGCCTTCGGCCATCGAGTCGGGAGCGTAGCTTTCCATCACTTCGGCCCACGGGTCCGGCTGGGCTTGCTTCATGCTCAGAGCGATGCGGTGACGGCGCTTTTCGATTCGCAGCACGACGGCATCCACGGTCTGGCCGACCTCGACGACTTCCGCCGCCCGGTTGATGCGTGACCAGGACATCTCGCTCAAGGGAATGAGGCCCTCGATGCCCTCGGCAAGCTCGGCGAACGCGCCGAAATCAGCCAGGCGGACGACGCGAACGCGCTGGTTGGAGCCGACCGGGAACTGATCGTCGACGTGGTCCCAGGGATCGGGCTGGGCCTGCTTGAGACCGAGGGAGATCCGCTTCTTGCCGCCCTTCTCGTCCTGGATCTTGAGAACCTTGACCTCGACCACGTCGCCGCTGGTGAGCACTTCGGACGGATTCTTGATCTGGCGGTAGCTCATGTCGCTGACGTGGACCAAGCCGTCCACGCCGCCGAGATCGATGAACGCGCCGAAGTCGGTGATGTTGCCGACGATGCCCTTGCGAAGCTGGCCGGGCTCGATTTCTTCAAGCAACTCGTCGCGCTTGGCGGCCCGTTCCTTCTCCAAGACGCGCCGGCGGCTGACGGTCATCCGTTTGCCGCGGCGGTCGATCTCCATCACTTCGCAGGTCACGGGCTCGTTAAGGAAGATGGAGATATCTTTAACGTGCATCAGGTCCACGTGCGAAGCCGGCATGAATGCCTTGATGCCCTTGAACTGGACCTCGAGGCCACCGCGATTGAGGCCGACGACGCGACCCTGGACCATGTCGCCCGGCTTGAGCAGATCCCATTCGGCGCTGCGGGCGTGGCCTTTGCGCGACAGGATGACAAGGTCGGATTCCCGGTCGTAATGATCGACAACGACCTCCACCGGCTCGCCGGTCGCAAGGCTCTCGTCCGGCTTGAACTGGGCCCGCGGTACGACCCCCTGCGTCTTGCCACCGAGATCGACGAAGACGTCATCGCCGCGGACGGCGACGACGCGCCCGAGCTGAACCCCTGTCGGGGGCTGGTGCATCGCGGGTTCGCTCAGCGTCATCTCCGCCAGGTCGTCCTGCGACATCGCCGACATGGCCTCGGCCACCTCCCGCTCAACGTCCTTGTCGAGAAGAGGCGGTGGAGTGACGGCGGGCGGCCGTGCAGGCACCTCCTCGATCAGGGGTTGTTCCAGGTCCTGCTCCGGGTGGGGTTGGTCGTTCATGACTGATCTCTGCATCGACGGTTCACTGATGGAATGGCGTCGTGGCCGGCACGGTTGCCGGCTACGGGGCCTGATAAATGCTGTCTTGGCGCGTTCGGCTCCTTGTGTGGCCCGTCACGAGACGGTGTAGCCCTCCGAAGTTATCCGTGCGCTTCAAAAGTTGATGCCTTCGCTTTTCGTATGTGGCGATATTGGACGTGTATATTCTGATTGAGCAGCCTTGCTCGGGGCGCGCGTCACCTTCGTATGCGGCGTTCGCAGCGCTTGTGCCCAGCCCTTGCTTTGAGCGGGATTCCCGATTCCCCGACGCGCGCCTCCTACGCCCGCTTACTGTAAGGCGGCCGGGTTGCAAAGTCAACCGAAAGCGAAGCCGACGCGTTGCACAGGTCTGGCACATCTCGTGCTGGAGACGCGTCCCGGCGTCGTGCCCTTGCTAACAAGATCGGCCACAAATCGACGCAGGGTCAGTAGTACCCGGCAGGAATGAGCCGGCCGCACCGCTGCTGGTGCGATCGGGCGATTATAGGTCCGAAAGGTCGGGCGACGCGATGTCGCTTCGGGGCTCACTCACCCGTGCACGCGGTTCCGAAGCGGCAGATCGACCTGGCGGGCACGCGCGGGCCTTCGTCGTACCAGGGGATTCGGACCTCGACACTGCGCAGCAGCCGGGCCGCGTTG
>JBECKQ010000250.1:0-21745 GCA_040235375.1 Phycisphaerae bacterium | reverse complement strand
TTCGTCGAGGGACATGGACATCGAAGTTTGCTGCTCCTGGTCGGCCGAAAGATGAATGGGGGACCGCCCGGGGAACATCATAGCAGCAATCGTGTGATGGGTGGCATAAGGCGCGGGAGACCGGCGTAAACGGGGTCTACGGCGTCAATCCGCTTCCTGACGGGCGCGGCTCTAACGGGCCGGAATCGGCGGTTGGGAACAGGCGGACGAGGGTTTCCAACTGGACACTGGCCGGCGTGGACCAGACAAGGAAGAACAGGGCCTCGCGAGCTTGCCGCTGGAGCGGCTTGTGGGCCAGAAAACCACCCCCCTTGCCCAGCGTGACCGCCACGGCCGCCATGCGAATGACGACGTCGTTGACGAGGACGCGGATGTCGCTGGCGGGCGTTTCGAATTCAGGGTCGTCGGCGTGTTCGGCCGCGTCATACAGGGTGGCGCGGGCCGACTGGAAACGCTGTTCGAGCGGATCGAGCACCTCCTGAAAGTAAGTGCGAACGCCCGACTTCTGCGACAGGATGAAGGACCGCATTGCACCGGCCACGCCGATCCCGCAGGCACTGGCCACCAACGGCTTGACCGGTGTCCGCAAGGCCAACACCCTCTCAGCAGGGCCACGAAGGACCTCTTCCGGCTCAATCCGGTAGTTGTCGCATTGGACGGAGCTGGTGCGGGAGGCGGTCAGCGTCAGGAGCCGTTCGGGCGTCTCGACGGTGATGCCCTCGCGATCTGTCGGGGCGACGGCCAGGATTTGCCTGCCGTCGGGCAGAACAGCGCCGGTAACGATGATTGTGGCTCGTTCGGCGCCGGTGGCCCACGGTATCATGCCGGACAGGCGGTAGCCGTCGCCATCGGGCTCGGCGGCCACGAGGGGGCTTCCCGCACGCCGCGAAGTTGTGAGCTGGCTGATGCCGACGGTGGTGTGGTAATCGCCGTGAGCCAGGCGTGGCAAGTGTTTGGCCTTCATTGCCTGGTTCGGCGAGTTGGCGATGAGATCCACGGCACCGTCTCGCTGGGTGACGATGAGCGAGGTGCTCATGCAGCCGGCGGACATGGCTTCATAGGCCCGGAGGATGTCGGCGTGGGGCAGCGGATCACCACCGAATTCAGCCGGGACGATCCAGCGGGCACCGCCCATTTCGGCGATCAGATCGACCGACCGAGCCGGCCACTGGCCGGATTCGTCGTACTCGCCGGCCCATTCGGCGAGTCGGCGGGTCAGCGTGTCGAGCTGTTCGTCGGAAAGCCGCGGCATGAGCCTGATTGTAGGCCGACCGGTCGAGACGGCCAATTCGAGGGGGCGTCGGTGCGGCTCCCGTCGGGATTAATGCGCGCTAGAATCGAACAGTGCTCGCCGATCCGCCCGTTGACGTTTCCGCGGATGGGCCTAGGCTTGTTGCCGGCGAGCGGACGAAAGCTGCCAACCTCTGGTATTGAACGGAGTTACAACAAATCTCATGGCGATCAAAGTCGGCTTCAACACCTCGACGTGTCCGGACTGGGATATCGCAACTGTGGCCGCGAAGGCCGACGAACTCGGCTTCTACGGCGTCGAGCTCGGCTCCGTGCGCAACGGCAGCAACGCGGCTTTGCCGCTGTCGGACGAGATGCGTTCGGATCCGGAGGGGGTGCGGAAGCTGTTTGACGACAAGGGCGTCGAACTCGTGAGCGTCGCGGTGCGCGGCACGCTCGACAGCAATTGGCGGCGGGAGATCGAGGAAGCCCAGAGGCGAATCACGGAGACGATCGAACTGGCGGCCGCGTTCGGCTGCTCGTTCGTGCGGGTGCCGATCGGCCGGCCGGAGGGCGTGGGCTCGTTCAACGGCATGCTTTCGCGGGCGATCGGGCCATTTTCCGAGCTGGCGCACGTTGCAGGTGAGCACGACGTTACGCTGCTCGTGACGAACACGGCGGAGCTGCCGAGCAGCAGATCGATCTGGTTCGTGACCGACGGCGTTTCGCATCCCTGCCTGCAAGCGGCGTGGGACCCCATGCTTGGACTCAGTGCGCGCGAGTCGAACACGGTGGCGATCCCTCGATTGGGCATCCGCACCAAGATGGTCATCGCGAGCGACGCGGTGTTCGAGGAGGACGGCCGTTTCCGCAATCTCTGCCCGGTGGGCCAGGGCAACGTCGATTTCGCGCACGCCATCGACCTGCTGAAGGGTGTCATGTTCAACGGATACCTGATGCTCGACTGGCCGGAGGCGTATGCAAAGAACGTCGGCGATCCGCAGTCCGAGCTGGCGGCGGCGCTCGAGTTGCTGCGCAGTCGGATCAAGCACAGCGATCCGGAGCTGTCCGCGTACAAGAAAGACAAGAATGCGCCGAACTACGCGACGGCAGGGACGGCGTACGTGGAGCGGAAAGGCAACGGGACGCCGCAGCCGGCGGAGGAGCCGGCAAACGAAGCGGCGTCATCATAGCACATCGGATGGAATTCACGGGCAAATCTGCCGGCTTGTGGCATGGGCATCTTGCCCATGAATCACGGGCAGGAAGGCCGAGCCACTCAAGGCCCTGTCACCTCCAACGGGCCGACGATGCCCTTGCTGGACGGAGCGTGAAGTGGCCGTTAACTTGCCGACCTGATGATTTCAGTTGATCGCCCGACCGGGCGTATTCGGGCAACTTTACTCTTCTGGTTGTGTCTCTTGGCTGCGATCGCGTGGGCTGCGTGGATAGCGCCCCTGCGCGCAGCGACCAGGGTGGATATCCTCAACGCATCCTATGGGTTGGCGTGGATGGTGCTCCTGGCGATGCTTTTGTGCGGCTTCGTCGTGGCGGAAGGCATGCTACGCCGGCGGCGAAAGTACGTGCTGCTGCGGACGGCGCCGGCGCGGCTGATGGAACCGGATCAGGCGTGGCGCGGATTCGACACAAGCTGCGGAGCTGCCGGCTTTTGCCTGATTCTGCTGGCCTGCTGGCAGTTCGTCGCGCCCACGCACTTTGCGACCGGCGGGTTCCGGCTACAGCCGCTCGTGGTCGCGGTCACGTGCCTGCCGGCGGCGGCCGCGATGTTCACACTCTCCCATCGGCGGTGGCGTCCGGGGCTGGCGGACGTGGCGATGGGCCTGCTGACGTGCGGAGTGGCCGGCGTGGCGCTGCTGTTTCTGCCGAGCCGGCCGCGCGAACTGGCGGAGCGTTTCCCGCTCATTCTGAACGCGATCGTGATCGCGCTGGGCGTGCTGGTGCTGTTTTGGGTCTGGATTCACGGCGTTTGGGAGCAGCAGCTCGACAGCGGCGCGGCATGGACGACGGCCGGACGCCTGCGCGGGCTGGCCGGGCGGTTCGCGTTCACCACCGCGCTGATGGCGCTGGCCGCCGCATGGCTGATGACGGTGTGGCCGCGGTTGCCGCAGGTGGCGGGTCGGGACGCGGAGATCGGCAGGATGACGGCGGGAATCGCCGGTCACCTGCTGCTGATACTCGGCGCGATGCTGAGCCGGCGGCGGTGGAAACGATCCGCGTTTGCGGTGATCGCCGCGCTGGCGGTGCTTTCTCTTGTGGGATTCGTGGTTGTTCGCGTTTCGGACTTCGTGACGTTGACGCGGTGAGGTGATTGGCGATGCGAGCGGTCGTGCAACGCGTGCATGATGCGGCGGTCGTGGTGGACGGGCGCGAGATCGCGCGGATCGGACACGGCCTGCTCGTGTATCTGGGCGTGGCCGTCGGGGATGAGGAGAAAGACGCGGACTACCTGGCGGAGAAAGTCCGCTACCTGCGGATCTTTCCGGATGGCGACAAACCGATGAACCGCGACGTGGCCGACGCGGGCGGCGAGGCGCTGGTGGTCAGCGCGTTCACGACACTGGCGGACACGCGAAAAGGCCGGCGGCCGGCGTTCGTGGCGGCGGCAGAGCCGGAATTGGCACGGCGACTGTACGAGCGATTCTGCGACGGGCTACAATCGCGCGGCACGCCGACAAGCCGGGGGCAATTCCGCGAGCACATGGATGTGTCGAGCACGAATGACGGGCCGGTGTGCGTGTTGGTGGAGTCGAAGTCAGAAAGTGAGAAAGTGGGAAAGTGAGAACGTGAGAAGGGGGATTGTCGCGGCGGCGCTGTTGTTCAGCGCGGCGGTGACGGGGGCGGTTCGCGCGGATCTGATTCCGCCGGAATGCGTCGTGCTGTACCTCGACAGCAGCGAGGCATCGCTGCGGATCGCGCAGCACTACATCGACGCGAGGAACATCCCGCCGGATCATCTCGTGGCGATCCATCTGCCGGTCAGGAACACGATCTCCTTCGAGCAATACTGCAAGGCGATCCGCCAGCCGGTGCGCGAGTTTCTCGCGTCGAAGAACTGGGGCCATACGGCGCGATGCCTGGTCACTTCGTACGATTTTCCGCTGCGGATCGCCGACAGCACGCCAGACGCCGCGGCGCTGAGCCGGGCGAGCGAACTCGAGAAGCGGCGGACGGCGCTGATCGATCAGGTCAACAAAGCGCTCGATCGACTCGACCCTCAGTCGCGCAGGCCAGAGACGACGCAGCCGGCGGAGGGTGGCGCCGAAGGCGACGAGATCGTCGAGGTGGCGACACGATACGTGACGGTGCGCACCAGACTCTTCGGCCCCGGCGGCGCCTTCCACGACATGCAGAACCCGCCAGTCAGAGCGTCCGCGGCACAGTTCGTGCGCTGGGGCGACGGTCTGCTCGCGGTGCTCCCGAACGAGGAGGTCGCGAAGGAGGAACTGAACGCCGCCGCGGCCGATCGGCTCGAGGCCGTACACGAAGAAGTTGACGGCCTGTTGCGCCAGATGGCGGCACTGCGCCCTCTGCCGCTGGAAAACGTCGCACGCGATCGACTGTACGACCTGACGGGCGAGTTGTACGGGCAAATCTCCGAACTTCGCCTGGTGGACGAGGACCTTCACGGACTGCGCGGCCAGGAGACGTCCGCGTCGCTCGACAACGAGCTTTCGCTGCTCTGGTGCGAAAACTACAACCGCTACCGCTGGGTGCCGAACCCGGCCTACGTCGGCGAAGACACCGATCCGGCGAACGCAGTGGTCGAGCCTATCGCCGGCCGGCCGGCAGTCATGATGGTGGCGCGACTGGACGGTCCGAGCCCGGAGATCGTGACGCGCATGATCGATACCGCCATCGCCACGGAAAAGAAGGGCCTGTCCGGCGTGTTCTACATCGACGCCCGGGGAATCGAAACCAATGATATGTATGCGGCGTGTGACCGAAACCTCGTCGCGCTTGCCGACATCGTGAAACAGAAGACGAGCATGCCGGTCGTGCTCGATCAGCACAATGCCCTCTTCCAGCCCGGCCAGTGCCCCGATGCGGCATTGTACGTCGGCTGGCACAAGCCGCGGCACTACACGCCGGCGTTCGATTTCGTGCCCGGGGCGGTCGGTGTGCACCTGTCGAGCTTCGCGTTTCAGTCCATCAAGGGCGGAGGACCGGCGTTCTGGGGGCCGGGCTTGTTGAAGGACGGCGTGGCGGCCACATTCGGCCCGACAGATGAGCCGTACCTGCGGTCGTTCCCGTTGCCGGGGCAGTTCTTCGGGCTGCTGCTGACGGGCAAGTACAGCATCGCCGAGTGCTTCTATTACACGCAGCCGTTTTTGTCGTGGAAGATGACGCTGGTCGGCGACCCGCTTTACCGGCCGTTCGCGAAGTACCCGCAGCTCGAGCTGAACGACGTGCTGCCTCAAGCGGTGCTGCCACTGAAGCGGATTCCGTCCGTGGAGAAGAACGAGCATGAGTAGCGAGCACGAACAGGATCTCTTCCAGTTCGCGGACTGGTACGACGCCGGTATCAACTGGAGTGCTCGCCTTGGCCGCGAGATACCCGTCCTCCGGCAGGTGTTTGGTCCGCCGGGTGAACGGGGACTGCTGGACCTCGCGTGCGGGCCGGGTCGGCACCTGGTCGCCATGACTCAGGCCGGCTACCAGGTTACGGGGCTGGACAAGTCGGAGGAGATGCTGCAGATGGCCCGCGCACGGCTCGCGGAGGCGTCGGTCGCGGCGAAGCTCATCCAGGCCAGCTTTGATGAGATGCCGCCGGGGCTGGGGCCGTTTGACGGTGCGTACTGCCTGGGCAACTCGCTGGCCGCCGGCGGCGACGCGGCAACGGTGCGGCAGGCAATCTCGTCACTGGGCCGAGTGCTGCGACGCGGCGGAAAGCTATTCATCCAGGTGCTGAACTTCGAAAAGCTCAGGGCGGAGAGCCCGCGAGTTCGCGGGCCGCGCATACAGCACGTGAAGGGCATCGAGTACATCTCAACGCGCGTCTATTGGTTCGAGGGCGACACGGTCGAGATCACCAACGTAACACTCTGGAAGGACAAGGGCTGGAAGCAGCACGCTTCCGGCGGGCGGCTGTACGCGGTCGGCGCAATACAGATGCGCGATTGGCTGAATGGTGCCAACCTCCAGATCGACGGTGAGTACGGCGATTACAACCTCACGCCGTTCGAAACAGCCGAATCGAACGACCTGATCGTCGTGGCCACGAAGCAGTAACCCGGGATCGCAGCCATACCAATGGCGTGCGTCCACGCGCGCCGAGAGATAGAATGTCTACCGTATGCCAGCGGGATCAATGACAACGCGCACGATCGTCGGCATGGAGGTGCACGTTCAGCTTGCGACGCGGACCAAGCTGTTCTGCGGATGCGAGCTGGTGTTCGGGGCGGAGCCGAACTCGCGGACCTGCCCGGTATGCCTGGGGCTGCCCGGGGCGCTGCCGGTCATGAATCGGGCGGCGTTCGAGCTTGCCGTCCAGTTGGCGCTGGCGATGAACTGCAAGATTGCGCGCTTCACGAAGTGGGACCGCAAGAGCTACTATTATCCCGACCTGCCGAAGAATTACCAGATCAGCCAGTACGACCTGCCGCTGGCCAGCAAGGGCCGGTTCGAGATACCGGTTGCCGGCAGCGTAAAAGGCATCCGCATTCGCCGGGCGCACCTCGAGGAGGACGCGGGCAAGAACCTTCATGACACGCCGGGCTGCACGCTGGTCGATCTGAACCGCACCGGCACTCCCCTTCTCGAGATCGTCACGGAGCCGGACATCGAGTCCGCGGATGAGGCGTACACATTCTGCACGGAGCTTCAGCGGCTGGTGCGCTGGCTGGGCGTCAGCGAAGGCAGCATGCAGAAGGGCCACATCCGGTTCGAGCCAAACGTCAACGTCGAGATCGACAGCGGCGGGCCGCACCGTACGCCCATCGTCGAAATCAAGAACCTCAACAGCTTTCGCGCCGTCCGCGACGCCATCGAGTTCGAGTCCCGGCGGCAAGTGCAGGACTGGCTGACGAACCACGACTACGAATTGGGCAAGGCGCCGAACGAAAACCGGGGCTGGAACGCCGACCGCAACGTGACGGAGTTTCAGCGCGGCAAGGAAGCGGCGCACGATTATCGCTACTTTCCCGATCCCGATCTCGTGCCGGTTACTACGACCAGCGAATGGATCGAGTCGATGCAGCAGGCGATGTCGGAATTGCCGGCCGCGCGGCAACAGCGGCTGGAGCGCGACTACGGGCTGTCGGAGAAGGACGCCAACGCGATCCTGAACGAGCGCGGTGACGCCGATTTGTTCGAGGCGGCGATAGCCGAAGACGCCTCGATCGCACGGCGGATCACGACGTTGATGCTGGGCACGGGACGCAAGCTGGCCAACGAGCGCGGGGCACCTGTCAGCACCCTGCTGCCCGATGCAGCAGCCTGGACGCAGCTCGCGGGGCTCATCGAAAGCGGCACGATCAACGCGACGGCCGGTGACAAGCTGCTTGTCGAAGCCATCGAGGGCGACGGGAAGGCGGTCGATTTCGAAGCGCTGGCACGCGAGCGCAACCTTATGCAGGTGCGCGACGAGAGCCAGATGCTGGCGTGGATCGAGAAGGCGTTCGCCGACAACGCCCAGGCGGTGGCGGACGCGCGGAGCAACCCGAAGAAGGCGAAGGCGGCGGGTGGTTTTCTCGTCGGCCAGGTGATGCGCATCTCCGGCGGGAAAGCGGACGCCAAACAGGTGGGCAAGTTGATCGCCGAGCGACTGGCGAATACGAATGGAGAGGCGTGAAGACGACCATGCGGACATTCGCGATCGTAACGCTTATTGGCATCGCCTGCACCGGCTGCGAGCCGCGCAACGCCCAGGATATGAGCCGCTTTCAACACATGGAAACCGTTGATCTTCAACTGGACGGCGCGATTGTTCACGCCTGGGTCGCTCAATCGGAGTCCGACCGCTTGTCCGGGCTGATGTACGTCGATGAGCAGCAGATGACCCCCCTTCCGGACGGCCGCGAACGCGGCATGCTGTTCGTGTTCAATTACGACAGAGGCCCCAACGACGGCTTCTGGATGAAGAACGTCCCCATCCCCTTGGACATCGCCTTTCTGGCCGCGGATGGCCGGATCGTCAGTATTCGGACAATGGCGCCGTTCGACACGCGCACCACGCACCCCTCCGGGGATTACCGCCTGGCCCTCGAGACGCGTGCCGGCCTGTTCCGACGCCTGGGCGTCAAAGAGGGGGATACCATCCAGATTCCGCAAGGCATCCTAAACAACGACGAGTAGCCGGCCGACCTATCCACTGTCTGCCGCGCGGCTCGGGACTGTGCCCGTCGTCCGATAAGTCCGCCTGGGCACCAGGCTGCGGACTCCGCGCTCCGGGCAGCGAGCAGGCACTTTTCCAATCGAGGCAACCCACATGCGCGTCCTCCTTGTCGATCCCGAAACGTCGTTGCCCCCATCCATGCAAGAACTTCTGGCACATCGAGGCCACTGCGTCGAGACCGCAACAGACCTCACCTCGGCGGCGCAGCGGGCGACAGATGGCGGCATCGATGTGATTGTGACCGCGGCAGCGGGAACCGGCGGCAGCGGCTTTTCGGAGCTGATGCGGATTGTCTCCGTGCAGGGGATGCCGGCAGTCGTTCTCGGCTCGCTGCCGGGAGAGGCCGGAGCATACGTGCACCGGGCACCGGCCACCGCGACCGGCGACGAAATCCTGGGCCGGCTCAGCGCAATCGAGCACTATCACCACCTCGTGCAGGCGTTGGAGCGCGACCTGCAAAACATGCAGCGGCTCTTTCGCCAGCTCAACACGCAGTTCACGGAGGTGGACCAGGAAACGCGGCTGGCCGGCCGGCTGCAAGCGGAATTCCTGCCCAAGGACCTCACGCTCGGCCCCGCGCGGTTCGCCACGCTCTTCCGGCCGGCGACGTTCGTGTCGGGCGACATGTACGATATCAGCCGCGTTGATGAAGACCAGATTGCGTTCTACATCGCCGACGCAGTAGGCCACGGCATGGCCGCCAGCCTGCTCACCATGTTCATCAGGAACGCCGTGGTGTCGAAGCGCATCGAACACGACGTGCACCGCGTTCTCGATCCGAACGAGACGTTGAGCATGCTCAACCGGAAGCTATGCGACCAGCACCTGCCCAACAGCCAGTTCGTCACGGCGTGCTACGCGCTGCTGAACACCCGGACGCTGGAGCTGCGCTACGCACGTGCGGGACATCCGTACCCGCTGGTGTGTTCACGCGACGGCCGTATGCGCGAGCTCAAATCGACGGGCGGCCTGCTCGGGCTTTTCGCCGACGAGTCCTACCCGGCACAGTCGATGACGCTGAAGCCGGGCGATAAGGTGATCATGTACAGCGACGGGCTGGAGGTGGCCTTCGCTCCGCAGGAAGGGCGGCAGAACGCAATGCAGTACTATCGCGAAGCACTTGCGAGCGTCGTCCACCTGCCGGCGAGACAAATGACCGACGCCTTCGGCCGACTGATGGATAACGAAGCCGGCTCGTTGAATCCGCGAGATGACATCAGCATGATCGTGCTGGAGATCGATCCGCCGAAAGAGTGAGAGCCGGAGGCCGGAAATCAGGGGTCAGAGGTTCAGAGGTCACAAGTCGGCGCGGCGCATCAGCCGACGAAGTCGATCTGATTCACGGCGGGGACGAGGCCAGCCTCGGCGCCCTTGTCCAGCAGCAGCTTGACCGCCTTGCGACCCGCAGCGCCGTAATCAAGCGTCCATTCGTTGACGTACATTCCGACAAAGCGATCGCCGAGATCGGTCGAGAGACCGCGGCCGTACTGGAGAGCATGCGCCACCGCCCCCTCCCGATGATCCAATCCGTATCGAATGCTCTCCCGAATAACGCCGGAAATCTCGATCATGGCGTCGCGGCCGAGGTCACGGCGGACGCAATTGCCGCCGAGCGGCAGCGGCAGGCCGGTCGTCCGCTTCCACCACTCGCCGAGATCGATGACATTGTGGAGCTCATGTTGACGGTAGGTGAGCTGGCCTTCGTGGATGACGAGGCCCGCATCGGCGCGACCCCGCTCGACCACCTCCAGGATTTCATCGAAGGGCACGACCCGGTGCTCGAATGCGCCCGGGCCCAGCAGAAGCGACAGGGCGAGATACGCCGTCGTAGTCAGGCCGGGAACGGCAATCGTGCGGCCCTTCAGCGCTTCGGGGGCGATCTCCTCGCGCGCCACGACGAGCGGCCCATAACCGTCGCCAATACTGGCGCCGCAGGTGGTCAGCGCGTAATCGCCCGCCACGTACGGGTAGGCGTGAATGCTGATCGCGGTGACTTCCAGCTCGCGGCGCCGCGCGCGGTCGTTCAGGGTCTGGATGTCCTGCAGAACGTGCTCGAATTTCCAGCCGCGCGAGTCGATCTTTCCAGTGGCGAGGGCATAGAACATGAACGCGTCATCGGCGTCGGGGCTATGGCCCAACCGGGCGTGTTTACTGGACATCGGTCGATCCCCTGGAAATCGTTGTGAGTCTCGGGGCAGGTGGTATACTCGATTTGCACGCGGTGGTCTAACGGCGGACCGGTCAGGCCGCCGGCGCTCGAATCCCTTCGGACGGGCTGGAGCACGCACAAGGTCATCGGCAGCAACCAGGCGAGCACAACATGCACGTTGTCATTCACGATGACGAGCACAGCTTTCGAAACGCGGACATACCGGAGCACGTCACTTCGGTAACCGTCGGGGCCAGCCCGAATTGCCAAGTATACCTTCCGGATGTGCGGATCGCCGACGAGCACCTGCGGTTTGAGCGCGACGAACTGCAGAAATGGCGCATCCGCTTCTGCCCCATTGACGAAGGCTCCCCGCCCTCCTACACGCGGCTGTTCATCAACGCGCTGGAAGCGGACGACGGTCGCGAGTTGCGGCACAACGACGAGCTGCTGATCGCCCGGTTCCGCCTCCGGGTCTTTCTCGAGGACGTCACGTCCGGATCGCCGCGCGCCGCCGCCATGGAAGAGGCGGCCAAGCTGCGAGCCCATCCGCTGCCGGCCGGCGTCATCGTGCGGAACAACCCGTTCGACACGATCAGCCTGCGGGCCGGATCGACGCCACAGCTCACGCAGTTTGCGTTCGACGTCCATGAGTGCCTCGACATCGCCTCGCTGCTCTCGCGGACGCTGGCCGAGATGATGAGGGTCTTCCGTGGTCGCCAGGCGTGGATGGGAGCGCGCCGGCATTCGTACGGCCGGTTGGACTTCGTCGAGACGATGCGTTCCGACGGCAAGAGCGGCGCGGACCCGCCGCGGCTCGAGACTTTCGAGTACCGCACGGCCGAGCGCGGCCAGTTGATCTGCGCGCCGCAGACCGAGGATGCCGAAACGGAGTCGGCGATGTGCGTGCCGCTCACTTGCCGGCGCGGGATCCTCGGCATGCTGTACGTGGACAGCAAGCCCGGCGATCCTCCCTACGGTCCAGCCGATCTCGATGTGCTGACGGCGATGTCCAGCGTCGTCGCGCGGCAGCTCGAACTCGTCGTTGCCGAGCAGATCAAACTTCAGGAGGCGATCGCCGCCGGCGAACTGTCCTTCATGCGCGAGCTGCAGGCGAAGATGGATCCGGCCAGCGTTCCCGCCTGGGATGGACTGCAACTCGCGGTGTACTGCAGGCCGGGCCGGGATCGGGCGGGCGACATCTACGACGTGATGCGCCTGCCCAACGGACTGGCAGCGTTTCTCTGCGGACATGTAACCGGTTCGCCGACGCACGCCGCCCTCGCCATGGCGGAAACGCGCGCGGCGTTTCGCATCTCCGGGCTGCACGCCGACCCCCCGCACGTACTCTTGCGTGCGATGAGCTGGCTCATCCATGACGACAAGAACCCGTGCGCCGAGAGCTGCGTCGGCGTAGTGATGAACCCCAAGACGGGCGCCATGCAGCACACCGCCTGCGGCAAAATCGGGGCGGTTATCGTCGACGAGCGGGGCAATCTGCGGGGCATGAACACCGGCAAGGTACCGGAGGTCGGCAGCGTCCGAGACCACGGCTACGTTTCGCTGGGCAGCCGGCTCCTCGAAGGTGAGACGCTGTTCCTCTATACGCCCGGCTGCTACACGGTGACCAATCGCGACGGGGCGGCGCTCGGCAAGCAGCGATTTCTGGAGACGATCTCGGATGTTTTCGGACAGTCGGCGTCGGGCGTGCTGGACGAGTTGCTGTCCGAACTGAAGGCGTTCTTCAGAGAAGGAAGGCAGCCGGACGATATCACCATCATGGTTGTACACCGCGAGTGAGCTATCCCGTTCGTTACCAGCGGGTTACGGCCACGCGGCAGGTCGCGGATTGCCCGGCCGGTCGCCATCGCGTACACTAAGTTGCTACGGGAGTAGGCCAGCGCTTGTCCGGAGGCGGGGTTTCATGCGCCTGACACGACTGCTGCCGCTGTTGAGCATTGCCTGCATGGCGGCGGGCTGCACGTCGACCGCAGTGCCGGAGTTGGCTGCGGCGGACGGCGCGCCGACGGAGCGCGATTCAAAGCGCGTCTGCATGATCCCCGCAGACGAGGACCAGCAACTCGACGTACTTCTTACCGACGTGAACGACCTCCGGGCCGAGAACGGCCTCGAGCCTGTTACGCTCGATCCCACGCTGATCGTGGCCGCCGAGGAATGCGCCTGCGACATGATCGAAGGCGGCTTCTTCGCTCACGAGAACCCGATCACGCACATGGGGCCGGGCGATCGGCTGACCACCGCCGGTTACATCTTTTACTCGATGGGCGAGAACCTCGCGGTCGGCCAGACCAGCGCCCACGAAGTGTTCGACGCCTGGATGGCCAGCCCCGATCACCGCGACAATATCCTCGACCCCAACTGGCGGGAAGTGGGCCTCGCGGTGCGCCGCGGCGGCGACTACGGCTGGTACTGGGTGCAGGAGTTCGCCGACCCCGTCTACCTCGACGAAGTGCTGGCCGGCGACCAGCCTGCCGGGCCCGCCCAGGCCGGGCACGATTGAGCGCCCCACCCCTTCACGCCACTGCGTGCCGACCATCAGCAAGCGCGCTGGTCGCCGCACGGCGAACCGCCTTCTTAGCGTGTCACATTTGTGGCATCCACAACATCTGGGGCGACTGTCAGGAATGCCGCAACGCGGCTCTGGCCCTTTGCGCGCCACGACAGCAATGTTAGAATCGCATGCACTATGACGGCATTAACGAACGAAAGCCTATTTCACGAGAGCGACCGGCACGGCATCCGCGTGGTACTCACCGGTCAGGTCGGCCTCGACAAGAAGCAGTTCACCGAGCGCGTCGTCGAGTTGGCGCGACAGCGCGGGCGCGACGTTACGGCGTTCCACGTCGGCGACCGGATGTACGCGGAGGCGCCGGACATCGTGCCGGGGCGAATCCTCGACTTGCCGCGAGCCCGGCTCGACGCCTTGCGCCGCAGCGTCTTCAAGGACCTGCTGTCCCTGGCGGACAAGACCGACGCCCTGATCGTCAATACGCACGCCACGTTCCGCTGGAAGCACGGTCTCTTCCATGCTTTCGACTACGACCAGATGCGCAAGCTCGACGCGGACCTGTACGTCACGCTGGTCGACAATGTCGACGCGGTGCACGAGCGGCTCGAACGCGAGCACGACGTCAAGCACACGCTGAAGGATATCCTCGTCTGGCGCGAGGAGGAGATCGTCGTCACGGAGAGCATGGCCGAGGCCATCCGCGGCTATGGCCGGGCGTACATTCTCGCCCGCGGCGAAGAGCGCGACACGGCGGAATCGCTGTACCGGCTGATGTTCGAGCCGCAGCGTAAGCGCGTGTATCCCTCCTTTCCGATGACGCACGTGATGGACATGCCCGAGGTGCTGGCGGAGATCGACGCCTTCCGCGACGCGCTCAGCGAGCACTTCATCACGTACGATCCGGGCGACCTGGACGAAAAACGCCTGCTGTTCGAGGCGGGCGAAGCGACCAAGCGCGGCGAAGACCACATCACGCTGACGGCCAACGGGCGGCAGATCGTTCTGAGTGTCTCAGAAGTCACGCAGATCGCCGGCGACATCGACGGGCAGATATACGCCCGCGACTTCAAGCTGATCGACCAGTCGGACATGATCGTCAGCTACGTGCCGGAGCTGCGCGGGGGCAAGCCGGGGCTGTCGAGCGGCGTGGAGCGGGAGCTTCAGCACGCGTGGGAGACGACGAAGGAAGTGTACGTGGTCTGGAAGCCGGCGTGCGAGCCGTCGCCGTTCATCACCGAGACGGCGACGGAGGTCTTCCCCGACGTGGAGAGCGCGCTGCAGTTCTTCCAGCAGAAGGGCTACATCGGCGATTACCAGCTTAACCTGCTGCGGGCTCGCAAGACGCCGCGGGAGCGCGGCCGGTTCGGATGAGGCACGTCAGCCGCCTGCCATGACGCGCAGGATGATGGAGGCGATCACGATCAATTGGGCGGGCCGCGCGGCGGACGCGAACGCTCGTTCCTTGCGGGAGGCGTTCGCCGGACTGATGGACAGCGGAGCCGCGGCCCTTCAGAAGACCGGGTTCGACCTCGACGACGTGGTCATGGAACGGGTGGCGGTCATGCGCGACGCCGGTGACCCGTTCGAGACCCACTGGCTCGTTCCGCTGCCGTTCCTGGCCTGCCCGGCTGACTGGCTGGGAGCCTTCGACGCCGTGCGGGTGGAGGCGGGAGCGGCCCCGGCGCGGCCGTCGAGCGTGGAATTCACGGGCCTCAGGCTGGAGATTTTCCGGGACGAGGCCAATGTTCCGCCGCCCGGCGGAATATCCGCGGAGCCGTCGCGAATACCGGCACAGGAAGGCGACGGACCGATCTGATTGAGGTCTGAACCATGTTGCAGCTCTGTGTTTTCGGTGGATACGAAGGGCCGCTGAGTGCCGGCAAACGGTGCTACTTCACGCTGTTCGGCGGTTGTACGTTGACGCGGCCGACGCTGGCCCGACAGCTTATTACCGCTCGGCGGGCAGGCAGGGGACCATCCCCGGCGCCGCAGAGCATCTTCATCACGATCTTCGGAGGCTCGTGCGTAAAGTGCCCGACGCTGGCGGACGAATTCGTCGATCTGCGCGAGGCGGTCAACAACGGCAGCCTTGATCTCGCTTCGTGGGACACGTACATGGCGGAGCTGGACCGCTGGCATAGTGCTGCCATAGCCTCACTCACGCTGTTCGGGGGCTTCGAGGAGAGCGAACTTCCCAGCGAGGACGAGGAGATCGAAGGCATCGCCCTTCAGCGGCATTTCCGCACGCTCGGAGAGGAGAGCGGCCGCATCCTCGAAATGGGCGTCGGCCAGGGCGGCTCGAGCCGGCGGACGGTCATTCAGCAGGCCGTCCTGGCGAGCTGAAACCGCTCCATTCCGTGCGCTATTCCGGCTGTCTTCTCAATATTCGTCCTTCTACGAGAAACACACGCCCGCTCACCGCTGGTGATGCTTGTGGTGCAGGTAGCGGCCCAGCGAGCGGACGGCGGAATCCGCCGAGCGGAAGACGGGCACGCCGCCTTCGCGAATGGCCAGCGCGAGCGGGTCGTACAGCGGGCCGGCATCGATCGCGACGACCAGCGGCTTCGAGGTTTCGTGGAAGACGCGCGGCAGGCGATGGGCGAGCGATGATTGATCGCTGATCTCGTCCGGCGTGGTCTTCATTGTCGGCGTCAGCGGCACGAATGACGCAACGACCGCGTCGATCACCGGACACTCGAGCAGGATGCGAATCGTTTCTTCGTGCGCGGCGTCGGGAGCCATCGGCGTCAAGTCGATGGGATTCTGCACGTTCACGAGCATCTCCAGCTTGTAGCGCGAGAGCACGGTGCGAAGGTTCGCGGCATCTTCATCCGGCAACCGGGGAAACTCGACGCGCCAGGTGGGACCGACGGTCGCATCGGCCATGCCGACGACCTCGTAGCCGGCGTTGCTGATGCCGCCGAGCCGGCAGCCCGTGATGACGCGGCCATGCAGGTGCGCGGCGATCTCGACGAGATACTCGAACTCCTTGAAGGTGTCGGCAACCAGGGCACCGGCGGCGTTGAGGGCGGCGGCGCAGACGTTGTAGTCACCGGCGATGGAGGCCGTGTGGCCCGCGGTGGCTGCCCGCCCGGCCTCGGTGCGCCCGGCCTTGTAGAAAACAACATCCTTACCGCGGGATGCGGCCCGCGACACCGCCCGGGCCAGCGCCAGGCCGTCCAGGTCGCGGAAACCCTCAACATAGATACCATAGACGGCGATGTCCGTCTCCTGGTCAAGAAAGCGGATCATGTCGGAAATGGTGAGGTCCACCTGGTTGCCCATCGATATCGCGTACTTGGGATCGAGCGTTTCGAGGTTGCTCATGCGCGTGATGACGTAAGCGCCGCTCTGCGACACGACCGCCACGCGCCGGCCCTCCGCTCCCCACCGCTTGGCGAGCTTGGTCTGCGGGATGAACATCGTATCGTACTTGCCCGGGCGCGACTGGATGCCGAGGCAGTTGCCGCCGAGGAAGATGGGGCCGCCGTCCGGTCGCGAGCGGCGGACTTCGGCGATCCGCCCACGAAGCCGGCGTTCGGGCTCCTTGCCTTCGGTGGTTTCGCCCATGCCGCCGGGAATGAGAATGACCGCATCGGCCTTGTTCGAGTCGATGACCTCGTTGGCGATTTCCGGCACCTGGGAGGCGTTTACCGCCACGACGAGCAGATCAACCTTGGCCGGCAGCCCGGTGATGGAGGGCACGCAGGGCACGCCGTCGATATCCGCGGCGTCCGGCTTGATGACGTAAAGATGCCCCGGGTCGAAACCGCACTCCTTGACGTTGGTGAGGATGACGCGGCCCATGTTCATCCCCTTGGTCGAGACGCCGACGATCGCCATCGACTTCGGATGCAGCAGCTTGCCGATCTTCGTGATGGGCCGATCGGGCTCTTCCGGGTGCGTCGCCCGAAGATGGCACAGGCCGTCGAGCGGGACCATAAAGCCGTCGAGCAGAGCGAAGGGGTTGACCTCGAGTTCGGCAACGACCGGCTTGTCGCCGCGGGCGTTCGCACAGTAGCGATGAGCGATGGCGATGAAGGCGTCGAAGCACTCGATGAGGTTCTCGTCAGCGATGATCCGCTTGTAGCCGCGGGCGCGGCCGGAAAGGATGTCGTAGGCCATCGTGTTGCGGAACAGCCCGAAGAAGCTGCGGCCCGTGCTGGCCTCGGTCAGGGCGGTGGCGATGGCCTTTTCGCGCTGCATGACGGAGGCGAGGTACTCGGTGTGCACGCCGCCGAGGCCGGCGGCGATGATCGGGCCGAACTCGCGGGCGGCGCGGATGCCGACGAAAAGCTCCGCGCCGAGGCTGGCGTGACCGAACTCGAAATACTCGCACGCCACGATTCCCACCAGCGAGCACTTCTGCTGCTCAGCCACGTCGTGTAGCTCTTTGGCGACGTCGTTGACAGCCGCGAGCCGGCGCTCGACGAAGCGGACGCCGCCTACGTCGCTCTTATGGGCCAGGTCGGGCGAGACGATCTTCAGCACGACGCGGTCGCCGGGGAGCCCGTCGAGATCTTCCTGGCCGAAGCGCTCGCTCGCCGGACGGAAGACCGTGCGCGGGACGCGTACGGCGCCGGAGGCGCGAATCAGCCGGTAGACCTCGTGCTCGAAGAGCGCGGCGCGGTTCTGCTTCCAGGCGCTATCCAGGATCGACTCGATGGTCTTGAAATCGACGGCCATGTCTGCTCGCTTCCACTGCGTTGTTCGTGTTCGAAGGTCCCGTCAACGGCCGCCGGGCCGCTGGGCTTCCGATAGATCATAGTGGAAATCGTGAGCAGGGGATGGGAATGGCCGCGCCGCGCGCCATCAGGCGCGACGGTTCCCCGGCGATCGGGCATGAACTCGCTGTGCAATCGCGGGCGCAGCGCCGGTCAGATGACGCAGAAGTACCTGGCCATTGTGTCAAGCCAGGCAATATCGACGAGGCACCCGTCACGGGTGTTGCCGATGTCGTACATCGCATAGCACACGTGCCATTTGACTGCGACGAGCGTGTAGGCCGCAAGCACGACAAACAGGGCGATCTCCGTGCAGCGGTAGCGGCGGAACCCGAACATCACCACCGAAGCGACGAACACGGTGATGATCTTGAAGGCGAACAGGGTCAGGGCGCCGCGGGCGAGGATGGCGCGGGCGATGGGATTGCCCTCCTCGAGGATGCCGTCGGCGTCGGCGAGCATCGTCAGCGTCAGGTCGAATGCATTCAGAAGCCAGACGGCAAGCAGGAGCAGAAACACGCGGCGGGCACGACGGCCGGCAAGCCAGGCAACGGGATCGCGGGCGGCGAGAGGCGAACGATCGGCATCCCACATTGCGGGGGCCGACATCACGACGGCGGATTGCGGGGAGCGTGGCGTGTGGTCGATGCGCACGGGGCATTCTTCGAGAGCCAGCACCGTCGCCGATGTCCGCCGTTGTCTTGACAGCATGTCGCGTCCCCCGCATCTGTTATCGGACGGGATGACGTTTCGCTTCCGGAAAAGCGTCCGGCCAGCCTTCGCGTCCCCGAGCCCCGCAGCTGATTTCGCGACCGGAGCCGGTCACATCGCCACCGGCTGCACTTGTGGCCCAGCCCTCGCCCACGTAACCTGTCCCGGCGACTCGGTGCGCCGGCGGCGGCGAGTGCCACGATCCGGCACTTTTCGGTCCGCGGCGCGCTGAAACTATACGATACGCCTTGAGGGGAAACTGGAGGTCGCCCGCCGGCGGTTGCCGGACCGATATGCCCTCGCGTCGTGATGCCACGAAAGCAAACGTCCGGTATGATCGTCGCGTTCGGGTGGCAGGGCCTGGCTCGAAGGGGCAGGCCCCGGAACTACGGGGCGGAAACTGCGGGTACTGCTCAGGTGTCCGAGACGTCGGTCGCCACGGCCGGACGGCGTGTGCCGTAGCTCGTGCAGGTGGCCACTGCCCTCGATTTGTGCGAACAACTGCGGTGCTCGGAAACCCGTGTGCTGCACGTGTATCACCGTGGACAAGTCTCGCTTCGGGAGAAGTTGATGAAATACGTCGTTGCCTTGGTCGGGGCCCTGGTGCTGAACGCGGTCGCCAACCTGCTGATGAAAGTGGGGGCCAAGTCGGTCGCGGCCGGCGGTGGCCTCATGGAGCACGGAGCGTTCGGCGCAGCGCGCACAGTGCTGACCCATCCGATCCTGCTGATCGGGCTGATCTGCTTTGCCTGCAATGCGTTCCTGTACATGTACGCCCTGCAATCGAAGACGCTGCAGATCAGCATCGCCTACCCCATCATGGTCGGCGGCGGGTTTGCCATCATCGCCATCGCGGCGCACCTGGCGCCGTCGCTGCGCGAGCGATTGACGGCCGGGCAGTGGATCGGCGTGGCGCTCATACTTGCGGGCGTGATCGCCGTCGCGGCCGCAACGCCGCCGGAAGCTGCGCATGGACCGACGGTTACGCGCTCCGCCAGCGTCGAGGGGACCCCAGCGCATCGTGGTTAACCCCCAACGCCCCTCCTCGGCACCATCACCAGTCATGTTGACACAGGACGACCGGCAGCTATAAGCGTGGAAGGTAGCGCGGTCCGTTCGCTCATCGAAAGAGAGAGGTTTTGCACAATGGCCACCCCGTACCACGAGCCGGCGGCGGAACTGTCGCCACAGACTCGCGACATGCACCGGGCAATCTCCAGCCTCATCGAGGAGCTCGAGGCGATCGACTGGTATCAACAGCGCGTGGACGTGACGCCGGACGAGGACCTGAAGGCGATCCTGGCGCATAACCGCGATGAGGAGATCGAGCACGCCGCAATGGCGCTCGAGTGGCTTCGCCGGCGATCACCGAAGTTCGACGAGGAGCTTCGCACGTACCTGTTCACTTCACAGCCGATCACCGAAGTCGAGGAAGGCGGTCAGGGCGAAAGCAACGACGCGCAGGCCGGCAAGCCGGGCGGAACCGATCTGGGCATCCACAAGTTCGCGAAAGGGGGATAGACGATGGGCGACATGCTGAGACGCGACCTCGCGCCGCTGACGGCGGAGGCGTGGGCGGAGATCGACGAGACGGCGGCTCGAACGCTGAAAGTGCAGCTTTCCGCGCGCACGCTGGTGGACTTCGACGGCCCGCACGGTTGGGCGCACGCCGCGGTGAACACCGGCCGTCTGGACCTCTCGAAGAGCAAGAGTGCGAAGGACGTTCCGTGGGGGCTGCGCGAAGCGCAGCCGCTGGTCGAAGCCCGCGTGCCGTTCCACGTCGACCAGATGGAGATGGACAACATCACGCGGGGCTGCAAAGACGCCGATCTGTCCTCGCTGGAAGGGGCCGCCCGCAAGCTCGCCGCGTTCGAAGAAACCGCGATTTACCAGGGTTTCTCAGATGGTCAGATCAAGGGGGTCATTGCGTCGAGCGGGCATGACGCGGTCTCCCTGCCGTCCGGGGCGGATGAGTATCACCGTGGCGTCGCGGAGGGGATGGAGAGGCTGCGCATGGCGGGCATCGGCGGCCCATACGCGCTCGTACTGGGGCACAAGCAGTACGCGGAGCTGATGAAGGCGGGCAAAGGCAGCTATCCGCCCCGGCGAATGGTGCGCGACGCGGTCGAAGGCGGGCAGATTCTGTGGAGCCCCGTGCTGGACGGCGGGCTGCTGTTATCCTGCCGCGGCGGCGATTTTCTGATGACCGTGGGGCAGGACATTGCCGTCGGCTATGCGTCGCACAACCGCGACAAGGTTGAGCTTTACCTGACGGAGTCACTCACGTTCCAGGTGTTCGAGCCCGCCGCGGCGGTGGAACTGAAGGCGAAGGGGTGAGCGCCGGGGCGTCTTTCGGACCGAGAGGCCATTCGAGGGGCCGTTGCACGACAACGGCCGCTTTGCTTGGTGCAGCCGGTCAGCGGAGTTGCTGCGACATCTCCACCAGCCTCAGCAGTGTGCGCCAGTTGCGCATCGTACTGACGGTGCCAAGCGCGGCATCGAAATAGTTGTTGGTAAGCCTGGTTCTGGCGACGCCGTTCGGCAGATGCAGATACACCTCCCGTCCGACAGCGCAAAATGCGTCGCCTGGCGATCGATCCGCATCGAGGGCGGCGGTTCGGCGTTTGTCGGGCTTCTCGGCCAGAAACACGACGTGGAGAGTCTTGACGTCTGCGTTCGATGGCAGAAAAGGGTTGTTCGCGGCGATGCGGCGCAGCTCGTCGGCCGTGCGGAGCACGACGGGTGTTTCGAACCCGAACTGCTCGCGGATTTGCCTGGCTACGGAGTGGGCAGTGTGCCTCGCCGTAGCGGGCGTCGCGAGGAAGACAACGTTGCCGCTCTGGATGTACGTCCGCACTTCTGCGCAGCCGGCCTGCCCAAACATGCCGACGAGCGCCGCCATCGGCAGCCTGTTCTTGCCGCCGACGTTGACCCCGCGAAGCAGCGCCGCGTGCGGGACTGGGCGACCCGCGGGCGGTTTCTTGATCGTCGTCATCTTGGCCATGGACTTTGCCTCCACCCTGCACTGTTGCATCCGGTTCGTCGCA
>JBECKQ010000288.1:0-12718 GCA_040235375.1 Phycisphaerae bacterium | reverse complement strand
GCGGATTTCCCGTGCCAAGTCCGCGTCGGACGAGTCGTTCGCGATGTTCAGCGCCTTCTCCGCTGTCGCGACCGCCTGCTCGAACTGCCCAGCGGTGGCGTAGGCCGCGGCGAGCGTATCGAGCACCGTGGCATTTTCCCCGCCGCTCACGTCGACGGCGCGGCGCGCCAACCGCACGGCCTCCGTCGGTTGGCGAACGGCTTCGTCCGGATGCGTGGCCAGAATCCACGCTGCACCGTTCAGGGCGGCGACGGACTGTGGTTCGAGTCGCTCCGCCTTGCGATAACAAGCGAGCGCGTCGGCGTACTCGCCGGTATGCTCCAGAGCACCCGCGAGTGCGCACCAGAGTGGGGCACTGCCCGGCACGCGACGCAGCGCTTCACGATATAGGGGGATCGCCTCTGTATTACGGCCGACGAGTTGCAGGGCCTTGCCCAGATTGGCCAGGGCCTTGACGTTGCCCGGGGCGAGGTCGAGCGCCAGACGGTAGTGGACGATGGCCTCGTCGAACTGGCGGCGCGTCGCCAGGACGATGCCCAGGTTGAGTTGCGTTTCTGCGTCTCGCGGATTGAGTACCAATGCCTCACGATAGTGATCGACAGCTTCCGCCGTCCGCCCGAGTCGTGCCAGCGTATCGGCCAGTTGTCGGTGGCCTTCGACAGCGCTCGGATCCTCGGCGAGCGCGCGAGAGAGCTCATCGACTGCCGCCTCATACTGACCTTGAGCGGCCAGTGCCTTTCCGAGCAGCACGCGCGCGGGAGCGTATGTGGGCTTCAATTGCAGAGCCCGTCTGAACTCTTCCACCGCCTCCGGAACGTGATTCTGCTCCGCTGCAATTCGCGCCAGGTGCAAGTGGCCGCGCCAGTACTTCGGCCGCTGGGCAAGCATCTGGCGGCAAAGTGCGGTGGCCTCGACGTATTCCTTGAGCGTGATGAGGGAAATCACCTTGCCGTCGTTCTCGTGAAAGGCGATCAGGTCCTTCGGGTCGTCAGTATCGTCGTTGATGTCCCAGGCATCGTCCGCGCGACTGCCGGCGACGTATCCGAGCGCCTCCAGGCGCGCGCTGTCCGCCTGCGAGAGCGCCATCGGGGGGCCGCTGTCCGCGGTGACGTGATGCCGCTCGACAAGCTGTTCGAGCTGTTCATCCAGTGCGCGGGCCACTTTCGGTTCCTGCTCAATCAGGTTGTTGGTTTCCAGGGGATCGGCGGGCAGGTCATAGAGTTCCGGGCGCCGGGACTTGATGTACTCCCACCTTTGCGTGATCAGCCCGCGCAGCGCATTGGCTTCGTAGCGCGTCGGCGTGATGCTCTCGCAGTAGAAGGATCGATCGCTATCGGCGGGCGCCGGCCCGCGGAGATTGTGCCCGTCGACCTGTCGGGGTACGGGAATGCCAAGATAGCCGCAAACCGTCGGCAAGACGTCGATGAGTCCCACGCGCGCGGTGACGACGGCGGGCTGAGCCGGGCCCGGAGGGCGAACGATGAACGGCACGTGCAGCGCCGAGTTGTAGATGAAGTAGTCGTGCCTGCTTTCCCCGTGCTCTCCCAGCATCTCGCCATGATCACCCACGATTATCAGAAGCGTCGAATCGTCGAGACCGAGATCATGAAGCGCGGCAAGCACATCCCCGACGCAATGGTCGGTGTATGCAATCTCCGCGGCGTAGCGGTCGCCGCCGAAGCGCGCAGCGTATGCCGCGGGCGGCTCGTAGGGAGCGTGAGGATCAAAGAAGTGCAGGAACAGGAAGGTCTTTTCAGCGGCGTGCGCCTTGAGCCAGGCGACACCTCGGCCGGCCACATCCGCGGCCACGCGCTCGTTTATCTCGCCAGCACGGCGCGAGCTGTCGAGATGGTCGTCGTAATCGTCAAAGCCCCGGTCCAGCCCGAACTGGCGATCGAGCACGAACGCGCCAATCACGGCGCCGGTGTGAAAGCCCGCCTGCCGAAGCAGTTCCGCCAGCGTGATGGGGGAGGAGCCCAGTCGATACCCGAAGTTGTTGTGCACGCCGTGTACGAGCGGCGTCGTTCCCGTCATCAAGGAAGAATGGGCCGGCAACGTCATGGGCACGGGCGACACCGCGTTCGCATAGCGGATGCCTCGGGCGGCGACGGCGTCGAGATGCGGTGTGGTCGGTTTGGCGAAGCCATAGCATCCCAGATGGTCCGCCCGGCAGGTATCGATGCTGATCAGCAGCACGTGGCGGATCGCAGGCGCGGCGACGGGGACGCGCTCGCGACAGCCGCAAGCGGCGAGCGTGGAGAGTACGCCGGCAATGAGTGCGGCGAACATGCACCCGGCCAATGGCATGCCGGCAGAGACTCCACGAGACACGGAGCCTTGACTATTCCGGATCGGATATCGTGATGACGTTCTCATGGTCAGTGGAGAGGTCATCATACGCGAGCAGTACACTGGGGACCGAAGTCACGTCATCAGCAACCGGTGGCAAGACGCACCGACCGAGTTCGAAGCGACGTTGGGTTACATCACCCTTGGCGTACAGAATGCGCACGCGGCGCCCGTGCGCCCGCCCGCAGAAGTCGAAACGCATCATCGGACACCAGGAGGCCGGCGCGATGCGCAGTCCGCCCAACCCGGGGCGGAAGCCAAAGACGTACCACACCAGCGCCTTGAGCAGAACGTTGGCGCTGCCGGTCTGCCAGTCGTTCATGCTCTCGCCGGTGAGACCCAGCTCGGGGTTGTAGACGTATGAATTCGGCATCACGAAGGGCGAGTGACTGAGATGCTCCTGCTGGGGGCCGAAGGGCAGGATCCTGCGAATCTGCTCCCATGCTCGCCGCGGCTCATTCATGCGAAACAGCGCCATGACTCCGAAGGCCGTCGCGTGCAGGTACGTGGCGCCGTTTTCCGCGGTGCCGATGGGAAGCTTGGGAATGCGTCCCACACCGGGCGTGTCCGGGTCGAAGCCGGGAGCAAACGTGCGCAGTCCGAACGGGGAATCAAGCCTATCGAAGGCGGCGAGAATCTCGGGCCGGAGCGTCGGATCCTCGGTGAGCATGTCGCAAAGCACCCAGAATGCATTTGACGTGAGCCCGTCTCGGGCCTTGCCGTCGACATCGGCGAAGCTACCGACGAGATACCGCTGAGCATCCCCCCAGCCGTGCAGGATTCGCCGCTGGCCGTTCCGCTCGATAACCGCGTGACGCAGCAGGGCGTCACGCAGCTCCGCCCGGACGCGGGCAAAGCGCGCATGCTCTCGGTGATATCGCGTCGGGCAGGCCCACATCAGGATTTCGAGGAGCTCGGCGCAATTGCGGTAGAGTTGCAGACTGGCCATCACGCTCACTCCCGTCCCGAACTCCTGGCCAGGCGTGGAGGAGGTGCCCAACCCGTCGAGGGCATCATTCCAATCGCCGTATAGCGCCCGCAGCAGACCGGTCTGCGGGTCGCGCTGGCGCAGGAGATAATCCATGATGCGCAGCAGGTGCTCGCTGACGCTGTCTTCCCGGGGTGATGGTTCGATGCCGCTCCCACTCGCGTCGAGGCGATGATAGCCGACGCGCTCGTCGAGGAACGCTGCGTCACCGGTCGTGCACAGGTAGGTGTAGAGAGCGGAGATTGCCCACGCCCCCTGATCGATGAAAGCCCGCAGATCGGCGGGACCGGGGAGACCGTTGACCGGCAGGGAGTACTGCCGGGGGCAACGTCCGTCTTCGAGCACGAAACGCAGCGCTTCGCTCATTTTCCGTTTCGCCGCTTCCGGCTGGTCGAGCAACTGCCCTTCGATGGCCTGGAACACGTCCCGGATTCCGATGAGCGAATTGGGCGCCGGCTGCATGAATCCCCTGGTCTCGGCGCAAACGCGGACCTGTTCGCGAAGATAAGGCAGGAAGTGGTTGAACGTGTCACCGCAGATGTCGTCAAGGGCGCAGCCACCGATGCGCATTTGCAGATCGTGCCTATCGTCGCGCGTCGCGGCCCGCGTGCGTGCCAAGGCTGCATCAACGTATTCGGCGCCAACTGCCTGGCTCAGTTGCCGATGCAACGTCTCTTCGTCGCGAGGCAGCGAAACGACGTAGTCGAATCGCGCGGTAGCGCCGCTTGGAAGCCGGAAGCGATTCAGATCGCCCACGATGGCGTTGTCGTTGAACACCGTGAGCGGCACGTCCCGGTCGAGCAGACCACTCTGCAGGAAGACTGCCTGGGCCAAGCCGCGCCGTTGATCGCCCAGGTACATGCGCCGTGACGTGCCAACTTGTGATTCAAGGGCGCACCGTTCCATGTCGCCCATCACCGAAAACGCCCGTCGCACGAGCATCGTATTGGTGACGGACCGGAACCGGTCGACGTCTTCGTTGACCGAAACGACGAATGGCGCGAGCGCCAGCGAACCATGTCGAGCTTGCCCCGTGTCCGGCTGCGCATGCACTTCAATCCGTTTGAACCACCGATCTTCACCGCTCTCCGCGAACTGGTGCCGGCAGAACGGGTTCATATACGCGGACTGGTACAGATCCTGGGCGACGGGAGCGCGATTCTCGATCTGGAGGGAGAAGGCGATATGCACGCCTTCGACCGTTGATCGATCCACGAACACGCGTATGGTTGAAACAAGCGTTTCGTTCTCCGCCAGGAAATACGCCGCATCGGGCCCCAGTACAGTGCAACGGTCGCGGACGCCGGTCGCGAGATCGTCGAGCACGGGCACCGGGAGCAACGCGAGCGGCGTATAAGTGCCGCCTGCGCCCCGCTGCCCGACAAAAAAAGCAATCGGGGGTTCGTGCCCGTCCCGCGTCGGCAACAAGAGAAAGAACTGCCCGCGGTTGGCAGACATGTAGCCGGATGCGTGAACCCAGAACAGGAAACCGTCGCGTCCGTAAGGGAAGCGACTGTCTCCGTGCGACCGCGCCCGGCAGAGCACGCGACCATCATCGAGAAACCACGCGTTGCCCGGCAGGCGGTCAGCAATCCCGCTGACGGTAGCGCGGTCCAGCGCGGCGATCTGCCCGCGTATCCGTGCTGTGTCCTCGGCGAGCACGGAGTCGGTTTGTGCAGCCAGTTCCGGCAACTCGTCTTCCTTTCCCGCAAACGGCCGTCGCCACTCGGAGGGACCGCCGCAACGTCTCCTGTGAGGCACGTCACTCCACAGGCGTATCTGCCGTTCCCCCGTCAACCACGTTGTGCTGCCGGTTGCCCATCCGCGTCAGTGTGCAGGCGCCGCATTCTTTGTGAGTTCCTGGAGGTCCGCGTCTCGAGGTGCGTTGGGGAAACCTCCAACGCCGTGCTTTGTGCATCCTGGTGCCTGGAGCGGTGGTGCAGATTCCGTGGTGTGCGGTCGGTTGCGGCAACCATAACCTCCATTATGGCAGACTGTTGCGCTTACATCAAGAACTTCATAAAGTTTTTTCATTTACCCCTTGAACTTCGGTGGCCGTCTTAATTAAGATGGTTGCCATGCACGAAGCGCTGACAGGAAAGCCGCGCCTCAATCGCGTGGTCAATCGGCGGTTGATTCTCGATCGCATTCGCCGTCTGGGCAAGATCTCCCGCGCCGAGTTGGCGGAACTGACCGCAATCCGGCCACCGACCGTTTCGGCCGTTGTCAAAGAGCTGATCGAAGAGGGCCTGGTGGAGGAGGTCGGCAATGGTGAGTCGCGTGGCGGTCGCGCACCGCGGATGCTCGCGCTATCCGGCCGTACAACGTGGGCCTTAGGCTTCGAGGTGAGCGAAACCGCGATTCTTGCGGGGTTGTGCGATCTGAGCGGCAGATTGACTGCGCGTACGCGCGCCAGATCATCGCCGACCACGCCCGACGAGACCGTAACGCGGCTGCATGCCATTGGCGACGTTCTACTGACAGGCGCGGGCCTTACGTGGGACAACATTCGGGGGGTGGGCGTCGCCCTACCGGGGCATTTGGACCCCAACCTGGGGGTCGTGCGCTGGAGCAAGCCTTTGGGCTGGAAGCAGGCGCCGCTCAAGCAACTCTGCGAGAAAAACTGGGATATTGAGACGTACATTGTAAACGACTCGGTCGCCGGCAGCATGGCGTCGCATTTCTTCGGCGCCGCCCGCGACGTGCGCAATCTCGTCTATATGTACCTGCGTTTCAACGTTGTCGAGGCCCACTGCGTGGATGGGGCACACGGCGTGATTGGGATGGGATGCGGGATCATCGTGAACGGCGAACCGTTCCACGGCGAGTTCGGGGCGGCCGGCGAGATCACCACCCTGGTGGCCCATCCGCTGGTCGATGCCCGCGACGATCAAGGTGCGCCATTCGAGGACGTCGAGTCCTTCGTGCAGGCATTGCACGGGGGCGAGGGGTCCGCGGTTGCCGCCATGGATCGCGTGGCCCGCGACATGTCCCACCTGGTCGTGCACGCGGTGAACTTTGTCGAGCCGGGCGCGTTTATCGTCGGCTCGGACAATGACGCGCTGCGCGATGCCCTGCTCGTGCGATTGCAGAAGATTCTCGACGATCACCGGCTGCTGCACGAAGCGGGCAAAACCAGGCTTCTGGCGTCGGCATTGGGTGAGTACGGCGTGGTGCGCGGGGCCGTTGTGCCCGTGTTGCAGCGGGTTTTCCGCATGCCACGATGGACATGAGTATGACAAAGAGGTCGAAGCGACAAAGTTGAGGAGAAGGAGCGAAGCCATGATGCGAAAGACAGGAGTATGGCGAATCGTAGCTTGCGGAGGGGCGCTGGCCTGCCTCGCGCCGATGGCCCACGCGGGCGACTCGGTGGCACCGGGGACCGTGATCTTCGACATGGATACCAACATTGGGTTCTACCCAGGCACCGACACGCGCGTCTGCGATCCCGACTATTGGAGCTTCTTCGGCTACCCGACTGTCGATTTCGGCTCGAACGGCGTTTATTCCGAGGACGGTCATGCGATTTTCACGGCCGGCGACTGGGCGTGGTGCGACCTGACCTACGGACCAGCTGCGTGCCAGTTCCTGGGTGCGAAACATGGCGGCGGAGTCATGTGCTGCGGCCAGCCACTTTGTGGCGGGTATGGGTCGGGCGTGCGTGATGCGAACCTCGACCTGAGCCAGGGAACGGGAATCACCCTGCGCGTGCGGCTGATACTGCCGGACCAGATCAGCAAGCCGGGCGTGCGACTGCAGTTCGAGTTGACGGACACGAACGGCCTGGGCGGTAGTACGATTGATCCCGACACAACGGCGGTGGTGCCGCGCTCCATTCCCACCAAGCCGTTCATCAATCGGGCGCCGCCCCTGGCCGAGGACGGAGAGTGGCACACGTACACGTTCTGGTTTGTCGGGCTGGACTCGTCATTCGACGCGTCTGCCATCGCCGGAACGGACCCGCTTGATCTGACGGATATCAACGCCTTCAAGACGATCTGGCGACGAGGCGAGAACACCGCGGGCGACAACGTAATCGTGTTCGACCATTTTGTCCTGATCGAGGATGCCCCCGTCCTCTGGGCGGATGCTGACAGTGATGGCGACGTCGATCTGGACGATTTCCGCGAGTTCCAGCGCTGTTTCGACGTTGCCCCGGCGGACGACCCGACCTGTACGCGGATGGACGCAAACTACGACTCGACGATCACGGATACGATTCCCGAAAATGACGTCATCAATATCGACGATTTTCAGAATTTCCTGGAGTGCATGCAGGGGCCGGATGTGGTCTCCGGATTCCCGGCTTGGTGTTACTAGGAGAGTACTGCGGAGCGGATCGATGCTCTCTCGATCCAAGGCGACGTGAACGGCTCTCTCTTTTAAGGAGGTTGGAACGATGAAAAAGCATGTGGCGGTGATTCTGGCGGCGACGGCCATGCTGGTCGTCGGCGCGGTCGGACAAGCGCGAGCGACCGTGCTCTACGACTTTGAAGGTGGGGTTCAAGGCTGGTACCGGTTCGGTGGCGGAACGCTGGATTTCGGCCCGGCCCCAGGTGAGGGCGTGGGCGGAACTGATGGCATCTTCTACGTCACCAGTCTCGACCCCTCGCTGTGGGGTGGCGCGGTGCGCTCGTACGGTCTGGGCATGGACCTGTCTGTGTACGATGCCTTCAGCGCGGATGTGCAACTTTCGGTGGATGGCCTGTCGCCGGCTTACCCCGGTCCTGGGCCAAACGTCGAATTGATGTTCCAGCTACCGGGCTATTTCGAATGGGCGAAGATCGTGAGTCTCCCTGCGGATGGGCAGTATTACAACGTTTCGTCGGCCTTCGCGGACCTGACGCCGCAGAACGCGGCGACAATGCCTATAACGGCCGCACAGTTGGCGGACCCCAACCTTGAGATTCGCGTGCTGCTGCGCAACCTCAACCGCGATCCAAACAACCCGATTAGCGGGAAGATTCGCATGCGGGTCGACAACGTGGCGGTGACGCCCGAACCGGCGACTGCAGCCTTGCTCGTCATCGGCGGACTCGCGCTGTTGCGCAAGAGACGATAGCCGACGCCCGCGCGACTGCGCCGTTATGCCTCTTTCGGCGCAGTTGCACTCGGGCGTGACGAAAGTTTTGGGGCGGCCTCGGTCGCCCAGATCGCCGCATGAAGGGGGCGAATGAGACGTCGGGTGCTGGACCGATTTTTACCGGCTAGAATGCCGGGCGGGTGAGGTGCGTATACGACGTCCAGAGGCTCGGGATGCGAAAGGCGAGTAGTTTCAGTCTGGCTGTGGCTGCCACGTTGTTGGCGGCCTGTCCCGCCGCGCGGGCGGCTGATCCGGTGATCGACGTCATCGACTTCGATACCGCGACGCAGACCGCCCAAGGAGGGCAGTACGGCCTGGTCGGCGCGCGGCCGGACCGACTGCAGGATCGGCTGGTGACGATTGGCGAACCGGCCAGCGGCGCCTGGCGAATCGAGGCGCTCGCGGGCGCGCCGGCGGAGGGCATCGGGGGCATCGTGCCCCTCTATGACACGACGGCGCGGGACACGGATGTTCCCTTGGCCGACGTGTCATCAGCGCCGGTGCTGGAGATCGCCGCGCTTGGTCAGTTGGGCGAGCGTCGCCTGAACGTCGAGTTGGTTAGCGGGCGGGCGTCGGGAGGCGAGGCGCCCGGGGTACGTCTGGGGACCATCGAGCCAGACCAGTTGGCGGCGGGCCGGTGGGCCACAATGCACTGGGAAGTTCCGGCCAATGCCGTGGATCGCACCAAGGTTGGCGCTGTGCGCTTCATGTTCGAGGGCAATGGTCCGGCGTGGGTCGCCCTGGCCAGAATCCGCTTCGTCAGTGAGGGCGCGGAGACTCCGATGGGGTTAAGCCCGCCGGCGCCACAGCAGCCGATCCGGCAGGCGATGTGGGTTTGGCGAACGACGAAGATCCTGCCCGAGCCGGCGGAAGTGGACCAGCTTTTCGCGTTCTGCAAGGAGCACGCGATCACCGACCTGTTCTGGCAGGTGCCGTATAACAAGTACAAGGACCGCAAGATGGAACTCCTGCTGGTCGACGAGCAGCGGGCGTTCAACATCCGGGCGACGGGCGCCGGGATTCGCGTGCACGCCCTGGACGGCGGGCCCGAATTCATTCTTCCGGAAAACCACGAGAGGGTATTCAAGCTCGTCGAGGCGCTCGACGCCTTCAATCGTGAAGGGCCGGCGGAGGGGCGGTATTTTGCCGTCCACATGGACAACGAGCCGTACGTGTTGAAGGGGTGGAAATCCAGCGACGCCGAGCGCCAGCAGATCATTCAGAACTACATCGAACTCAACCGCGCTCTGCGCCGTCAGGTCAACGAAGCAGGCATGCAGTATGGGGTTGATATCCCATTCTGGTGGGACAAGGTCGACGCCAGCGGCAAGCGTGTCTACAACGTCCAGACCGACAAGGGCGAGGTTCCTCTGCTGGAAGCCACGATGGAGCTGGTGCAGAACGCGGGCATCATGTCGTACCGCGTGCGGTCACTCGGGCGTAACGGCGTGATTGACTGCTGCCTCACCGAATTCGCTCTGGGCAAGCGACTCGGCGTCGATGTGTTCGCCTCCGTCGAGCTCGGCACCGGTCCCCGCGTCGAGACGGGGATCACGTTCGGCGTCTATCCCGCGGAGTACTTTCTCACGCAGTTGGACACGCTTCATCGCGTGCTGCCGAAGCAGGCCGGCTGCGCTGGTATTGCGATCCATGCCTATTACTCATTTCAAGAGTTGTTGGAGGCACGTTCATGAACCCCGAACCCAGAGACCATCTTCAGAGGGTGAAGGGCGCTGCGGAGCGGCGTGGCGGGTTCACGCTGGTCGAGCTGTTGGTCGTCGTTTCGATCATCGCCTTGCTGATCGCGATCCTCCTGCCGAGCTTGAGACGCGCACGCGAGCAGGCCAAGGAAGTCATGTGTCTGGCCAATCTGCGGAGCATGGGGCAGGCGTTCACCATGTACGCGGAGAAGTTCGGCGGCGTCTGGCCGCCGGCGACGGATCAGTACAACACCAACCGGTGGCCCGTTCCGTTTTACAGGGGCGGGATCCTCACGGCAGAACTGGCGACGTTCGATGCGAACGGCAACATGATTCACCCTCCCAACGATTCGCTTTTCATCTGTCCATCAGAGAAGGCGCCGCGCATCATTCCGGACTGGAATCCGGCCAGCGGTCAGCCGCACAAGGTGGATCGTGTCGAGGTCGGGGGGAGTTACGGGCTCAATGAGGAGATCCATCGTACACAGGGCAGGCTTCAGCGCGGAGACGCGGTAAACAAAGATCCATTCCTGCGGAAGATCGACTCGTGCCCACGGGCGTCGGAGATTTACGCGGTGGCGGAGAACAACATGCCGCTGAAGAACACCGGTTCTCCTGGCTGGCGGTTCAATCGAGGGGCCAACGAGACGCCACCGGGCACGTTTGCCACACAGGGTGGCGCGTTTTGGACGGGCTATCGCTTCTATGACGGATCGCCGGTTCCTAACGACATTCAGTACGTGACTAATCGTATCATCGGTGGTCATCACATGGGCCGCGGCTGCGCGTTGTGCGTCGACACGCACGCGGAGACTTACATCCCGGATAAAATGAGGTACAATCAGGTGAGCTGGGAACGCTGGCCGAACCCCGATGAGAAACCGCCCGGCGGCCAGTAATGCCGCAGCGCAAACGCACCGGCGCCGAGGGGGACGCGGCCATACCGGCGACGCCTCCGAGCGCGCCGCCATCCAAATGGGGAACTCGATGCCCGGCCAGCGCCGACCGGATGGGGTCCGGTCGTGCGGTCTTTAAATTCGGGCGTCGGACGCGGCGGAAGGGAAGTTAGAGGCCGGGGGGAATGCGTGGAGGAAGCACAGGTGACGTCGATTATCGGTTGGGGCAACCGTTGGGGTGGCACGGTCGCCCTGGTATTGAGCGTTGGCATCTGCACGGCAACAGCGAGCGCTCGCACGATTCAATTCGCGGGAATCAACTGGACCGTCAAGACCGGCTCCGGCGGTCCGGGCCCGAATCTCTGGTCGGACAGCACGGACAGCGTGTGGGTCGATGCGCAGGGTAAGCTGCACATGAAGATCCGCCAGATCGGCGGCTCGTGGTATTGCAGCGAGGTCATCGCCCAGCAGGCGTTTGGATACGCCCGCTACACGGCCAAGATCTCCAGCAATCCCGAACTCTTCGACGTCAATTCCGTCGTGGGGATTTTCACTTACAAGAACGACACCGAGGAGATCGACATCGAGTTCTCCAAGTGGGGCAACGCCGCCGACCCGACCACGGGCCAGTTCGCCGTGCAGCCCAGCGTGCCCAATACTTCGAGCCGGGTGCGCTTCGTTACCGGACTGACCGGGACGAATCCGCCCACCACCCACCACTTCACCTGGAGCCCGGACGACATCTATTTCCAGAGCTACCACGGGCATGCGGATGATCTGGCCGCGCCGGAAGACCTGATCAGGGAGCATACCTACGTCGGCCCGAAAAACCCGCCGCTCTCCGATGCGACGTTCCGCATCAACTTCTGGATGTACCAGGGACGCACGCCCACGCAGGAGATGGAGCTGATCGTCGACGACGTGCTCATCGAGCCTTACGCTGAGTGCACATCGGCGGCCGAATGTGACGACGGCCTCTTCTGTAACGGTGCCGAGACGTGCGTGGCGAACCTCTGCCAGGATGGGCCGGCGCCGTGCACCGGGCCGGACCAGATTTGTGACGAAGCGACCGACACGTGTGCGTGCGACGGCGGAGACCTCGCCTTGACGGACTACCCCTGGCTCGCCGACTGCCTGGCCGGGCCCGAACCGCAGGTGTCGGGCGACTGCCTGTGCGCCGACCGCGACGGTGACGGCGACGCGGATCTTCGCGATTTCGGGCTGTATCAAACGGACTTCGTGGTCGCCGACACCCTGTTCGATTTCGAGAGTGGCAGCCAGGGCTGGGTGTCGTTCGGCAACGGCACGATCAGCAGCGGACTCTCAGCGGGCTCGCAGGGGCAGGGCCGTTTCCACACGGCCGACTTCGACGACCCCACCATGACGTACGGTTTCGGCGATAAAAGCGCGAATGGCGTCGATATGTCGGCGTATACCGGCATGGGTATCGATGCCCGGCTGACCAGTTACGATCCGCAGGACCCCTTCGTGGGCAGTCCGCAGGTCGAATTCATGCTTTCCATCGGCTACCTCGAATGGGCAACCAACATCACGCTGGGCGACACGTTCCAGTCGTATACCGTGGACTTCGCGGACCTTGTTCCGCAGGGCACGGCCACGCAACCGGTCACGCAGGCGCAACTCAGTGATCCCGGCATGCGCATCAAGCTGGTCATGCGAAAAGCGAGCAACACGGGAAAAG
>JBECKQ010000279.1:0-18630 GCA_040235375.1 Phycisphaerae bacterium | reverse complement strand
AACGTCGCCGCCTTGCCGACCCGATCCGGCCGGAACGTTTCGATAACCTTATTGAAATCCGCGACCGCCTTGTCCGTTGCGGCCAGACTGCTCCCCGGGCGGCAATCGTAGTCGATGACGCAGGTCGGAAAATCGGACGGGAACATCTCCACGGTCAGCGTGCGCTCCGCCTGCCACACGAACAGCACACACGCGACCATGCCGACGGGCACCAACGCGCGCCAGACGAGCACCTGATCCAGTACGTAATCGTACGCCTTGGTGAACCGCTCGCGGGCGACCTGCCATCGCGTCGCAATCGTCGCCGTCCCCCCGACCGTGTCCACCGATCTGCGCGGCCCCCAGTCCAGGTAGTGCACCGGTAGAATCACCAGGCACTCGAACAGCGAGGACAGCAGCGCCACCGTCACCGTCTTCGGCACGATCGCGAAGAACCGACCGAGCATGCCCGTCATTAGCAGCAGCGGCAGAAACGCCGCCACCGTGGTCATCGTCGAACTCACCACCGGCCACATCACCTGCTGCATGCCGACGACGACGGCGGCGCGCACGGGACGGCCCCGCTGTACGTGGTGATAGATGTTCTCCAGCACGACGATGGCGTCGTCCACGATCATCCCGCTCACCAGCACGAGCGAGAAGATGCTGACCGCGTTCAGCGACACCCCGATCACGTGCATGAATACGATGGCGCACAGAAACGCGTACGGGATGCCCACGATCGCCAGCAGGGCGTTGCGCGCGCCGATCGCGAACCACAGCACAAGGAACACCAGCCCGATGCCGACCAGCAGGTTGTTCTTCAAGACCGCGAGCCGACTCGATATGATCGCCGTCCCGTCGGCGAATACCTCCACGCCCACGCCCGTGACGTCGAGGTGCGCGGCGTAGCTCTTGATGAGCTTGCCCACCTCGTCTCGAACGACCAGCGAGTTCGCGTCGCGATCCTTCGAGACGTGCAGCGCGATCGCGGGTTTTCCGTTGAGCCGCGCCCGCCAGAAGTCTCGCTCGAACGTCTCTTCGATTCTGCCGATATCGCGAATCGTCACGTGCGCCCCCGTGGGGCTTCGCACCAGGCAGATGGACTCGAGATCTGCCGGCTCCCTGATCTCCCCCACGCCGCGCACGGTGATTTCCGAGTCGCCTTCCACCACGTGTCCGGCGGGGATATTCACGTTCTGCGACTCCAGGATCTGCGCCACCTGCGCCAGCGACAGGTTGTGCTTCTCCAGCTTGTCCTTGTCGAGCAGGATGTGCAGCTCGCGGTCCCGGATGCCGACGATGCGCACACGCGCGACACCAGGCATATCCCGGACCTTATCTTTCAGATCGATCGCCACGCGCCGCAGCACCGTCTCGCCGACGCCGCCTTCGTCCACCACCCCCACCTGGAACAGCGGCATCACGTCGTCACTCGTCAACCGCTCGAGCGTCGGCTCTTCCGCCGCCTCGGGCAGATCGGTAACGCGATCGAGCCGCACGCGTAGATCATCAAACGCCGCGTCCAGCTCCTGCGGGCTCAGGTCCTCCCGGAACTTCACCGTAATAACTGACGCGTCCGGCTGCGAAACGCTCATGATGCGTTCCGCGCCCCGTACGTCCTCGATCTCCTCCTCGATTTCCCGCGTCACCAGCCGCTCGACCTCTTCGCTCGACGATCCGACCCACAGCGTCGTAATCGTCGCGATGTCCAGCGACGTATCGGGATAAATGTCCACGGGTATCTCGCGCAGAACGATCACGCCTGCCACGATGCACACCACGAACAGGAGGTTCATCAGGACGACTTGCTTGACCGAGAAGCGAGCGAGAGACATCGGAGAGGCTCGTCAGCGATTCGCTGTCAGGGGGATGGAGTCGCCGGTGCGTCGGCCAGCAGGGATTCGGCTGACACCGTCCGCGCGATCTGCACGCGTACACCGTCGCGCAGGCCGCGCCGCTGGGTCACGATAACGCTTTCTCCCTCGCCTACCCCGGAACTGATCTGCACGTCATCGAGCCGACCGTACAGCTCATCCATGCTGATCCGTCGCAGCCGGGCACGCTCTACGCCACCCTCGTCGGTGGCGACAAGAACATAATCGGCGCCGAAGTGCTTGAATACGGCCTCGCGCGGCACGACCAGGCGATCCGCAACCACGCCGCAGCGCAGCGTCACTGTCGCGTACATGCCCGCGCGCAAGGCTCCATCCTCGTTATCCACGAGCAGTTCCACGGGAAACTGTCGGCTGGTCGGGGCGACCTTCGGGCTGACGTGGCGGAGGGATGCCGCATAGGGCCTCTCCGGCACGGCGTCGGCGACAACCTGCGCGTCCGTCAGTTCATCGAGAAGACGAAGGTCAGGCCCCGGCAACTCGACAACCATCTTCATCTGGTTCAGGCGAACCACTTCGACCAACGGCGCCGTCGCGACGGCATACTCCCCTCGCTCCACAAAAAACCGGTTCACGATTCCGTCAAGCGGCGACCGGACGACGCAACGCTCAAGCTGGGCCGAGGCCTCTTCCTTGGCGGCGGTCGCAATCTTAACCTTCGCCTCAGCCATGGCCTGCTGCTCGACTGCCCGGTCGACCGCGGCGGTGGCCGCAGCCAGATCCGCTTCCGCTGTTCGGAACGCGGCGACGGTGCGGTCGTACTCGATCTGCGGCGCGTTGCCCGACTGGTGCAGCGATTCGATCCGCTCATATTCCTCCGCGCGATTTGCCCGTATCGCTTTCGCTGACTCGAGCTGCGCCTGCGCCTGCTTGACCGCGGACCCGGCTTCGTCCAACTGCGCCTGGGCCGCCGCAAGCTCCGCCGATGCCCGCTGGAAGTGAAGGCTGTGGAAGGTGTCGTCAACCCGCAGGAGCACGTCGCCTGCCGAGACCCGCGTCCCCTCCGGAACCGTTCGCCCCACGATGCGACCGGGGGCCTCGCTCGATACGGTCACTTCCTCGATGCCGCTCAGCAGTCCCCGAGCCGTGATCGTGCGTGGAACGTCAAGCGGCCGGATCTCGTACACGTCCACCGGCATGATGGGATCCGCCGGGATCGCGTCAACGCTGCTCAGCCGGGCGTCCGCCCGGTTCATCATGTAAACCGCGCCGGCCAGCAGCGCAATGATGGCGAGTATCCCCACGACCAGCGGAACGGGCCGCTTTTGTCCTATCTGATCCAGCATGAAATCGCCTGCCGACAATCCTCTCGTGGTCCGCGCCGGATCGTAGCGGCAATCCCCGCAAGGGTGGTTTACCTCGGCCCGGGCTCACTCGTCCATGACCCGATCGGCCGGGCACACGCGCCGCCGGCGTGCAGAGTAGGCGGCGCCTGCACGATCCATCCGACGGGGCATTATACGCCGGCATCGCGGCAAGGGATAGCAACCCCCGTGGCACAATCCCCGCCGGCCGCCACGCGACGCGTGGCACGGTCTCGCCGCAGGCGAGGCCCTGGCGAATCGTCCTCCTGCGGCCCGACAAGGCCAGAGGCTCGACTAGTCCGATGCCGGCTGACTGCTCGGGACCTTTTCCTGCTCGACCTCGCTCGGCGCGGCCGTCGGCTGGCGAGGCGAGCCCGGCTTTTGCTCACCGGACGGTTCAAACCCGCTCGGGCCCTTCAACGGCTCGGCCGCCGGGTTCGTCGTCGCCGTCGGCGGCGGCGTGGGCTGCTGCGGGAATGTCACGCGGGTGAAGATCTTGTCGATGTCGTTCAGGCTGTCCACGGCGGCGGTCATGAAAGGCGTCCCGCGAAAGCGCGGGTCGTCGCGGATGGTCTCGAGGTACTTGACCGCCTGCGCGCGATGACTCTCATCGCCGTCGATCGAGAACTGGTCCGCCTCGACGACGAAGAGGCCGTACAGCGCCTTGCCGTAGTAGAGCGTGTGCTTCTGGTAATGATCCACCACTTCCTGGTACGCCTGGCCAGCGTCTTGGAGGTACTCGCGATTCATCGGCCCGGGGCCGGCGACCGCCAGCCGCAGGGCCACGTCGCCCCGCTCCACAATCGCGTCGAGCTTGAAGGTCTCGTTGTTGGTGCGATCGGCGAGCTCGTCCATCTTCTCGATCGCCTGGCGCTGTTCGACTTCCGTAGCCGCCGGATTCGAGTCCACTTGCGCCGCGGTGCGCAGTTCGAGGTAGGCCTTGTCCACGGCCTCGGCCCGGGCGCTGTTCATGTAGAAGACTATCGCGATGATCGCGACAACCACGATGGCGCCGCCCACCGCGTACACGCCCCAGTCCCGAAACCACTTGTTCAGATCGTCCAGAAACTGGGCGAGATCGTTCGTTCTCAGTTCCTGCCGGCGTTTCGATTTCATGAGATGTTCCGTCGTGCCGGGGGCCGCGTCGTGCGGGCCTCCTGCGAAATGATCACTTGCACTTCCGCGACGTCGCCGGCCACGCCTTTGCCGTCACGGATCACCAGCCTGCATACCTCGTGCCCCTTCTCCCAGCGCATCTGGTACTCGCCTTTGACGTTGCCGTCGCTCACCAGCGTCCATTGGGCCAGGGGCATCTGCTCACGGTAGAAATTGCGGACGTTGTACTTGTTCGCCTTGCCCTGGTACAGGTGGCGCAGGTACAGCCGCGAGCCGCCCGCCGAAAAATCCTCCGATGCCGACTCGACGAAACGGAATCCGACGGGGACAGGAATGTCACGCTCGAACGTCCGCGCCGCCGGCACGAGCCGTTCCAGCCTCATGCCTTCCGATGGCGATTGACACCCCGGCGGCGCAACCAGGGCGACGCAGCACACCATCACCAACCGCCGCCCGGTGGCCCATCCCCTCCGCCTGATATCGTACGTTCGCGAGCGCAACATCGCCGTTGTCCGAGCCGCGTAACCTAGATGAACACGCCGGTCAAGTCAAACACCGGCGCCCGCCCTATTGCAGCATCTGCTCCGCCCTCGTTCGCGGCACTTCGGCGTAGTGCAGAGGCTCCATGCTGGCCGACGCCCGCCCCTGGCTCAGGCTGCGGAGGTGTGTCGTATAGCCGAACATTTCGGCCAACGGCGCCTCCGCCGTGATAACCCGCACCAGCCCCCGGACATCCGTCGCGGTTATCGTCGCCCGCCGGGCGTTCAAGTCCGCGTTGATCGCGCCGAAGTACTCGTCCGGCGTGCGAATCTCCACGGCCATGATCGGCTCCATCAACACCGGGTCGCCCGCCTCCGCCGCCTGGCTGAAAGCGATCCGCGCCGCGTTCTCGAACGCCAGCACCGAACTGTCCGCGTCGCGCTCCTCGGCGTCCACAAGAACGGCTCGCCAGTTGATCATCGGATAGCCCAGCAGCGGGCCACCGAGCGCCCCATCGCGAATGCCGGCCTCCACCGCGGCGATGTGGTCCCGATGCACGCTGCCGTCCGGCAGCTCGACTCGCAGACGCCCTTCCGTACCGCCCTTGGCGTCGGCCGGCTCAAGGCGCAGCGTCACAACCGCAAAGTGCCCCCGGCCACCGATCTCCCGGTCGAACCGCCCCACCGCTTCCGCCGGCTTCGTTACCGCTTCACGATACGAGACGCGCGGCGTGCCGATCCGCACGGCGACCTTCATGTCGTCGATGATCCGCCGCGTGAGCACTTCGAGATGCAGCTCCCCCATGCCGGAAATCAGCGTCTGACCCGTCTCCTCATCCACCCGGAACCGGAACGTGGGGTCCTGCCGGGTCAGCGCCGCCAGGGCGTCAGCGAGCTTGTCGCGATCGCGCGACGAGACGGGCTCGATCGACTGCGACACCACCGTCTCCGGAAATTGGATCGTCTCCAGCAGCACCGGCCGCTGCGGCGCGCACAGCGTGTGCCCGGTCAACGCTTCCCGCGGACCCACCACGGCGACGATATCGCCCGCCTCCGCCACGTCCAGCGCGTCCCGTCGCTTGGCGTACATGCGCAGCACCCGCGTGATGTTCTCCTTGTGCCCTGTCGAGGCGTTCAAAACGCGGGAGTTCGGCTTCAGCCGGCCGGCATACACCCGCACAAAGTGCAGATCGACCGGCTTTTCCGCCACGATCTTGAAGACCAGGCCGACAAACGGATCGGCGGGAGAAGGATGGATTTCCACCTCCTCCCCTTTCTTCACCGCCGACAGGCCCTTGATCGGCGGAACCTCCAGCGGCGACGGCAGATAATCGCACACCGCGTCCAGCAGCAACTGCACGCCGGCGTACTTCAGGGCCGAACCACACAGCACCGGCCGAAGCACGTTGCCGATCGTGGCCTTGCGCAACGCTCGCTTCAGGTCCGCCACCGCCACCGGCTTGTCCGCCAGGTAGCAATCGGTCAGCGTCTCGTCCGTCTCGCAAATCTGCTCGACCGCCTTCGCCCGCCACCGACGCGCCGCGGCCTCCAGCTCCGCTGGTATGTCGCGCGTCTCCACGCGCGCCCCCAGGTTCACCACGTCAAAGAACACAGCCCGCATCTCGATCAGGTCGATGACCCCTTCGAACGAACTCTCCGCCCCGATCGGAATCTGCACGGCGACCGGCTGCGCAAACAGGCGTGCCTCGATGGACGCGACGCTGGCCTCGAAGTCCGCCCCCGCCTTGTCCATCTTGTTGATGAAGCAAATCCGCGGCACGTGATACTTGTCCGCCTGGCGCCAGACCGTTTCGCTCTGCGCTTCCACCCCTTCCTTCGCGTCGAAGACCGCCACCATGCCGTCGAGAACGCGCAGCGATCGCTCCACCTCGGCCGTGAAGTCCACGTGCCCCGGCGTGTCGATCAGATTGATCGTGTGCCCTTTCCACGGGCAGCTCACCGCGGCCGAGTAGATCGTGATTCCGCGACGCTGCTCCTGCACGTCGAAATCGGTGATCGTCGTGCCCTCGTCCACCTCGCCCATCTTGTGGCTGGTGCCGGTATAGTAGAGCACCCGCTCGGTGGTCGTGGTCTTGCCGGCATCGATGTGCGCGGCGATCCCGATGTTGCGCACCTTGGCGAGATCAACGCTCATGTCTGACTTGGTGCCCCCGCAGTCCGCGGCGCAAGAAACCTTCTCATAAAAAAGGCGACCGCTGATTGGGGTCGCCGCCGGTCTGTTTCATGCTATGCCCCCAAGGGGCTACCAGGCAAAGTGGGCAAATGCCTTGTTCGCGTCGGCCATGCGATGCACGTTCTCGCGCGTGGTCATCGCCGTGCCCTCGCCGCGATAGGCGTCGAGCAGTTCCTGGGCCAGAAACTCGCTCATCGGCTTGCCCGATCTTCCCCGTACCGCCTGGAGTATCCAACGGATCGCCAGCGACTGCTGCCGTTTGCGGTTGACGGGCATCGGAACCTGGTAGTTCGACCCGCCGACGCGGCGCGACCGCACTTCGATGTTCGGCTTCACGTTGCTGATCGCGGTCTCGAAGACCTCTCGCGGATCGGCGTCCTTCATCCGCCGGCCGATCACGTCCATCGCGTCATAAAAGACCCGCGACGCAACACTCTTCTTGCCGTCCCACATCATGCAATTGATGAACTTCGAGACCAGCATGCTGTTGTACCGCGGGTCCGGCGCGAGCTGCTCGACAGAACTGGTGTACGATTTCCTCGGCATTCTAGTCGCTTTCCAAAACCTCTAGCGGCAGCCGTATTTCGGCTGCCGGATGTCGCCCCCTGGCAGGCCTTTCATCGGCCGCCTTGAAGCGCAAATCCTCACGATCTCCTGTCGCGTCTCACGCTCAGCGGACGACCGAGCTGCACCGCCGCCGCCACCAAACCGATCTTCGCCGCAGTCCACGGCAGAAACGGCAGCAGTCCATTCTGTATCGCGACATCCAACGATCCCGTCAGCCACGCCAACCAGGTGACGCCGAACAGGAAAATCACGGACATTCCGACGGCCCCCGTCGCAACCGCCCGCCCGAACGTCAGGGAGCTGCGCTGCCGGGCCAAGGCGCTCACCAGTCCCGCCGCCGGCACGAATGCCACGAGGTAGCCGGCCGTCGCCGTTGCCATCCCCACCTGCACTGCGGCGAAGAACGGGAGCCGCACGCCCAGTACGTCTCCGACGATACCACCGGCCAGGTACAACGCCATCGCCGCCATCGCCAATCCCGGCCGCAGGCAGAAACCGCACAGCAGCACCGCCGCCGTCTGCATCGTCACGGGCACCGGGTTGCCCGGCAGGTACAGGCGGACTTGCGCCGACAGCGCCGCGAGGATCATAAACCCCGTCACGAGCATCGCGTCGCGACCGATTGATCCGCTCGATCGAACCGCGGCTGCGACCCGTACCGACCCTGCCGTTGACCGACTCGTCATCACTCTTCGCCCATCCTGGTCGCTCGGCCCCTGGAATCCCTTCCGCCGTTAGCGTTTCCGCCGCTTGACGCCGTATTTGCTGCGCCCGCGGTTACGCGGCCGGCTTTCCTTGTCGCCGGCCACGCCGGCGCAGTCCAGCGCTCCGCGGATAACGTGATACCTCACACCCGGCAGATCACGAACCCTGCCGCCGCGCACCAGCACGATCGAGTGCTCCTGAAGGTTGTGATCGACGCCGCCGATGTAGGCGGTAACCTCTTTGCCGTTCGTCAGGCGCACGCGTGTCACCTTGCGCAGCGCCGAATTCGGCTTCTTAGGCGTCTGCGTCTTGACGAGCAGGCACACGCCACGCCGCTGCGGGCACTGGTCGATGTCGCGCACCTTCGACTTCTTGACCACCGGGTTGCGCCCCTTGCGAACAAGTTGGTTGATTGTCGGCATGTTACTCCTCTGATTCGCGTCGGCAGACCGTACGCGCAGCCCTGCTCTTCAATCGTCGCACCAGCTTTACTATGCCGGCGGACTAGGACTCCTCACTGCCGCCCTCGTCCGAGCCGGAAGAATCGTCCAGTCTAGACGACTCGCCGGAAGATTCAACCTCGGTGGCCACCGAGGAAGGACTCTCCCCCGCGGTCAGCTCCTCGTTCTCGCCGTCCCCCATGGCGATCGGGATGGCCAGCGGCGATTCGCCCCCGGCCGGTGACGCGAAAGCCTCCGCCGTCGCCGGGAACAACTCCGCCGGCAGCTCTTCCAGCACCGGTAGCGGCTCGCCGTGCTTCTCAACCCGCATGGTCACGTACGGCTTGAACCCGGTGCCTGCCGGGATCAGGTGGCCCAGCGTCACGTTCTCCTTCAGGCCCAGCAGCCGGTCGGTCGCCCCGCTTAGGGCCGCCTCGGTGAGCACTTTCGTCGTCTCCTGGAAGCTCGCCGCCGACAGGAACGATTCGCTGGACAGGCTGGCCTTGGTAATTCCCAGCAACAGGGTGGTCGCCCGGGCCGGCTTCGGCCGCTTGCCCTTGGCCGGCTCCCCGCCGACCTCTTCCACGCGTTCATTCGCTTCGGCCAGTTCGCTCCGCAGCACGACCTGTCCTTCGGCGAATTCCGTGTCGCCCGGCGTCGCTATCCGCACGCTCTTGGACAGCCGCTCGTTCTCGCGACGGAAGGCAAACTTGTCCACGACCTCGCCCGGGAGCAGGTTGGACGACCCCGGATCCTCGATCTTCACCTTCCGGAGCATCTGGCCGATCACGATCTCGAGGTGCTTGTCGTTGATCGTCACGTTCTGCGCCCGATAAACGGCCTGCACCTCGTCCAGCAGGTACTGCTGCAGCGTCTCTTCCCCCCGAATCCGCAGGATGTCCTGGGGGATCAGCGGTCCCTCGATCAGCGGATCGCCCGCCTCGACCCGGTCGCCGGCGTGCACGAGCAACTGGCGGTCCTGCGGGACGTGGTGCTCCTTCTCCATCCCGCTCTTCTCGTTCCGCACGATAATCGTCATCTTCCCGCGGCGCTTGTCCGCGCGAATCTCCACCAGCCCGGAAAGCTCCGCCAGCACCGCCGGCTCCTTCGGCTTGCGGGCCTCGACGATCTCCGTCACGCGCGGCAGACCGCCCGTGATGTCCTGCGTGCCGCTCATGGCCCGCGGCTGGCGGGCGAGCAGCATGCCCGGCCGGATTTCCTGGCCTTCAACCACCTCGATGCGGGCCTTCGCCGGCAGGTAGTGATAGTCCTGCACGTTGCCTTCGCGGTCCTCGATGATGATCTGCGGGTGCTTTTCGCCCTTGTGCTCGATCACGACGAACTTGCTGCCCGCCCGATCCTCCTCCGCACGCACCGTCTCGCCGTCGGTGATGTCCTGGAACCGGATGAAGCCGTCCACCTCGGCCAGGATCGGCGTCAGGTGCGTGTCCCACATCACCAGAGCCGTCCGCGGCTCGATCCGGTCGCCGTTCTTCACCAGGATCTCCGCTCCGTACGGCACCTTGAACCGCTCGAGTTCGCGACCCTTGTCGTCCTCGATCCCGATCTCACCGTTGCGTTTCAGCGCGACCGTTCGCGCGGGCACCTCGCCCTGCGCCGGCACGGTGACCGCGTGCAGATCGTGGAAGACCACCGTACCTCGCTGCGAGTTGTGCAGCTCGTTGTCCACCACGTCGCGCGAGGCGACGCCGCCCGTGTGGAACGTCCGCATCGTAAGCTGCGTTCCCGGCTCGCCGATCGACTGCGCCGCGATGATGCCCACGGCCAGGCCTTCCTCGGCCACGTTGCCGGTGGACATGTCCAGACCGTAGCACCGGGCGCAGACGCCCATCTGGCTCTCGCACGTCAGCGGGCTGCGAACGCGAATCTTGTCCAGGCCGAGGTTCTCGATCGCCCTCGCCCCCTCCAGCGTGATCACCTCGTTCTCCGCCACGATCAACTGGTCTGTGATCGGGTTGCGGATGGAGTCCCGCGCCGTGCGGCCGATGATCCGCTCGCGAAGGGTGATGTCGACCTCCTCGCCCTTGTACACCGCTCCCTTGGTGATGCCCTGGATCGTCCCGCAGTCGATCTCGTTGACGATCACGTTCTGCACCACGTCGGCGAGCTTGCGCGTCAGGTATCCGGAATCCGCGGTCTTCAACGCCGTGTCCGCCAGGCCCTTCCGCGCCCCGTGCGTCGAGCTGAAGTACTCGAGCACGCTCAGCCCTTCGCGGAAGTTCGACTTGATCGGCGTCTCGATGATCTCGCCCGACGTCTTGGCCATCAGGGCCCGCATACACGCGAGCTGCCGGATCTGGTCCACGCTGCCTCGCGCGCCCGACTCGGTCATCAGGTACACCGGGTTCAAATAGGCAAACGAACCCTTGTCGCCCGGCCTCGCCAGCGAGCCGTCGGGCTTGCGATGATCCTCGCGCAGCTCCCTCATCATTTCGTCGGTCACCAGCTCGCGGGCGTGAATCCACGCGTCAATGAGCTGGTTGTACCGCTCCAGCCGCGTCAGGGCGCCGTGGGAGAAGTCGCGTTCGATCCGGTCCACCTGCTTTTGCGCGGCGCCGATGATCTTCGCCTTCGCCGCCGGAATGCGCATGTCCGTCACGCCGAACGAAAGGCCCGCCAGCGTGCTGTGCTTGAATCCGATTTCCTTGATGTTGTCGAGCAGGTCGATCGTCGCCGAGCGGCCGAGCAGGCTGTGACAATCTGCAATCACCCGCGCCGCGCCTTTCTGCGACAGCGAGTAGTTGTAGAACGGCATCTCCGGCGGAAGGATGTCGTTGAAATACAACCGCCCGACCGTCGTGATGATCCGCCCGCTCTCCGGTACCGCCTCCGGCGCCTTGCTGTGCCCCGTGATCTGCTGTTTACGACGGACGCGCACCTTGATCGGGTCGTGCATCTTCAGCTTGCCGAGGTCGTACGCCAGCATCGCCTCGTGCTCGTCCACGAACGAGCGCACGTCCTTCTCGTCCAATTTCGGGCTGACGTGGTCCGTCGTCAGGTAGTAGATTCCGAGCACGATGTCCTGCGAGGGCGACATGATCGGCGTGCCGTTCGCCGGTGAGAAGATGTTGTGCGTCGAGAGCATCAGCAGGTGCGCCTCCGCCTGCGCCTCAACCGACAGCGGCAGGTGCACCGCCATCTGGTCGCCGTCGAAGTCCGCGTTGAAGCCTTTGCACACCAGCGGGTGAATCTTGATCGCGTTGCCTTCCACCAGCACAGGTTCGAACGCCTGAATGCCCATGCGGTGCAGCGTCGGCGCCCGGTTCAGCAGCACCGGGTGCTGGTGAATCACTTCGTCGAGGATGTCCCAGATTTCCTGGTCCCGGCGCTCGAGCATCCGCTTGGCGCTCTTGATCGTATCGGCCAGCCCGCGCTCCTTGAACTTGCGGATGATGAACGGCTGGAACAGCTCCAGGGCGATCTTCTTCGGAAGGCCGCACTGGTTGATCTTCAGCTCCGGCCCCACCACGATCACCGACCGCGCCGAGTAGTCCACGCGCTTGCCCAGCAGGTTCTCGCGGAAGCGGCCCTGCTTGCCCTTGATCATGTCGGTCAGGCTCTTCAGCGGACGGTTGCTCGATCCCAGCACCGGACGGCGGCACCGCCCGTTGTCGAACAAGGCGTCCACCGCCTGCTGGAGCATCCGCTTCTCGTTCTGGATGATCACTTCCGGCGCGTTCAGGTCGACAAGCTTCTTGAGCCGGTTGTTGCGGTTGATGATACGCCGGTACAGGTCGTTGAGGTCGCTCGTCGCGAAGTTGCCGCTCTCCAGCAGCACCAGCGGCCGCAGGTCCGGCGGGATGACCGGGATGACCTCCATCACCATCCACGTCGGGTCGTTGTCGGACTGCCGCAGGGCCTCGACGATCTTCAGCCGCTTCGACAGCTCCTTCATCTTCTGCTTGCTGTTCGTCTTGATCAGGTTCTCGCGCAGCTCCTGCGACAGCGCCGCCATGTCCAGCCGCTTCAGAAGCTCGCGCACCGACTCGGCCCCCATGCCCGCCGTGAACGACTGGCCGAACTTATCCCGCGCCGAGCGGTACTCCTCCTCCGTCAGAAGCTGCTTCTCCTTCAGCGGCGTGTCCCCGGGGTCGATCACGACGTAATCCTGGAAGTAGATCACTTTCTCCAGGCTGGTCGTCTTCATGCCCAGCAGGTTGCCCAGGCGCGACGGCATCGCCTTCAGGAACCAGATGTGCACCACCGGCGCCGCCAGGTTGATGTGCCCCATCCGTTTGCGACGCACGCGCGAGTGCGTCACCTTCACCCCGCATCGATCGCAGATGATCCCCTTGTGCTTCGTGCCCTTGTACTTGCCGCACGAGCACTGCCAGTCACGCTCCGGCCCGAAGATCCGCTCGCAGAAAAGACCGTCCTTTTCCGCCCGGTACGTCCGGTAGTTGATCGTCTCCGGCTTCTTCACCTCGCCGAAGGACCACGCCCGAATGTCGTTCGGGCTCGCCAGCTGGATCTTCACGCTGCCGTAGTCGTTGATGCGATCGTAGATATTGTCCACCATTGGGTGCCTCTCTCGCTTGAGTAGCCTGCCCTGGTTCCGAATCGTTCCGCTGGCGGATCGTCATCCGCCTCGTCTCGTTCAGCCCGACGCCTCAGCCGTCTCCTTGACTTCCGCATCAAGCGCCAACTGCAGCGGCACCATTCCGCTCGTCCGCTTGAAACCCAGCTCTTCGCAGAAGTCCACTTCCGTCCCGTACGCCAGCACCTGGATGCGATCCACGCCGTAGTCGCGAAGCTCATCCACGATGCGGATCGCCATCTGCTTGGCAATCCCCTCGAGGTCGTGCTCGATCCGGCCGTCGGTCCGCGTCACGCACGCCGCCCCCTGGAACTTCGGATCCAGCTTGCATTCCGCCAGGTATCCCAGCACGCCGTCCGTCACGCCCCGCGCGATTCCGATCAACTCCCCTTCCAGCCGTGCCGTAACGAAGCAGTACGTCTGGGCCACCATCCGCTCCAGCTTGGCACGGTCTCGCGTCGTGTGGTGCCCCTGCCGCACGTAGAACTCGGACAGCTCGCCGGGGTCGATGTAGCGGGTCGTCTCGAACCGGATCTTGTCGATCATGACGGCCTCCTTCGCAACTTGCTCGACTCGCAACAGCCCGACGAGTACGTCCCGTCAGACGATGCGCTTCTTCTCGAGCTGGATGTTCAGACCCAGCCCGCGGATTTCGTTGCACAAAACGTCGAACGACACCGGAGTGCCCGCTTCGAGCGTGTTCTTCCCGCGAACCATCGATTCGTAAATCTTCGTGCGGCCCTCGACGTCGTCGCTCTTGACCGTCAGCATCTCCTGAAGCATGAACGCCGCCCCGTACGCTTCCAGCCCCCATACTTCCATCTCGCCGAATCGCTGGCCGCCCGTCCGCGCCTTGCCCCCCAGCGGCTGCTGCGTGATCAGGCTGTAAGGACCGGTCGCGCGGGCGTGGATCTTGTCATCCACCAGGTGATCGAGCTTCAGCATGTACATGTAGCCCACCGTCACCTGCTGATCGAGCCGTTCACCCGTCCGACCGTCGTACAATGTCGCCTTTCCGCCGTACGGCATCTGCGCGAAGATCTCGCGCGAATCGCCGGCCACCTGAACCGCCTCCAGCATCTCCCGACGCTTGGCCGCATGCTCATTCGCCTGCGCAACGCACTGATGGATTTCGTCCTCCGTTGCCCCGTCGAACACCGGCGTCACCGCCTGGAAGCCGAGAATCTGCGCCGCCCAGCCCAGGTACGTCTCCAGGATTTGCCCCACGTTCATACGCGACGGCACGCCCAGCGGGTTCAGCAGGATGTCCACCGGCGTCCCGTCTTCCAGGTACGGCATGTCCTCTTCCGGCAGGATCCTGGCGATCACGCCCTTGTTGCCGTGACGGCCCGCCATCTTGTCGCCGACGGATAGCTGCCGCTTCGTCGCGATGTACACCTTCACCATCTCGAGCACGCCCGAGGGAAGCTCGTCTCCCCGACGCATCTGCGCCGCCTTGCGCTCGCGCTCCTCCACCAGCTCGCTGATCCGCGGCCAGTACCGGCCCACGACGTCCTGCGCCGCCGGGTCCGATGTGGTCTTTTTCACCCACACCACGTCGCCCGACCGCACCTGCTCGGTGATCGCCGCAATCTGCTCCAGCAGCACCTCGGTGATGTCGCTCCGCCCCACCTTCTGGCGCGTGCTCGGGTCGACCATCGGCTGGCCGGCGATGCGCTCGATCTCCGTGCACATCTGCTTGAAAAGCTTGCAGATCTTGTCGTTCGCCTGCGCGTTGAACGCTTCGATCTCCTCGTTGAGTTTGCGCTTCTGCTCGTCCGTCATGTGCATCCGGCGGCTGAACCGCTTGGCGTCGATCACGATGCCCTCGACCCCCGCCGGCACCTCGAGCGAGTCGTTCTTCACGTCCTCGCCGGCGCGCCCGAAGATCGCGTGCAGCAGCTTCTCCTCCGGGCTCAGCTCCGTCTTCGACTTCGGGCACACCTTGCCCACCAGGATGTCGCTCGGGCCGACGCGCGTGCCCACGCGCACGACGCCGTGCTCGTCCAGGTTGCGCAGAGCCCGCTCCGAGACGTTCGGAATGTCCGCCGTGAACTCCTCGCGGCCGAGCTTCGTCTCGCGGATTTCCACGTCGAACGTGTCGATGTGAATGCTCGTGAACACGTCGTCCCGCACCAGCCGCTCGCTGATCAGGATCGCGTCCTCGAAGTTGTACCCGTCATAGGTCATGAACGCGGCGAGCACGTTCTTGCCCAGCGCCAGCTCGCCGCGGCTCGTGGCCGGGCCGTCCGCGATGATCTGCCCTTCCTTGACGCGCTCGCCCTTCATCACGATCGGGCGCTGATTCATGCACGTCCGCTCGTTGAGCCCCTGGAACTTGCGCAGCACGTGCTCTTCCGTCTCGTTGATGATGACGCGCTCGGCATCGACAAACGTCACGGCGCCGCCCTGACGGGCCCGCACCACCATGCCGCTGTTCTCCGCGACGGCACGCTCCATGCCCGTCGCCACCACCGGCGGCTCCACGCGAAGCAAGGGCACCGCCTGCCTCTGCATGTTCGAGCCCATCAGCGCGCGGTTCGCGTCGTCGTGCTCGAGAAACGGAATCAGCGCCGCGGAAACCCCGACCGTCTGCTTCGGCGAGATGTCAACATATGACACTTCCTCGCTGTCCACCTGCGCCAGGTCGCCGTACGCCCGCACGATCGTCGGACCCTCGTGAATGCGGTTCTCGCCGACCACCATCGCCTCCGGCGGGGCCAGGATCTGCCGCATCTCCTCGTCTGCCCGCAGGTAATGCGCGCCCGCTTCGACCGCGCCCTTCTTCGCCATTTTGCGGTACGGCGTCAGCAGGAACCCGTAGTCGTCCACGGAGCTGTAGATCGCCAGCGAGGCGATGAGCCCGATGTTCGTGCCTTCCGGCGTCTCGATCGGGCAGATTCGCCCGTAGTGCGAGATGTGCACGTCACGTACCTCGAAGCCCGCGCGCTTGCGGTTCAAACCGCCCGGGCCCAGCGCCGACAGCCTCCGCTCGTGCGTCAACTGTGACAGGGGATTCGTCTGGTCCACCACCTGCGACAGCTCCCCGCGGCCGAAAAAGAACTCGATCGCCGAGCTGATCGACTTGCTGTTCACCAGCTCCGCGATCCGCGCCAGCTCGTCCGGGTTCTTCAGGCTCATCCGCTCGGTCACCGTCCGCCGCAGCTTCAGGAAACCCTTGCGCATCTCCTCCGTCGCCAGCTCGTCGATCGTCCGCAGCCGGCGGTTGCCAAGGTGATCGATGTCATCCACCTCGAACTGCGACTCGCCCGTCCGCAGCAGCAGCAGGTACTTCAGGCACGCGATCATGTCGTCCGCCGTCAGCACCATCACGTCGTCCGCCGCGTCCGTGTTCAGCTTGCGGTTCAGACGGAAACGCCCGACCTTGCCGAGGCGGTAGCGATTCTCGTCAAAGAACTTCTCTTCGAACAGCTTCCGCGCCTTCTCGAGCTGCGGCGGGTTGCCCGGCCGCAGCCGCGTGTACAGCTTCAGCAGCGCCTCCTCGTGCGTCCGCGTCCCGTCGTCCGCCAGCGTGTTCAGAATCAGCGGGTCGATGACCTTGTCGATCACCTCCACCTGTTTCAGGTTCAATGCCTGGATGGCGGCCACCGCATCCCCGACCTGCGTGCCCGCCCGGACGATCTCGTCGCCCGTCTCCTCGTTCACGATCGTCGTCGCCACGTACCGATCGGGACGCAGCGAACCCGGCTTGATCGTCTTGGTCTTGTAGAAAATCCGAACGATCGCCTCGTCCGTGCCGTACTGCGGGTCCATCGCCCGCAGGAAGGTCGTCGCCGCGATCTTGCTCGACTGGTCGATGCGGATCGCCAGGATGTCCTTCTTCGTGACGTTCAGCTCGATCCAGCTTCCCCGCTCCGGGATGATGCGGCACGCGTGCAGCGCCCGGTTGCCTTCCGCCTGGTCCTTCACGAAGTCCACTCCCGGACTGCGGTGCAACTGCGACACGATCACCCGCTCGGCGCCGTTGATGATGAACTCGCCGCCGCCGATCATGATCGGCAGCTCGCCGAGGTAAATCAGGTCTTCCTGGATCTCGTCCTTGTCCTTGCGGTGCAGGCGGACGCGCACGCGGAACGGCATCCCGTAAGTCAGCCGCAGCTCGCGGCACTCTTCCGGGTTGTAGCGCGGCTTGCCCAGCTCGTAGCTGATGTATTCCAGCCGCATGTCCCCGTCGTAGCTCTCGATCGGGAACACCTCGCGAAGAAGCGCCTCGAGCCCTTCGTTCTTACGCTCATCCGGCAGCGCGTCTTCCTGGAGGAACCTCGCGTACGAACGCGTCTGAATGTCGATGAGATTGGGAATCGGCAGCGCATCGCCCACTTTGCCGAAATTCCGAACCGCTCCATTGGTGCGCGTGGCAATCATTCGATCCGCCCTTCCGCTTGGCTAATTGCCCATGGCAGCGGCAACCGCACAGCCGCCGCCGTCGGTGTCCGATTTCTCAGATCGCTGACTGTTGTTGATGGGGACTCGCGCCCGTCTGGAGAGGGCATCTGGTGGGCTGAAGGTCCCGGGACTCCAGCCGATCTCGCCCTGCCCAAGGGGGTAGGCTGACGCAACGACCGTCGCCCGGGCATTCCATGCCTGGCCGTTCGTTGCGTCATTATCGGTCGTCTTTTGATAACCCTTTATTTTGGGCGCCGCGCGCGGCCGAGTCAAGTGCCTTAACCGTCCGCAGAATAAAAACTTCCGCATTCGCGGAGCCTCTCGCTCCCGCTCTGCGCCGTGCCCCTCGAACTTGCCCCGCCATCTTGCACGACAGGCCCACGGCACCGTCGCGTGCCGCCGTCCTGCCGCCGGAAAATGGGGCCGCCGGATCGTCGAATGACCGGCCGGCCGCGACGCTCCGGAATCCCCACGCAGGGCTCTACTTCACCTCGACCGCGGCCCCGGCCTCTTCGAGTTCCTTCTTCAGGGCCTCAGCCTCATCCTTGCTCACGCCTTCCTTCACGGGCTTCGGCGCCCCGTCCACCAGGTCCTTCGCCTCTTTCAGGCCCAGGCCCGTCGCGGCGCGAACCGCCTTGATTACCTGGATCTTCTTGTCGCCGACCGCCGCCAGGATCACGTCGAAGCTCGTCTTCTCCTCCGCCGCAGCCTCTTCACCGCCGGGACCTGCCTGAGCCACCATCACCGCGCCGCCGCCGGCCGGCTCGATTCCATGCTCTTCCTTCAGGTAGTCCACCAGCGACTGGGCTTCCTTCACGGTCAGCTTGACGATCTTGTCCGCCAGCTCGCGGATCTCCGCGCTGTACTCTTTTGCAGGTGCTTCCGCCATGGTTCCATATGCTCCGTTGTCTCTTCGCCGGCCGAATAGGCGCCGCCCACACAGCGGCATTTCATCCGGTTGCCCGGACCAGTCCGGCCTGTCGCGA
>JBECKQ010000239.1:0-13099 GCA_040235375.1 Phycisphaerae bacterium | reverse complement strand
CGGCGATCGTCTGCAACCTGCGGATCAACCCCGAGCGTCAGCTCGACGCGATGGCTTATTCGAACCTCGGTGGCGTGCTCGCCCAGCGCGGCGACCTCGCGGCGGCGACCGGCGTGTTTCGCATCGCCCTCGAGGAGAACCCGGCGTCGCCCGAGCTGCGCTACAATCTCGGCCTCGCCTATCTGCTTCGCGGCGAGCCTGAGGCGGCGATCAAGCAGTTCCAGGAAGCCCTACGGCTCGACCCGTCACTGGTGGAAGTGGATTATCAACTCGGTGTGGCTTACGAATCGCTCGGCGACAAGCAGCGCGCGCTGTACTACTACCAGCGGGCGCTGAAGATCAATCCGGACGACAAGGAAGCCCAGGCGGCCGTCGATCGGCTATCGGGGCAGGGCGGATAGGCCGCTGGTTGCAGCAAGCGACACATTCGCTGGAGACGATGATGGCGAATGGATGGTTAACGGCGCCAGCCCGCTTCCTTACGGGCGCGGCTCGGACGGGGTTGCCGGCAATTCGTGGGATGACTCGTTCGTCCCCGGTGTCGCAGCACGTGACGCTGAGGTAGAGGTTCAGCGGAACTGCGCGCCGCCGCGGCCGCGTTTGACTCGACCGATGACTACCGGTTCTTCACCGGCGCGGCGCAGCTTGTGCATCACGCCATTCGCGTAGGCCGGCCGCACGACGAACACGAAACCGATACCCATATTGAAGACGCGGAACATCTCGCTGCGACTGATGCCACACTTGCGGAGGACATCGAAGATCGGCGGCGGCGTCCAGGTCCGCGGATCGATCACCGCGGCGCACTTGTCCGGTATCACCCGGCCGACGTTCTCAAGCAGCCCCCCGCCGGTGATGTGTGCCATCGCCGAAACCACGCGCTTAACGCGATAAGCCCCCAGCACGCGGAGCACCGAGCGAACGTAAATGCGCGTCGGCCTGATCAGCGCGGCGCCGAGCGTGCCGCCGAGCTCGTTGCGCTCCTCACCCAGCCGGAGGCCGGCTTCGCGGATCGCCTTGCGCACCAGCGTAAAACCGTTCGAGTGCACACCGGATGATGGCAGGCCGATGAGCAAGTCGCCCGGTGCAACGCGCTGCGGCCGGATCAGCCGGCGCTGCTCGATGACGCCCACGGCGAAGCCGGCCATGTCCATGTGTCCTGCGGCGTACAGCTCCGGCATTTCGGCGGTTTCACCGCCGAGCAGGGCGCAGTCGGCGTCGCGGCAGCCCGCGGCGATTCCGTCCATCACTTCGATGAGCCGGTCGGGATCGAGGCGATTGACGGCGAGATAGTCGAGGAAGAACAGCGGCTCGGCGCCGGTAGTGACAAGGTCGTTGACGTTCATCGCCACGAGGTCGATGCCAATGCTGTAAAGATTACCGAGTTCGACGGCGAGCAGCACCTTCGTGCCGACGCCGTCGGCGCAGCCGACCATCAACGGACGGCGGTAATTGCGGCGGAGAATCTGCTCTTCGTAGTCGAGGCGGAACAGGCCGGCGAAGGCGTTCGATCGGTGGATGACTCGCGGGCCGTAGGTGCTCCGCGCGGCGCGCTCGAGCCGGTGGACCCAGCGCGCGTTGGCGTTAATGTCAACGCCGGCATCTTTGTATGACAGCTTCCGGCGGGGCATCGCTCTTTTCCATGGCGAGTTTGTCGACGGGCTGACGGATGACCGTCGGATAGTCTGCCGTGAAGCACGCGGTGCAATACTGGTCGGCGGGCATCTGCACGCAACCGAGCATGGCATCGAGCGAGAGATAATGGATCGAATCGACGCCCAGAAAATCACCGATCTGGGCGACGCTTCGATTCGTCGCCACCAGCTTGCTCTCGTCGGGGAAGTCGATGCCGTAGTAGCAGCCGTGCCGCAGCGGCGGGCTGGCCACACGAAGATGTATTTCGCGGGCGCCCGCAGCGCGCAGGGCGTGGATCTTGCCGCGTGTCGTCGTGCCGCGGACGACGGAGTCCTCGACGACGATCAGACGCTTGTCGCGAACGGCGTCCTTGATGACGTTTAGCTTCATCTTGACCGCCAGGTCCCGCTGCGACTGCATGGGCATGATGAACGAGCGGCCGACGTAGTGGCTGGTGGTGAACCCGCGTCCGAGCGGCACGCCCGATTCATTCGCATAACCGATGCCCGCACACCGTGCGCAGTTGGGGATCGGGATGACCATGTCGCCGTCGGCCGGCGCCTCGCGGGCCAGCGCCCGTCCGAGCGACTCGCGGACCTTGTGGACGTTCTCGCCGAAGATGTTGCTGGCCGGATCGGCGAAGTAGATGTGCTCGAAGATGCAGGCGGCGCCGCGGGGCATGCTAGTGGGTCCGAAGCGGCGGGAGTGCATGCCATCCGCGTCGATGGTCACGATCTCGCCCGGCGCCACGTCGCGGACGTACTCGGCGTCGATGATGTCCAGAGCGCATGTTTCCGAGGCGATGACCACGGCTCCGCTCTCGAGCCGGCCGATGCACAGCGGACGAAAGCCTAGCGGGTCGCGGACGGCCTCGATCCGGTCCTTGTGCAGCAGCAGCAGGCTGAAGGCGCCTTCGAGCCGTTCCAGCACGCGGACGAGCGGGTCCGGCTGGTTCTGGTTTTCCGGCGCCGCCAGCAGGTGGACGATGACCTCGGTGTCGCCGGTGGTCTGGAAGATCTGCCCGCGCTGTTCGCACTCGCCGCGGAGTTGCGGAGCGTTCGTGAGCGTGCCGTTGTGGGCAATGGCCATGCGGCCGGCGGCGAAGCGGAACATGAGCGGCTGGGCGTTCATCTCGCAGCTCGCTCCCGCGGTCGAATAACGATTGTGGCCGATAGCAATCGGCAGGTTGATCCGCGACAGGGTCTCGCGGTCGAAGATGTCGTTGACCAAGCCCATGCCGGCGTGGCGGAGCATATGCCGGCCGTCGGTGGTGCAGATGCCCGCCGACTCCTGCCCGCGATGCTGCTGCGCATAGAGGCCCAGATGCGTGAGGAAGGCGGCCTCCGCGTGACCGAAGACTCCGAACAGTCCGCAATGATGGATGGGTTTGTCGGTCTGCACGTCGCCGGCGTCAAAAGGTACGACAGCGCACCCAAAGTTGAAGCGTATGCGGCGAAAAGTGCATGGTCAAGCACGCTGTTTGGCCAGGACGGCGACAGTGCGGGTCGGCCGAGCCACCGTCACTCCCCATCGACGATGTGCTGGCCCGGCAGGCGATGATGGAAATAAATCCGGGCCGGCGAAGGAGTGCAGGTCAGAGCATCACTCCGGCCTTGCCGGCCCGGCTTGCGGCTGGCCGAGCCGCGGAAATTCATCATCGTTCGGGCGGTGCGTCAGGCGGCGTTCCCCCGACGCCGCCCGGCGCCGAATACTGCGCCTGCGCTGCCCGCCGTGCCGGCGCTGAACTTCGCCGGCGTTGTTTGCCTTGGCCTGCGGTCTTTTGCTGCGGCAGCGCCATAAAGCCGAATCTCAGCTTTCTGGCACATCGCTCTCAAACGCCCTCCCGGGCCTGGCATCGCTGGGATTCTTAGCAGGCTGTGTTCCAAGCAATGAAGAAAATCATAACTGCTTTGTGTGCAAGCATTTAAAGCAGGACGCCAGCGCCAGGCGGTGACCGTGCGTTCCAGTTTTTGAGCGGCGAGCGGGCGACGTGCTCAAAAACTTGAACGACGGTTCAGAATTGAAACAGTTGCTGCCGGAGGAGGCGACGGTCAGGCGTCCTCGGGCATGCGCTTGAGCTTGTAGGTGAGGTTGCTGCGGGAAAGACCCAGTTGGCGAGCGGCCTCGGCCTGCACGCCGCCGGCGTCGCGAATGGCGCGGCGGATCAGCGCCGCTTCGACGTATTGCAGAACGTCGCGAAGGCTGCCTTTTTGCGGAAACAGGTCGAGCCAGCTTTCGGCGCCGGAATAGCATGGAGGCGAGCCGCCGCATGCACCCACCGCGGCATCGCACGTCGGCACGATCACGTCCGCGGCGGTAAGCTCCGCGCCGCGGGCGAGGATGTAGGCACGCTCGATGATGTTGCGCAGCTCACGCACGTTGCCGGGGTAGTGGTAACGCAGCAGCTTCTCGCGGCCGAGGGGGTTGACGTCGCGCGGGGAAACGCCCATCTGCACCGACACGATCTTCAGGCAGTGCTCGATGAGCGCCGGGAGGTCTTCGCGGCGCTCGCGAAGCGGCGGAATGTGCAGCGGGAAAACGGCCAGCCGATAGAACAGGTCCTCGCGGAAGCGGCCCTCGGCGACGCGGCGCTGAAGATCACGGTGCGTGGCGGCGATGATGCGCACGTCCACGCTGCGCGGCGTGGTGGCGCCCACGCGAAGCACCCGGCCGTCCATCAGCACGCGCAGCAGTTTCGTCTGGAGCGAAAGCGGCATTTCGCCGGCTTCGTCGAGGAAAAGCGTGCCGTGGTGGGCCGCTTCGAACAGCCCCTGCCGGGCGCGGTCCGCGCCGGTAAAGGCGCCGCGTTCGTGCCCGAACAGCTCGCTCTCGAGGAGGTTCTCGGACAGGGCCGCACAGTTGACGGCGATGAACGGCTCGGCGGCCCGCCGGCTGCTCTTGTGGATGGCCTGAGCCACGAGCTCCTTGCCCGTGCCCGTCTCGCCCAGAATGAGAACCGTGGAATCGGTCGGGGCGACGCGGGCAATCTGCTCGCGGACGGCATGCATGGCCGGGCTGTCGCCGACCAGCTCGTGACTGACGCCGGTCCAGCGAACGTCGCGCCGGAAGCGGCCGTCCCCACCGGCGGGCGGCCTGCGATCGCAGGCCCGGCGAATGCAGGCCAGCAGGCGCTCGCGGTCATTCAGATCGCCGATGACGTCGGCGGCGCCGCAGCGCATCGCGTCGACGGCCTGCTCGACGGTCGCATCGGCCGCGATCAGCACGACCGGCGTCGCCAGGTCCGTCTCGCGCATGAAGGAGAGGAGGGCGCAAGCGTCACCGTTATGCAGGTTCCGCGCGGCAAGCACAATGTCGAACGTTCCGTCCGCCAGCATCTTGCGAGCCGCGGGCACATCTTCGGCCAGGGCGCATTCGCAGCGATCGGCCTCCAGCATCCTTGCCAGAGCGCGTTGCTCGGTCTTGTCATGACTCACGATCAGGGCACGGGCCATCGCATAAGGACTCGCCAAGGTAGCCGAATAGGAGAATCCTGGAACCCTCTATTCTATCGGATTTCGGGCGGGTTGGGCCAGCCGGATGTATCCGGAGTGCATTCGACCGGATTCGCGGTGGCCGCGCGGCGCGTCATACGAAGACGCGCTTGCTGTAGATGGCCCATTCGATGGCGAGGACGACGACCATGGCGACGAGCAGCCAGGGCCAGAAAGGTTTGTTGACGCGGCGGATCCCCTGCTCGGCGGACACCTGCTCGCCGCTGAGCGTGAGCTTGCGTCTCGGGGCGATATCGCTCTCCGCATCGCTGAAGAGATTGACAGCCACCTTCGCGCGGGCCTCGGGAACGGGATCGGCCGTATAGATGCCTGCGCGGCGCGTGCGGGCGTAGGTCACTGTGGGCTGCTCGCCGGTATCGATGCGATCGACAAAGCCGTCCGGCCGGCGGATGCGGACCGTGGTCACGCCCTTCTCGACGGGAAACTCCATCGGCTCGCCGGGCTGAATGCTGCGCTGGCCGGACGGCGTGATCGCGTCGGCGAGATACTGGATCGCGTTGTAGACGAAGATCGGGAAGTGGGCTTTGACCACCCAGTCGGTGTTCAACATGGGCTCGCCGGTGACGTCGTCGTTAGCGATCAGGCCGAAGGCGCTGATCAGGTACTGCCGGCCATCCTGGTACAGCAGGGCCATCACCGGGCTGGACTCTCCTTCCATGATAACCTGCGCGGACGACGGCAGGTTGAGCCTGAGCCACTGGAAAACGTGGATCGTATCGACGGCGACGTAGCGCAGCACGGCGTGCGTGTCGTCCCAGTTGAAGATGACCTCATCCTTGATGAGACCGCCGGCGGAGACGCCGTCGATCTTCGGCACGCCGCCGAGAAACAGGTAGCTGCCGGGCGGCAGGCGGTCGGTCGAGTGGTTTTCGAGAATGACGACGTCGTACTTCGACCGGCCGCCGACGGTGATGTCATCTTCGGAGGCCTGCTCGTACTCGGCGGGCGTCACGGTTTCGAGCGAGATGGGCAGCGTCGGCAGCAGGCGCTGGAGAAACACGTCGCCCTCGGACACGAGCAGCACGGCGACGTTTCGCGGCGGCGGAATGACCGTCCAGGCCTTGTTGTCGGCGGCCAGGGCGTCGTCAACCTGCAGGCGGACCTCGACAATGCCGCTGCCTTCGTACTGCACGTCGTCGAACGCGACGGAGGCGACGCTTCCGGCGGGCAGGGCCGAGTCGACGACGGCCGCGCCAGTGTCGGCGCTGTCCGGCTTGTCGGCCGGCGGGAGGTGGCCGGGCTCGAGCGTCATGGTCTGCACGTCGACATGGTCGTCGTTGATGTACAGGTGAGCGTCGAGCGTGACCTTGCTGTCGCCGAAGTTGCGGACCATGGCGAAGACTTCGAGCGTCTCGGGGTGCTCGTAGCGGCGGGTCGCGTCCATACCGACGATGCCGACGTTGTCCGTGCGGTCGCCGATGCCCACGACCTCGATGTTGTCGGTCGGCAGGTTCTTGACAGTGAGGGTGGCGGCGTCGGCAATGTTGCCGTCGGTCAGGATCATCACGCGGGCCGGACCGGCAGACGACTTCACCTCGATGTCCTGGCCCTTCTGGTCGCCGGCGATGATGAGATTCTGCATGTACGCTTCGGCCAGGGCGATGCCTTCGGTCAGGCGTGTCGTCGATTCCGTCGGCTCGATCTCGTCGATCTTGGCCTTGAGGGCCTGCTTGTCGGTGTCGAACGCGGAGACGATGTCCGCCCGATCGGCAAAGGAGATGATCATGGCGCGGCCGCCGTCGGGCATGTTGTCGATCGCGGTGCGCGCCTGGCGCTTGGCGACGTCCAGGCGGGTCTGCCGTTCGGCCTCCTCGACGTTCATCGAGGCGGAGTTGTCCAGCAGGAGAACGAGCGTGTCCTTGTCGCTCTGCCGCGCTTCGAAGATGGGCTTGCCCAGGGCGAACGCGGCCAGCAGCAGAATCAGCAGTTGCAGCCACAGCAGCAGGTTGTTGCGGATGCGCTGGAACGGCGCGTTGACCTGCAAGTCTTCCACCGCCCGCCGCCAGAGCATGGTCGTCGAGACCGGCACGGCCTGGCGGCGCAGCTTGAGGAAGTACAGCGCCACGAGCGGCGGAACGGTGACCGCCGCGGTAATCGCGATCGCTGTCCAGCCGGCCAGGAAGCTCATCGCAATAACCCCTTGCGCCGCAGGTAGGTGAGCACGACCTGGTCAAACGGCACGTCCGTGCTGCTGAACAGGTAGCTGATGCCGCGGCGCGTGCAGTATTGCCGCAGCGTGTCGCAGTACGCTTGCAGGTTATGCTTGTAGCGGTTGATCAGGGCGCGGCTCATGCTGACCTCGGCCACGTCCTCGTCCTCGACGTCGGTGAGGCGCAGCTCGCCGGTGAGCTTGGGATCGATCTCCTCGGGCGAGAGGACCTGCAGGCAATACAGGTCGAACTTGCGGCCGAGGAGCATGCGCAAGCCGTTTTCGTAGCCGCCCTTGTCGAAGAAGTCGCTGAGCACGAGCAGGATGCCCGGTTGCGGATGCCGCATGGAAAACTGCCGGCAGGCGGCGGTCATGTCACTGATGCCACTGCACTCGGTGCGGGTGAGGAAGTCGATGATCTTGGGGAGCTGGCGCTTGCCGCGCAGGCCGGCCAGCTCGTACGTCAGCCCCGGGCCGAAGGCGTACAGGCTGACGCGGTCGTTGTTCGCCAGACCGATGTACGCGAGCGAGGCGGCCACCTGCCGGCTGTACCGGCTTTTGGAAGGCTTGCCCCATTCCATGCTGGCCGAGGTGTCCAGCAGGACGTTGACGTGCAGGTCCTCCTCTTCCAGAAAGAGCTTGAGAAACAGCCGGTCGAGCCGGGCGAAGATGTTCCAGTCGAGGAAGCGCAGGTCGTCGCCGACGACGTAGTTTCGATAGTCGGCGAACTCGACGGACTCGCCGCGGCGCTTGCTCCGCCGCTCGCCGCGCATCTTGCCCTGGAAGATCTTGCGCGAGACGATCTCCAGCCGCTCCAGCCGGGCGATGAAGTCGGCGTCGAGGAACGGGGACTGGTGGACGTCGGTCGTTGCACGCGTCAAGACGCATCTCCCAGAACATACCGCGAGAGCACCGGGATCGCTTCGCGGGCCATACGGTGGTATTCAGGATCGTTCTCCAGGCCGATACTGTCCAGACCGCACGCCGAAGCGGCCGCAATCGTGGAGCCGGAGCCCATGAAGGGGTCGAGAATCACGCCCTCACCCAGCGGCAGCGACGCGGTCACGATCTGCCGGAGAAACTTCTGCGGCTTGAGCGACGGGTGCGGTGCGGCGGCGCGCTCTGCTCCGCGCGCCGGCGCGCAGTAGATCAGGTCGCGGAACGGTTCCGTTGGTGAAATCCGGCGCAGGCCACCGGTCTTCCATTTCCGCAGGTTGTCCTGCACGCGGCCCTCGCAGGGCTTGCGGAACAGGCCCCATGGCTCCCAGCAGGAACGCGGCATGACCGAGACGTTGGCGAACTCCTGGTGGGCGTTCTTGGGCCGGTCGCCGCCGCGAAGCGTCCGCACGACGCGGATGATCTCGCCGCGCTTCTCATAGCCGGCCGCGATGAACGGCTCGTAGACCAGGTGCGAGACGAGCGGGTTCGTCGCGATGAACACGTGGGCGCCCGGCACGAGCACGGGGAGCAGGCACGCGGCAAAACGTTCGAAGAAGCGGCGCAGGTCGTCGCGCTGTTGCTCGCCGAGCACGGTGAAGCGCGGCAGCGGTCGCCGTCGGCAGCCGTCAAAGGAGGGCGGAATCCGCCAGACACCACCGCGGCCGGTGCGGAGCTTGGCAAGCTGGGCGGGCGAGTATTCGAGGAGGCCGTACGGCGGATCGGTGACGACGGCGTGGATCGAGTTGGCCGGCGCGGCGGTCAGCCAATCGAAGGCGTCGGCGAGATGAATCTCGACGGCGCCGAATTGACCGTTCGGTGAGGACGGCGCGAACAACAACGGTTCGCCGGTTCGCGGTTTGCGCGATTCCGCAGACGGTTCGGATGATGGATACTGATGGGCCGATCGAGGCATTCGAGGCGACCTCGTTGGTTGTTCGTACCCCCCAGGTGCGCTTGGGCGACGATCCGCAATCGTCGTTGCGTTAACGGGCTGCGCGGGCCCTCGAACTAGTCCGCTCCCTTACGGTCGCTGCTCTGACAGCCGTCGCGGCTCTGATCGTCGTCGCGGTTCGATGCCCGTCGCGGCGCTGATGCCCAGCGCGCCGGTGCGCGGCGAGTCAGGCTGCGGCGCCGGCCATGGTTGGCGTCTTTTCGATGATCTCCTTCACCACGTCATCTGTGGAGATGCCCTCGGCGTCGCCTTCGAAGTTCAGCAGGATACGGTGGCGAAGGGCCGGGGCGGCCACCCTCTGCACGTCGCTGAAGCTGGCGTTGTAACGCCCGTCGAGCATGGCCACGAGCTTCGCCCCGAGCGTCAAAGCCTGCGCCCCGCGCGGGCTCGCCCCCCAGCGCACATACTTGTTCGTCGCCTCGATCGCGTAGGGCCCGCCGGGATGCGTCGCCATGCTCACGCGAATCGCGTACTCCTGCACGTGCGGCGCCATCAGGATGTGCCGCACCAGCTTCTGCGCGCCCATGATCTCCGCGCCGGTCATCACCGGCTCGATGCCCGGCGAGTAGCCGGTCGTCGTGCGGTCGAGGATGGTCTTGAGCTCGTCCATGTCGGAGTATTCGACGAGAAGCTTGTAGAAAAAGCGGTCGAGCTGCGCTTCGGGCAGCGGGTAGGTGCCCTCCTGCTCGATGGGGTTCTGCGTGGCGAGGACGAAGAACGGCTCTTCCAGCTTGTAGTGCCCGCCGCCGGTGGTGACGGAATGCTCCTGCATGGCTTCGAGCATGGCGGACTGCGTTTTGGGCGTGGCGCGGTTGATCTCGTCGGCGAGGATGATCTGAGCGAAGATCGGGCCGCGCTGGAAATCGAACGCGCGGCGGCCGGTTTGCGGGTCCTCGTTGATGACGTTCGTGCCGATGATGTCGGCGGGCATGAGGTCCGGCGTGAACTGAATACGCGAGAACTTGAGGCTCACCGCCTGGGCAAGCGAGCGGACGAGATACGTCTTGCCCAATCCCGGCACGCCCTCGAGCAGCACGTGCCCGCCTACGAACAGGCAGGTCAGCACGCCCTCGACGATCTGCTCGTGACCGACAATCGCCTTGCCGATTTCGCGGCGGACGCGCTCGAACTTGTCGCGGAACTCCTGCGTGGCCTTCTGGACGGAGGGATCGACTTTCTCGGCCATGACGCTCTCCTGCGGGCGACCGGTTATCTGCGTGCATCGCGATTGCCCAACGCCGCTCGTTTTCGCGATCCGGCGTGCTGCGCTCGCTGTTTCAAGGTAAACGAAGCGGCGACGGTACGCCAGCGCCGCTTGACCGCAACTCGACCGGTCGGCAGAATCCCGTCCATCGTCGGGCGCTAGTGGCCGGTTACCTTCAAAAAAAGGAGCAGTTTATGAGAACGCGCGCAGCAGCGGTGGTTGTGCTCGCCTGCCTGGTCGGGCTGGCGAGCGCGGGACTGTGGATGATGGACGTCAAGCGTGCCGAGGCACACTGCCAGGTCCCCTGCGGCATTTACGACGACCCGGCCCGCATCGCCCAGATGAGGGAGGACGCGACGACGATCGCCAAGGCGATCACGAGCATCAACGAGCTGGCCGGCAAGAACGACGGCGAATCGTTCAACCAGGCGACGCGCTGGGTCGTGACCAAGGAGGAGCACGCATCGCACATCATGGAGCTGGCATCGACATACTTCCTGGCGCAGAGAGTCAAGCCGGTTGCCGCCGGCGCGGACGGCTACCAGGACTACCTGACGAAGCTCGCCGACCATCACGCGGTGATCGTCGCGGCGATGAAGACGAAGCAGAACACCACGGAAGCGAGCGTGCACGATCTCGAGCATGCGATCGACGCGATCGCCAAGTACTATCCGAAGGGCTGAGCGGGCGGCGGAGTCTTGCCGGAGCGCCAACAGGAATAAGAGGCGCTGTCGGCCTGCCCACGTGCAGGGATGCCCGTGCCACTTTACGGTTCGGCGAGGCCTTCGCGAATGGCGTAGCGGGCCAGCTCGACGCGGTCGTGGATGTCGAGCTTGCGCATGAGGTTCATCGAGTGGTTGTCGACCGTCTTCGGACTGAGGTCCAGCTCGGCGGCGATGTCCTTTTTCGACAACCCGCGGGCGATGTACCGCAGGATCTCGAGCTCGCGGTCCGACAGGAGCGAGCCGAGCGACCGCGCCGGCTTCGACAGCGACGCCCCTTCGGAGTCGACGACGATGCGCGACTGCACTGCGGGTGAGAAATAGGCGATACCGGAGCGCGCCTTGCGAATCGCCGCGATCACGACCTCGACCGGCTCGTCCTTGGTCAGGTAACCGGACGCCTGGGCGGCCAAGGCGCTTTCGATGTAGCGATCGTGAGAAAAGGCGCTCAAAAAGATGACGCGAGTCGTAGGAGACTCCTCCCTGATGCGGCGGGCCGCGGCGAAGCAGTCCATCCCCGGCATGTCGATGTCCATGAGCACGACATCGGCGTGGCGTTCCTCGCAGCGAGCGACCGCCTCGCCAGCATTGGCGGCGACGGCGACGACGGAGAGGTCCGACTCGCGGTTGAGCCGGCTGCGCAGCGTCTCGCGCATCAGCGTGTGATCGTCTGCCAGGACAATACTCGTCACGTGTGGCATTCCTTGGCTTCCGTCAGGCACTCATTGACCAGGTCGCTCAGCCGATCCATCTGGAACGGTTTGCGCAGCAGGGTGACGTGCCCGTTGAGGCCCTGCGGCAGTTCGACACCTTCCTGCGAGGTGACGACAATGGCCGGCGTCTCGACACCGCGCGAGCGCAGCTCGGTCAGACACTCGACGCCCGGCCGGCCGGGCAGATCCGCCGCCACGATCAACAGCGACGCATTCGCGCTCTGTGGCTGGACGCTCTCGAACAGCGCGGCGGCGTCCGCCACCTGTACGACGTTGTACCCGCGTGCGGCGAGCGTTCCCGCCATGATTTCCCGCACGTGGGCCCGCCCGTCGGCGAGGACGATGAGCCCGCCGGCCGCGTGAGGCGCCGCGACCACGGCCGGGGGGGCCGTGCGCGGCAGCGTGATGGTAAAGGTGCTTCCGCGCCCCGGCTCCGAATCCACGTTGATCCGCCCGCCCAGACTGAGAACGATTCCATGCACGACGGCCAGGCCCAGGCCCGTGCTCCGGCCCCTGGGTTTCGTGGTGAAGAAGGGCTCGAAGATGCGATCGCGAACGTCCGGCGTCATTCCCTTGCCGGTATCGGCCACGATCAGCCGGACGTCGCCGTTACGAGCGTCGTCGCCGGGGTCCGCGAGCCTGATTCGCAGCACGCCGCCTTCCGGCATCGCGTCCCGGGCATTCAGCGCGAGGTTCAAGACAACCTGCTGCACCTCGGTGGGGTTGGCGTAGACCCAATCGCTCGACTTGTCGGGAACGTCCAGCCGCAGCTCGATGTTTCGCGGAAGCGTGCGTTCGAGGAGCTTGATCGTCTGCCGCACTTCCTGTCCCACCTCAACCGGTTGCTTGTCGGTCGGCAGCCGGCAACTGAACGTCATAAGCGAGCGCGTGACACCGGCGGCCTGGGCGATGGCACGGTCGATCATCTCGAGCGCCTCGGCGATCTCCGGGCGATCCTGCACGCGAAGGCGGATGATCTCGGCATGCGCGGAGACGACGGTCAGCAGGTTGTTGAAATCGTGAGCAACGCCGGCGGCAAGCTGACCGATCGCATCGAGCTTTTGCGCCTCGCGCAGGTGCGTCTCGAGCTGCCTGCGGTTCGTGACGTCGCGCGAGACCGCGACGATTTCCAGCTGCTTTCCGCTTTCATCGAAGATGCTGCGCATCGTCGTCTCGATCCAGCGATAGGATCCGTCGTTGCCTCGCAGGCGGCACTCGATGGTGACTTCGCCGGGGGCGGCGCGGAGCTGGCGCTGCGCCTCTTTGAGGCGCC
>JBECKQ010000125.1:0-2734 GCA_040235375.1 Phycisphaerae bacterium | reverse complement strand
ACCGGCCAGGATCTCACCCAGCAGCCGGACGTGGCCGCCAAGCTCAGCGCCGCATGCCAGGCGATCAAGAACACCGTGCTCGATCCGGCCAACGTCAACAAGCTGACCGGCAGGTTGAAGCGGCGGGTGGTGCTGGACTGAAAGCGGGCAGCGGCGAGGCTTGGAGAGAACCCATGATACATTATAATCACGCGAGTGTGGGACCGCCTAACGCGAGGCCGGAGAACGTGAATGCTGAAGTCATCCTATCCCGTCGTGGCCCTTGCGGCAGTCGTAACCGGTTGCCTTCTTCTCGCTGGCTGCTCGGCTCCGCTGCCCTGGCCGGAAAGCCCGCTGTATGAAACACCCACCAACGATCCGGATTGGGTCGCGCCCGCGAGCAAGGAAGAGGCCGTGGCGGCCATGGCGGGCCACTATGCGCACTACGACATCGTCGCCTACGACGGCGAGACGGCCAATGGCCCGCTGGCCACGTTCATTGTCTCGTATGGCTTCACGGATCTGGTCATCGAAGACGAAGACCTCGTCGCGTACGACAGCTTCTGCCGTGCAGAGTATATCGCTAATCAGCCCTTCGACACGATCTTCTCGGATGCGGCCACCCAGGCCATCCAGCCGCCTGGTGCGGTCGTCGACGTGTACGAAGAGGATGGGGCGTGGAAGATATTCCGTCCGGCGACGCCGACGCTCAACGGTATCGGCGGCGACCCGAACGTGCCGCTTTCCACGAACCGCAACGACCCCCTGATAAGCGACGACGACAACGACGGCAAGCCCGGCGTAACCGTCGTCGTGAGGCTCTTCGGGTTTATTCAGGGGGAGATCTACATCGCCCGGCGCGAGATATTCGCCAACGACATGACGTTCTACTCCGATGGCAGTCTGCGGGGCAACGTCATCGACGACTCGGAGCAACTCGTAATCGGTGCATCACTCGCGATTCTGGACACGCCCAACAACCCGCCACAGCGCCGCGATCCCGGACTGAACCCGATCATCCTGATTCCGGTCTCCGATGACATCGACACGTGCGAAGAACTCATGGCGAATCGAGATTCGCTGTTTCCCCCTGAGCCCGAATTCTGAGACCGCGCAGACCATACATGCGACGGCTTGGGCCAAAGCGGCCCTGGTGGATCGCCGCTGACTACGTCCAGGCGTTCCGCCAAGAGGAGGCGGCCTTCTGCGACCAGGTGATCGAGGCCCACGGGCAGGTGCACGGCAAGACGCTGAACAGCAGCCGCGACAGGATTGACCGGTTTCACGCCATGAACGTCTTCGACGATGCCGATGCGGCGGCCAAGCTGGCCCACCTCAAACAGCAGATCGTCGGGCTGACCGGCCAGGATCTCACCCAGCAGCCGGACGTGGCCGCCAAGCTCAGCGCCGCATGCCAGGCGATCAAGAACACCGTGCTCGATCCGGCCAACGTCAGCAAGCTGACCGGGCGGCTGAAGAGAAGGGTGGTGTTGGATTGAGGCAGCGACGGTAAGCTCGGCCAAGCCGGTCCGAAGACAATGATGGCGGCCGTGGCCAGCCTATGCCGCGGCTGAGGCGGCCGTCGACGCTGGACGGAGGGCCTTTCATCAAGCAAGAGCCCTGAACGACCATGTCGCATTGTGACAGACCATTGCTCGAAGAGGTCGCTTGTCCGACAGTAGACTCTGGGGGACGATTGCTGCGGTCATCAAGACATGCTGTGGCGGCGACTCACAGACCGGCTCTCTCGTCGCTGTGTTATCGGCCCGAGAAAGGGTGGTGCTTTCCCATATGGAGACCGTGGTCTTCAACGCCGATATTCGCTGAATGGACACCAACATGCAGAAAACCAAATCCAGCGGAATGAGGACCGTCGGCGTGATCGGTCTGGCGTCACTGTCGTTCCTGTTCGTCCTCTCTGCATTGGGCCAGGGTAGCGACTGGGTCGCACGCGCCCTGATCGTTGGCAGCCTGCTCATGTGGGCGGTCATGACTTGGCACGTGTATCAGAAGGACTAATCCGCCATTTCCTGCGGGCCCCTTGCGGGGGCCCTGACGCGTCCCGTGCGTTGCCGGACTGCGCAAGGCTGCCATCGAGCCCAGGTGGAAAGTCGGCGGGCAGTGTATAGGCGGATGACCCGCAACCGCCGATCGATTGATCTGGGTTGTCTCCCGAACGCCGCGGCCCAAGAATCGGCGTCATCTCGCGACTTGTGCCACAGGCCAACTGTACCGTTGGCTTCACCAGCACCGTGATCGGCTCCTGACTCTGTAGATGCAGAGGTTCTCCTCCGCCGTCCTCTCGTTGGCTTGTATGAAGCCGTTGATCCGAACCCGTTTCGATCACTCCTGAGCCAGTCGCGTCCTCCCCCTACTCAGAAAGGAACAAGCGCATGTCCCATTTCGTCGAATGCAAGACCGAGTTCCGCGACCCGCAGGCGCTGGTCGCGGCCCTCGTCAAGTGCGGCTTTGCCGCCGACCAGATCGAAATCCACGCCGAAGCCGTGCCGCTGTTCGGCTACCAGCGCGATCAGCGCCCGCAGAGGACCAACATCATCATCCGCCGCCAGCACGTTGGCACGGCCGCCAACGACGTCGGCTGGCAGTTGCAGCCCGACGGCACCTACCGCGCCTGGATCAGCGAATACGACGGCCGTCACCGGTTCCAGCCGGCGATGCAGAACAGGATCAGGCAGGAGTACGCGTACCAGGTCATCGCCCGCCAGCAGCGGGCACGGGGCCGGAGCGTGACGCG
>JBECKQ010000035.1:0-5673 GCA_040235375.1 Phycisphaerae bacterium | reverse complement strand
CGGACGTCCGCTCCCTTACGGTCGCGGCTCTGACAGCAGCGTCGACTCGCCCACGGTCATCTGGCAGTGTCCGGCTTGCCGTCTGCCTGGTCATTCTCATTCCCGCGCTGCCCATCGCCACCAGTATGTGGAAAGCGCGTGCCGCTGGCCACAAAAAAACGCCGGCGAATTGCCGGCGCTTCATGACGTGTCACCCCCTGGCGTCCGTCCAGCCGCAATCACTGCGTCGGCTGCGGTATGTTCCACGGTGGCTTGTTCAGCACACCTTGCACCGTCGGCGTGCCGATCCACAGGTTCAGCTCGACCTGCATGTCGATCGGCGCCGCCGGCCCGCCCTTCTGCATCTTCTCGGTGATGCTGGGTTTCCGCTCGCCCGCTGGAACGTTGACGAGCGATGACATCAGGGCCTCGGCCTCATAGATGGTCTCTTCAATGGCTGCGGTCTCCGCGTCACTGAGCCCCGGCGTGGCGTAGCGTTCGACGTCGATTTTCAACAGTGCTGCGAGCCGCCGCACGACTTCCACCTTCGCCGCATTAACCGCATTCGCGACCGCCTCCGAACTGAGGAAGTACAATGCCGGCAGCTCGCCGCGATCCAGCTCGACGCCCGGCTGCGACAGGATCTTCAGCCGGCCGTCCATCATCGTGAGTATCCCGTTGACCGAATCTTCGGGGTGCTGCGGGTAACTGATCGCCCGGTACAGCTCCGCGGCGACGACCGGGTTCGCCTCGTTGGCGCCGATGCCGGCGATCGTCTGGATCGTCTGCGCCGCGAGACGCGCATCGGCGGCGACGGCTCCCTGAATGGCGGTCAGCCCCTGGGCCGACAGGTACCGTACGACGTCATCCGGGAACTGGATGCCGGCAAGCAGCGCGTCGAGCAGCCGAATGCTCTGGACCTGCAACATCACGCGGGCGATGGCCCGGGCCACGTCCGTATCGAGCTGCGCGCCCTTCTTGAGCTCCTGAATGAAGATGGCGGCCATGCGCTCGGCAAACCGCTGTTTGAACTCCGGCGTGTTCTTCTCGTTGTTGTACTGGTCGGCGAACCGCTGGACGAACTGCTGGGCGGCTGCGGCCTTGGCGGCGGCCGGAGCCTGCTCGAGCTGCTGCAGCTCCATATCGATCCAGTCGTTGAAGATCTTGTCGTCCAGGTCGGTGGGCTGGCGCGTCCGCAGGGTGTCCATGGCCAGGTCCTGCGGACTCTGCTGCTGCGCCATGGCCGCGGACTGACAGATCAGCCACGCGGCCGCCAGGGCTCCAAGCACTCGGCCGCTGCATTTCATGAATCGACTCCGCTCCCGGAATCGGCGGTGTTGAATGGCCGACACGGCCTGCCGCCTGTTGTGAATGTTCGCTCCCGTTCGGGAAGCAATCCCGCGCCCGCGTAGCGCGTGTCTCCACGCGTCGCTGCGGCCAACGGGACGCACAAACGTAATCGGCAACACGAGAACCTGTCAAGCTGCGCCGGCGCAGCGAGCCCATGATTGTCCCGTTGCTTGAGCCCCGCTGCCGCTGCCGCTATAGTGCAGGCTGTTCCTGGAGGATTCGGCGCGCGGCGCGTGCCAGTAGGTTCAACCGATGGCCAAGTTTGACGGTGTACCCGCCCCCGCGGTCCGGCGTCTCAGCCTCTACCTGAGGCAGTTGGAGGCATTCCGCGACACCAATCTGCATACGGTGTCGAGCAAGCAGCTTGGGGAAGCCCTGCGCATCACAGATGCCCAGGTGCGCAAGGACCTCGCCTACTTCGGCCAGTTCGGCCAGGCCGGCATCGGCTACGACGTCGAGGAGCTCATCGCCAAGGTCCGCAACATCCTGGGGACCGACCGGACGTGGAACGTCGTCCTCGTCGGCGCCGGAAACCTCGGGCGGGCGCTGCTCGCCTACCGCGGATTTCGCAAGAAGGGCTTCCGGATCGCCGCGGTCTTCGATGGCGACCCGGCCAAGCAGAACAGGCCGGCCTCCGCCGACAGCGACCTCGACGTGCACGCACTCGAAGACCTGCCCACGACCGTCGCCGAGCAGGACATTCATCTCGCCGTTATCGCCGTGCCCGCGCAGGAAGCCCAGGCCGTCGCCGACCGGCTGGTCGCCGCGGGCATCAAGGGAATCATGAACATGGCTCCGGCCGCGTTGCACGTGCCGCAGGATGTCGCAGTGATCGGGCTCGACCTGGCGGTGCATCTCGAACAGTTGTCCTTCCAGGTCGGCGCCGCCGCCGCGCGAGGCAACAACAACCATGATATGCAGTCCTTGTAGCGACGCCGCCGGACACGCTGACCGCAAAGCCAAGGGAGAATCACATGCCCGCAGATGAACCATCGCCATCGCCCGAACAGCCCACGGTCCGCGATAAAGTGGCCCAGGTTATCGACGCCATCCGGCCGTACATTCAGCGCGACGGCGGCGACATCGAGCTGGTCGACTTCACCGACGACGGCGAGGTCCACGTTCGCCTGCACGGCGCCTGTGCCGGCTGCCCGGGTGCCATCATGACGCTCACCATGGGCGTGGAAGCCCGGCTCAAACAGCAGGTGCCCGAGGTGCAGCGCGTCGTCCGCGTCGGCTGACGATTGCCCCGACGCCCCCATCCGTCGCTCCGCGACCGATAACCGTCGCGGCAAACGATACCCTGCCCCGGACAATCTCACGCACCATCCCGGACCGAATTGTACGTTAATGGACGGTTCCAACGGCGGACGCGCCCTCGCTCGGCGCCGTCGTTGGAGGTTGGACGTACGGACTCGCAGCGCGCAAGGTGACAAATGCCCAGCATACAGGAATTCCTGCCCCTCACGGAGCAGGCGGTGACGCAGTTACTCGAGAACCGCTACGGCTATACGGACAAGGAGGTTGGCGACTCCCGCCGGCGGAAGCCACGCTGGCCGTTCCCCGGTACGATCGAAGTGTGGGTACCCGTCGACGATGGTGAGGAGCACCTGCTGGGCCGGGGCGTCAACTTGAGCCCGAACGGCGTCGGGGCCATCCTCGACGTGGCGCTCAAGCCGATGCAGAGTGTGCCGATCGCCATCCACGAGCCCGAGGCGACGCTCTACGGCCGGGCCGAGGTCCGCCACTGTGCCCCGCATGAAGAAGGCTACTTCGTCGGCTTACAGTTCGTGTTTGACTGAGAAAGCCCCCTGGTCGGCGTGCGCGCCTGACTTTCGCGATGTGCCTACGGCTGGCTCACTTCTGATCGGTGGTCTCTTGGGCTTGCTTCAGTCGTTCGACGGTCGCGCGCAAGGCGTCCAGATCCGGACTCTGCCGATCGCCGGCCTGTTGCAAGAGCATCTCCGCCTCGTGCAAGTAGTACTCCACGACGTCCGGGACCGCTTTCTTGCCTTCATAGCGGTTCAGGATCCTCTGCAAGGACAAGTTCGTGTTGACGACGTTGCGTTCGAATCCGTGTTCTCTGCGCGCCTTATCGTATTCCATCAACCTCTGCCAGGCTGCGCTGCGTACATTCGGAGAGCTGTCGTTTTCCGCCGCCTCGCGAAGTGCGGCTGGTGTGGGTCCGGGGCCTGGTCTGCGGAAAGTGGGCGCCAAGAACACCGTTTCCGCAACGGCGCCACGCACTTCCGGCTCGGGGTCGGTTCTCAACAGGTCCAACAGGAGCTCTATGACGCGATCATCGCGGCGCCGCGCGATCGTACGGATCATCTCGGCCCGGCTGCTGGCGTCCGCTTCCTGCCGAATAGACTCGAGGCCCTCGGCGACCGCAGCCGTGCTCGCAGCGTCCCACGTTCCCAGCAGAGCGACGATGGCCAGGGCGCGATGGCGGGGATTCGTTGCATGTGCCTGCTCGACAAGGAACTGCTGAGCTTCGGCGTACACGTCGCGGTAGCCCAACGCGCGTTCGGCGAATCTGAATATCATCGCTTCTATCCTCGGATATTGGGTCCGCTGCAGCGCCTGTTCGAGCTGGACCGCCGAGAAATCTCCGCGGTTGTTCAGTGCCACCAAGGCAAGTCGCTGGTCATCAAGACTCTCCAGGGAGAGCAGTTTCGCATACAACCACTCGCGCCCAGCCTCGGACGTATCATTCTGCAGCACAACGGCGCAGAACCTCGAGGCATCCGCCGTCCCTGCCCGCGTGCAGAGGTCGATGATTGCTTGCGCCTCCTCCGGCCTGATAACCGTCTCCCGGATGGCCGGCCATGGCAGTGAATCCAACCGCGGGTCCATCGCGTATGCCTTCAGACCTCCTTCGACCTCCTCCGCGAAATCACCTTCCCGGAGTGGGAGCAGAGCGAATACATCCACCGGATCCAGGCCGTACATGCTCTTGGCGCGCCGCAGCTCTTTGGCAGCGTTCGCCGGCCTTGCCGCGATGCGCCTGGCGGTCTCCTGCACCGCGGCGCGCACCAACGCGTCGTGCTCGAACGCCTCCTCGGGGTAGCCGGATAACCGCACGTAGGCATCCCGCTGGGTCTGTAGCTGCGTCGCCGTAGCCCCCTGGACGACACCGCGTAACACGGAGAGCTGCGTCATGGTCAACTGCTCCGGCGTCCATCTTGCCTCGATTGAAACACCGAAGCTGTCTTGGCCGAGTAGTCTCAGAGCCCTGCACGTCGGATTGCGTGGATCGGCCTTGGCAGAGGCCCTCTCCAACCACTCCCTTACCGCCCTCTCGCTTGCGTCGGCCGTCAGCGCCTGCGCCGTGACTTTGTGCGCAACCAACAGACTACGCGCATCATCGATCTTCTGTTCGGCAAGCCCTTGTTTCTTCATTCGCACCAGCATGAGCTGCCCGAAGAACTCCACGCTGTCGACACGCAGTCCCAGTGCATCAAGACGCTGCTGCGCAAGCCAACCGCCAAACGCGGCGACCTGCGGATCCTGCAAAAGTCCCTCTGGAAAGTTCTCTATTTGAAAGACGGGCTGCCGCTCAGCCCTACCGGCAGCCGGCTGATCGTCCGCGGACACTGCGACCACGGCGAACGTCAGCAGAGCGACGAACACGACGCCCAGGTGGAGTTTCTTGCTTGCCGAAAGGCTCATGGGATTTCTCCTCCATGCATGGGTCAGGCCGGCGTCATCCCGCGCGGCCGAGCGTGGGCAGCGCGCTCTTCAATCTCCAGGTGAATCGGCACGCGCGCAGCGCGCCGACGGCTGTGCCGCCATCAGTATCGCTCGCAAGCACGGGCCGATCAATCGAGCCTGCCCGAATTGCGATCGGGCGGCTGATCACCGTCTGCTATGGGATTATCCTCACACAGGTTTGCCGCGGTTGTGTATCTTCTTGTCGCCCCGGCCCAGAGGCTTGCCCGTTTTCGAGGCGCCGTCCGAAGGACGCGATCAATCCAGGCCATGCGCTTTCTGAACGAGCTGGCTGTCGCGGTTCGGCCGGTTCCGTGCCCCCTTGGGGAGAGTCCAAGCAGTCTGGCTACACCGCCACCGGGCGGTTCAAGTGCGCGGCGATCCGCACGAGCAGAAGATTGATCGAGAAAGGCTTGCGGATGTAGTCCGCCGCGTCGAAGTTGACGCCCACCACCGGGTTCTCCGCCGGGTCCTTGCCCGTCACGAAAACCAGTGGGATCGATGCCGTGCGAACGTCGGCCTGAAGTCGCCGCGCGAGCTCGTCGCCGGACATCGTGGGCAGCACGCGGTCGAGGATGATCAGGTCCGGCGATTCGGCGGCGGCCGTGTCGAAAGCAGCCGGACCGTCGGCGA
>JBECKQ010000429.1:0-4011 GCA_040235375.1 Phycisphaerae bacterium | reverse complement strand
GCAGCCAAACGTCATCACCAGCAGCACGATCGCAGGGCATATCCCCGCGGTCTGCGTGGCGCGTCGGCTCAACACTTGTCTGGTGCTGATCATCAGGCAAACCGGTTAAACATCGTCCTCGGACCGCAGGCAGCCGCCACCCGAAGCATCCATGCGTGACCTCGGGTTATCGCGCTCTTCCACCGCGCGCAAGCAGTTGCACCGCAAAAGCTTGCTGACTGTCTTGGCCAATCCGCTCGTCGTTTGGCGGGAAACAACGGGTTTCCGCCGCCGATTTCACAGTTATCGGCCATCGTAACCTGTCCAGTTTAAGGCGCTTACGGTCAAGACACAATCCGCGGGGCGCGAAATGGGCGCGCCTTCCCCTTATGTTACGTATTCGCTCGAAAGGGGCTCCTGGTTCATTCGGCGCTCGTTTCGCCGCCCAACTGGCTGTCTCCGCTCCCCCACCGCCGGGCCGGCGGCCCGGGGACCGGGATGACGCCCCCGCCCCCCGGGTCGGTTCTCTGGCCAGCCTGACCCCGCTCACGGGTCAATTGCGGCCTGCGGCGGCGCACTGCCCGTGCCCGGCTCGACCGTCCATCCGCCGATCGAAGGTAGCCCGTCCCCTCCCCCGGGAACTTTTGACCGCGGACGACTGGCATGTACACTGCGGCGTCTCGAAGCCACGGTGTGCCGGCCGGCGCGGCCGTCTCTGCCGTGTCTGATTCTCTGGCCAAAACCTGAGCTGGGAGCGTTCCATGAAACAAGTCCGTTTCCGCCCCATCGTGGCGATCCTTGCCTGCACGCTGACGACCTTCTGCCTGGCCGGCTGCGCCCTCGATCAAACGCAGGTGTCCTTCCTCGACATCGTCGACACAATCCTCCTCGGCATTACGGCCGCAGGCGGTCTGGCGATTCTGCGGAACGTCTAGTTCGATTGACTACCGCAGGCCCCGGCACGGTCTGCGACGACCGTTCTCAGTTGACGTGCCTACCTACCCACCTATACTTGCGCGCATGCCCGCGCGGGGCGTGAGGGCGCGCAGTGCGCGTGCCGACTAACGCCGCCCGCCGGCTGCGAAGTAGCGTTGCGCTGCCGAACCGGGAGTGTCTGCCCTCACTTTCCAGGGCGCCCGGATTAAACAACCCGCCGTCCATCCACTCGGAGGACCAGAATGAGTTTGGCTGAAAACCGACGACCCACCGGCGCGTCGCCGATCATCATCGCCGTCCTGACCCTCGTCCTAACATCGACTTCCGCTTTCGCGCAGGACTCACCACAGGACTCCGCAAAGGACGCTTCATCTCAGGCTCAGACCTCCCCGCAGGATGCCGAACAGGAAACCGTCGCGAAGCTTCAATCCCTCTTCGAGGACTTTCTGCACTACGCGCGGCTTGGCAAGTTCACCGAAGCGCGCGCCCAGGCGGAGGAGCTGCTCGACGATCCGGACCTCACGCCGTTGCGAATGCTGGCCATCGCCGACAAGGACGCAGACGCAGTGCCCGCGCTTCTGCGGCTGATCCAGCACACATCACTCAACGATCAGGCCCAGCGGATCCTCGACCTCATCCGCCAAGGCGAGTTCGAGCGACGAAAGATGCCGGAACGTATTGCGAAGAACATTCAAGAGCTTGGCGGCCCGCCGCAGATGGAATTCTTCGCCATCCAGCGACTCAGGGAATCCGGCGAGTATGCCGTGCCTTATATGATCGACGCCCTGCTCGACCCAGGCCGACAACAGTTGTGGCCGCGTATCATCCGCGCGTTGCCTCAACTCGGCAAGAGTGCCGTCGCCCCCCTGGTTCAGGCGCTGCAGGTGGACGATCCCGATGTGCGCCGGAACATCATTTGGGCTCTCGGCGAGCTGGGCTATCCACAGGCTGTGCCGTACCTGCTCGAGCTGGCGTCGAAGGAAAGCACGGAGCAGCAGACGCAGGAGGCGATTGTGGACGCCCTCCAGCGCATTCAGCAGACGTCCGACCGCCGCCCCGCCGTTTCCCCCGTACCGGCGCTGCTCAGTCTCGCCGACCAGTACTATTACAGCGAGGGCTCCGTGGCGGCCGATCCGCGCGTGCCCACGGCCAACGTCTGGTACTGGCGTGACGGCCGCCTCATGGCAATCGAGGTGCCCACGGAGATCCACGACCCGATCATGGCCATGCGGACCGCTGCGGCAGCGTTGCAGATCGAGCCGGACAATGCCGAGGCAATCGCCCTGTGGCTCGCCGCCAACTTCCGTCGCGAGGCACGTCTGGGAATGGACGTGGAGAGCACAGAACCGGATGCGGGGGCCGATGCCGACGCCACGCGGCCGGAAAACTTCCCGCGCAGCATCTATTTTGCCCGGGCTGCTGGCCCGCTGTACGACCACATGGTGCTGGGACGTGCCATACACGATCAGGACAAGCCCGTCGCCCTCGGCGCCATCGCCGCGCTCAGCGTCGTTGCCGGCGAATCGTCGCTGGTCGGCAGCGAGGACTACAAGCAGCCGCTCGTCGAGGCCCTCGAGTTTCCGGACAGCGAAGTGCGTATCAAGGCGGCGATCGCCTTGGCGCGAGCCCTCCCGCGACAGCAGTTCGACGGGGCGGATCGCGTGGGCGTCGTACTCGCGGAAGCGCTTCGCCAGGGCGGTGAGCCTCAATACGTCGTCGTCTCGGAAGATCAGGACAACCTGAACCGCCTTGCCGGTGAGTTGCGCGAATCAGGTGCGACCGTGCTGTCAGGATCGAACTTCCTCGCCGCCATGCAGAGGGCGCGATCGGAATTGCCGGACATCAACGGTGTCTTCATCTCCACCGGCGTCGAAAACCCTTCCGTGGTCGCGAGCATTCAGCAACTTCGCAGTGAGTCGCGCTTTCGCCGATTGCCCGTGGTAATTCTCGCGAAGCGCGGCGAAGAACACCGAGCGGAGCAGGCGGCCATGGGAGATGACGCGACGGCAGTCGTCGACGCCCTCGCTTCCGGAGCCGACCTTCGCGATGCCGTCCAGGGCATAGCCGAGAAAGAAGGAAAGCAGCCGCTCAGCGCCGACCTCGCCGCCAAGCTGGCCCTGCAGAGCGCCGAGGCGTTGCGGCTCGTCGCGACGGACGGCCGGACGGTTATCGGCTTTGCGCCCGCTGTCCCGGCGCTGATCAGTGCTCTCGGGACGGACGATCAGGATTTGCGAATCGCCGCCGCCCACGTGCTCGCACTGTGGCCCGCAGCCAATGCTCAGCAGGCGATCGCCCACTTGGCATTGGATGACATCAATCCAGCGCCTTTACGGATTGCTGCCTTCGATGCGCTGGCGGAGTCCGCCCGGCGAAATGGCAACATGCTTGATTCCGAACAGGTGAATCGTGTCGTGCAGGCCGCTTCCGCTACGGCGGACCTTACCCTTCGCACCGCAGCCAGTCAGGCCCTCGGTGCGCTGAACCTGCAAGTCAACGAGGCCAGCGAGATCATCCGCAGCTATTACCGCGGGTGATCGTCGGGGCCCATGGGCATCCGGTCCCATTTGTGCCGTGCTGTAGTCAGGGCATGAGTGCTCTCATGTGTGCGGCCGCGCAGCCAAAGCGCCAAATCGCCGACGCTGACGAGCGTAACGATGGCGAGTATCCCAAGCCCGAGGCACTGCAACGTCGACATCTGGACGCCCCCTTGTGCTTGTCCCGTCATACACGGTCGCCAACATCACCGTATGATATCTACCGGCGATATTCGGCCGGGTTGCGGAGCAGGATCCGTTATTACGGACCGACGTGCTTACAGGTCGAGCTTGGCCCGCGCCGACTTGGTTTGCTGCGCCGGAAAGTGTTCAAGCCGAACACACGAGAGGCCGCTGGTCATGACTCACGTGGACGTGCGCGGGTCGGGATCGGCAATGACCTTCTGCGATTGCTCCTCACGGTACGCCTCGACGTTTCTGCGAATCTCCGGCCGTGAATTGCCGAGAATGGCCGCGGCCAGCAGCGCGGCGTTGACCGCCCCCGCCTTGCCGATCGCCAGCGTTCCCACTGGCACTCCCGCCGGCATCTGCACCGTGGACA
>JBECKQ010000396.1:0-2664 GCA_040235375.1 Phycisphaerae bacterium | reverse complement strand
TACAGCGGCCGCACCGCCATGCACGCAAACGTCAGCGTGCACGAGCCCAAGCCGCCTCGCGACCCGGATTCGCCCTTGGCGTTCTCCATGGAGGGCGCCTCGTTGGCACTGCCGCAGTTGACGCCCGAGTTCTGGGCCCCCGGGTGGAACTCCGTTCAGGCCGTGACCCGCTTCGAGGAGGAAGTTAACGGACCGCTGCGCGGCGGCCCGTCCGGCGTGCGCCTGATCGAGCCTTCGACAGAGGCCGTCCCACGGTACGCCCGTGAAATTCCCAAACGCTACGAACGCAAGAAGGACACATGGCGCGTGATCGGTTTGCCCTGCGTATTCGGGTCGGATGAGCTGAGCATGTTCTCCGAGGGCGTGGCCCAGCGCGCGCCGGCGATGCACGTCGCGATGCATCCCGGCGACATGCAGCGCCTCGACGTCGAGGCGGGAGACAGTGTGCAAATGGACTTCGAACATGCGCAGGCTGAACTGCCGGTGCAGCCGCGCGCGGACCTGCCGCCGGGCGTTGTTGGAGTGCCGCTCGGACTGCCGCAGGGATTCGCCGGCCCGCTGCCCCATTGGTGCCGGATCGAGAAAGCGTAATGTCAATCATCATTCCACTAATCGTTGTCGTGTGCGTCCTGATCGCGGGGATGACCGTGGCGGCCGGTCTGACCTGGTTCGAGCGGCGCATGCTGGGTTTCTGGCAGGAACGCTACGGACCGAACCGCGTCGGACCTTTCGGCGCGTTCCAGTTGATGGCGGACATGATCAAGATGTTCACCAAGGAGGATTGGATACCGCCCTTCGCGGACCGGTCCGTCTTCATCCTGGCCCCGGCGATCATCATATCCACGACGCTGATGGTCCTGGCTGTCGTCCCGTTCGCGCCCTACGTCAGGGTCACCGATTTGAACATCGGCCTGCTGTTCTTCCTGGCCATGTCCTCCATGGGTGCCTACAGCGTCGTGCTCGCCGGATGGAGTTCGAACAACAAGTACGCCCTGCTCGGCGGTCTGCGCTCCGCGGCCCAGATGATGAGCTACGAAGTGTTCATGGGGCTCTCACTGATGGGCGTCGTCATACTGGCCGGCTCCTTCGACCTGGGCACGATCGTCAACGCCCAGCGACACCTGTGGTACGTCATACCGCAGTTCCTCGGATTCGTCGTGTTCCTGATCGCGGGCCTCGCCGAGACTCACCGGCTTCCCTTCGATCTGCCGGAGTCGGAAAGCGAGCTCGTCGCCGGCTATCACGTCGAGTATTCGGGCATGAAGTTCGGCATGTTCTTCATCGGTGAGTACCTCGGCATCGTCGTTATCTCGTGCCTGATCACGGTCCTCTTCTTTGGCGGCTGGAGAGGGCCCTTTCTGCCCGCGCTGCTGTGGTTCCTGATCAAGATGTTCGCGTTCGTCTGCTTCTTCATCCTGATGCGCGCGTCCCTGCCCCGGCCGCGCTATGACCAGCTCATGAGCTGGGGCTGGAAGCTGCTGTTTCCGCTGACGCTGGCCAACATGCTGGTAACCGGCGCCATCGTGCTGGCCTGTCGCGGAGCGTGATGCCTGGAGGGTAAGCACCGGAGATGATCTGATGTGGAGTCTCATTGAAGCAACCTGGCGTGTCTTCACGCACCTGTTCCATAAGCCGGTCACCGTGCAGTACCCCGAGGAGAAGCTCTACCTCGCCCCGCGCTATCGCGGTCGCATCATCCTCGCCCGCGACCCGGGCGGCGAGGAACGTTGTGTCGCCTGCTACCTCTGCGCCGCGGTCTGCCCGGTGGATTGCATCGCATTGCAGGCCACTGAGGATGAGCATGGGCGCCGCTATCCCGAGTTCTTCCGTATCAACTTCTCGCGCTGCATCTTCTGCGGCCTGTGTGAAGAGGCCTGCCCGACCTACGCCATTCAGCTCACGCCGGACTGCGAAATGGGCGAGTACGAGCGCCCGCAGCTTGTCTACGAAAAGGAGGACCTCACCATCAACGGGCCTGGAAAATACCCGGATTACAACTTCTACCGCGTTGCCGGACTCGCCATCGCCAACAAGGACAAGGGCCAGGCCGAAAACGAGGCGCCGCCCGTCGACGTGCGGCAGTTGATGCCATGAACGTCATCTTCTACATCTCCGCCATCGTGGCCATCATCGCGACTCTGCGCGTGATCACTTGCGCCCATGCCGTGCACGCCCTGCTCTACTTCATCGTCTCCCTGTTTTCTGTGGCGGTGATTTTCTACACGCTGGGCGCTCCGTTCGTCGCCGCCCTCGAGGTCATCATCTATGCCGGCGCCATCATGGTGCTGTTCCTCTTCGTGGTGATGCTGCTCGGGCACGAACTGGAAGACGCCCGCAGCCAGCAGGCCGGATTCCGCCCCCTCGATTGGCTCGGGCCCGTGCTGCTCGCGGCGATCCTGGCGGGAGAGCTGTTCTACGTGTACTGGGCCAGCGGGCCGCCGCGCACCACCGCCAGCGTGATTGGACCGCGCGACGTTGGGATTGCCCTGTTCGGGCCATACCTGCTGGGCGTGGAGATCGCCTCGTTTCTGCTGCTGGCGGGCCTCGTCGGGGCCTACCATCTGGGACGCCGCGACCAAGACGCGGAGGCGCAGAGCTGATGGCCGTGATTCCACTCAACCACGTGCTCATCCTGGCGACGATCCTCTTCGGGCTCGGCATCGT
>JBECKQ010000186.1:0-20487 GCA_040235375.1 Phycisphaerae bacterium | reverse complement strand
GATTTTCTGCTGGCGGAGCAGGAGTACGCGTTTCTCGTGGAGCAGTTTCCGCGCAGCAGGTACACGCGCCGCGCCCTGCTGCAAAGCGCCCGGGCGGCGATGGCGGCATTCCCGGGCATTCCTTACGACGATGCTCCGCTGATCGAGGCGGAGGAGCGGTTCAAGCAATATGTCTCGCTCTATCCGGGCTCGGCGGAACAGGAGGGCATCGCGCTGCTGCTCGATGAGATTTCGGAAACGCGCGCCGCAAAAGAGCTGCACATCGGCGACTATTACGTCCGCGCCGGTCATCCGAAAGCCGGGCGGTTCTACTTCCGCTCCACGGTCGAGCACTGGCCCAGGTCCATTGCGGCGATCAAGGCGGCGGAGCGGCTCGAGGCCATGGGCGAAACCTCCGGCCGGGAATCGGAAGTGCCCGCAAACACGCCTGCCGAACGCCCGGACGAGGAAGTGCGAGAGTAAGGTTATCGGCCATGAACGATCTGCAATCGGAAACACCCGGCCGGAGCGAGCATTCCGTTCTCGGACGCAGGACGACGGATTCGGCTCCGCGGGTCCGCTTTCGCCTGCTGCCGGCCGGCCTGGTGGGCGTATGTTGCGTGCTGGCCGGCTGCGGGTACTCCACCAAGCGTCCTTTCCCGAGCGACATCCAGACGGTCGCCGTCGAGATGATCGACAGCCGCGAGTTTCGCCGGGACCTCGAGTTCGCCCTCACCGAGGCGCTCACCAAGCGCATTGAGATGGACACCCCATACCGTATCGCCGACAAATCGGTTGCCGATACCTGTCTCAGCGGCGAGATACTGGAGGTCCAGCAGCGAACCCTCGGCAAGCAGTTCCAGACCAACGAGCCGCGCGAGATCGGAGCGACGATCATCATGCGCTACCGCTGGGAGGACCTCCGCGACGGCCGGATCCTGGTCGAGAGGCCGCGATTCGTGCACATGGAGGCTTACATCCCCCCCGTGGGCGAGTCCTTCAAGAAGGGCGTCGACGTCCGGGGCCTCGACCGCATGGCCGAACGCATCGTGGAGACTATGGAAACTCCATGGTGATAGCGCTATCATCCGTTTTGGACAGAGGTATCCGGTAGTCCCCGGATAGCCTCATCAGCAGAACGGTCGGAGCAAGAGCAGATGCCGAACGGCAACGGCCACAAGCCGCGCCAGCAAGAGCCCCAGCGCCCCGGTGGGCCGAACATGAAGATGCCCTCGAAGGGGATCCTCAGTTGGATGGTCTTTCTGGCGCTCGCCCTCCTGCTCGTGGTCATGCTGACCAAAGGGATGAACCCGCCCGAGAAGGTCAGCATCACCGACTTCTACAAGCACGTGCAGAACCGTGACATCCAGTCGATCGTCCTCAAGGACGATTCCCTCACCTTCGCGCTCAAGCCGAGCGATCGTTACTCCGCTGACAAGAAGTTCGAGGTGCTCTACCCGCCGGAGGCGATGAACTACCAGTTCGTCAACAACATTCTGAAGCAGTTGCCGGACGTCGATCTTCGCCGAGCGCCGCGCAGCTACTGGGTGGATGTGCTCATCGGCATGCTGCCCTGGCTGTTCATCTTCCTGTTCGTCTGGTTCTTCGTCTTTCGTCAGATTCGTGCTGCCGGGGGCGGCGCGGGCATGCTCGGGAATTTCGGTCGCTCGCGGCACCGTCTCACCTCGAAGGAGCACGTGAACGTCACGTTTGCCGACGTCGCCGGAGTCGAAGAGGCGAAGGAGGAGACGCAGGAGCTCATCGAGTTTCTCAAGAATCCGAAGCGCTTCCAGCGGCTTGGCGGGCGCATCCCCCGGGGAATGCTCCTCGTCGGACCGCCCGGCTGCGGCAAGACGCTGCTGGCGAAGGCCATCGCCGGCGAGGCCGACGTGCCGTTCTTCTCAATCAGCGGGTCCGATTTTGTCGAGATGTTCGTGGGTGTCGGGGCGTCGCGCGTGCGTGACCTGTTCAAGCAGGCGAAGGACAACTCGCCGTGCATCATCTTCCTCGACGAGATCGACGCGGTCGGCCGGCGGCGAGGGGCCAACTTCGGCGGTGGCGGGCACGACGAGCGCGAGCAGACGCTCAACGCCATCCTCGTCGAGATGGACGGCTTCGAAACCAACGACCAGGTGATCGTCATCGCCGCGACCAACCGCGTGGACGTGCTGGATCCGGCGCTGATCCGCCCCGGCCGTTTCGACCGCCAGGTCACCGTCTCGCTGCCCGACGTGCAGGGCCGTTACGAAATTCTGAAAGTCCACGCCCGCAAGATCCGTCTCGGTCCGAACGCCGACCTGCGTCGTCTGGCTCAGGCCACGCCGATGTTCAGCGGAGCGGAGCTCGCGGCGATCATCAACGAGGCGGCGATTCTGGCCACGATGGAAAACAAGGACTACGTCGAGATGGACGACCTCGAGGAGGCCCGCGACAAGGTCCGCTGGGGCCGCGCCAGGAAGAGCCGCAAGGTCGACGAGCGCGAGCAGAAGATCACCGCTTATCACGAGGCCGGTCATGCCCTCGTCCAGGCCCTCACCAAGGACGCCGACCCCATCCACAAGGTCAGCATCCTGCCCCGCGGGCCGTACGGCGGCGCCACCTTTGCCCTGCCGGAGCATGATCGCACCGTCTACACGAGGGAGTACCTCCGCGCCCAGATCATCATCACCTTCGGTGGGCGAATCTCCGAGGACATGTTTTTCGGCGAGGTCAGCAGTGGCGCGGCCATGGACATCCGCCAGGCCACGCAGATCGCCCGCAAGATGGTCAAAGAGTTCGGCATGAGCGAATCGCTCGGCTTCATCTACTACGGCGACGACGACGTAGGTCAGTTCGAAGGCCTCGGGCGTCGCGAGTATTCCGACGCCACTGCCGACCTGATCGATCGCGAGGTCAAGAAGCTGATCGAGACGCTGTACAAGCAGACGCGCGAGCTCATGGAAGCCAACCGCGACAAGATCCGGGCCATCGCCGAGGCCCTGCTCAAGTACGAAACACTCACCGGCAACGAGGTTCACACGCTGATCCGCGGCGAGTCACTCGACAAGCCCTCGATCTCCGACCTGCTGGATGCCGAGGGCATGCCTTCGCGCGAGCGCGTGGGAAAAGCCCGGCCCGTCAAGGACGAAGAAAAAGCCTACGGCGACCTCGGCGGCGAACTGCCCGCCACCGGGTAAGCACCCACAACCCAGAGCGGACTACGTGCTCAGCGACGCCCTGCCATCGGCTGGAAATCAAGTCCGACCGTGCCGCGGGTCGGCGCGCCTGCTTGCAGGCGGTAGGTGAAGTGAAGGATGAAGTCGTCGCGCGGAGATTCGCCGCAATCGCTGCGATAGTGCACGCCCCGCGACTCGGCGCGCTCGAGCGCGGCCTGCGCCATGAGGCGGCCGAGCAGCAGCATGTTCTGGATTTCCCAACCGCTTGGTTCATCGAACGTCTTGTCCAGCACGAACTTGTTCCAGAAGTCGATGATCTCGACGGTCTCCGCCAGCCGGTCGCCGTGACGGACGATGCCGACGTTTCGCCACATCAGGCTGCGCAGGCTCTGCCGCACGTCTGACAGATCGAGCATCGTCTTGGGCGAGGGCGGGGTCACGTTGCGAAGCCGCAGCGGCTTGACCGTTTCGCCGTTGCCCGCCGCCTCGGCGCCGGCGAGCGATCCGGCCATACGACCGAAGACGAGCCCCTCGAGCAGAGAGTTGCTCGCCAGCCGGTTGGCCCCGTGCAGCCCGGTGCAGGCCGCCTCCCCGCAGCAGAACAGACCCGCCACCGAGGTTCGTGCCTCCAGATCCGTGATCACGCCGCCGATCGAAAAGTGCGCCGCCGGCCGAACCGGAATCAGGTCCTTGGCCGGGTCGATGCCGAACTCGCGGCAACGCTCGGTGATGGTGGGGAACCGCTCGGCGAAGCCGTTCCGGCCGAGATGACGGGCATCGAGGAACACGCTGGTCGCGTCGGTCTTGCGGAGCTGATCGACGATGGCCCGGCTGACCACGTCGCGCGGAGCGAGTTCTCCGTCCGGGTGATACGCCTGCATGAAGCGCTCCCCCGACCGGTTCACCAGCCAGGCTCCTTCGCCCCGCGCCGCCTCGGAGATCAAGGCCCGCGCCGAGCCGGCGACGTAGAGCGTCGTCGGGTGAAACTGGAACATCTCCATGTCGGTCACGGCGGCTCCGGCGCGAAACGCGGCGGCAACTCCGTCGCCGGTGATGGCCGGGGGATTCGTCGATTCCCGGTAGACGGCGCCGAAGCCGCCGGTGGCGAGAATGATGCGCTTCGCCCAGATCAACTGGTGGCCGTGCCGAGGGTGATAGGTCACCGCGCCGACGCACCGGCCATCCACCGTCAGCAGGTCGATAAGGAAACAGTTCTCGAAGTACCGCACGGACGCCTGTTCGAGCATCTTGTGGAGCAGCGAGATGGCGAGCTGCCGGCCGGTTGCGTCACCGCCGGCGTGCAGTATCCGCGGATGCGTGTGTCCCGCCTCCAGCCCGAGAGCCAGCCGCCCCTCCGACTGGTCGAACGGAAGTCCCCAGTCGATAAGCTGCTGCATCCGCTCCGGTGCCTGCCGGCATACGAGGTCGACGGCTTCCCGGCGGTTCAACCCGGCCCCGACGCTCAGCGTGTCGCGAATGTGCTCTTCGATCGAATCCGTCCTGCTCATCACCGCGGCCACGCCGCCCTGTGCCCAGAACGTTGCCGACTCGTCGCGTGATCCTTTCGTCGCCAGGATCACGTCGGCGTGCCTGGCGGCCTCGATGGCGGCGATGAGTCCGGCCGCTCCGCTGCCGATAACGAGAACGTCCGTCAGTACGTGGCCCGTGCGCGTCGAGTCGAAGTTGGTCAGATAACGACGGAGCGGCTGGCTCATGATGCCATCGTAGGCAGCCCCCGGATTCGCCGCAACGAGACCCGCTCCGCCGTGGATCGGGCGGCCTGACTGCGCCCAGCGTCGCCTCGTTCCGATAATCACTCGCCGCTTATCCGGGGCCGGTTCTTCGTCGATACCGATTACATGAAAGTCCGTGAATCGCTGCCCCATCCGTGGTGCAGGTGCGCCCGTGCGCCGCGACATCGTCAGGCGGTTATTGCCTGTGCGCTCGTCTGCTTTGCTGCGCTGCCTGTGCCGGGCGAGGCCTCGCCTGCCGAGCCGGGCCGAGAGCTGAGCCGCATCATCCATCGGTTCGATTTCGACGAGGCCGACAACCCGAACCCCACGCCCAAGTACTGGATCCGCTTCCCGGATCCGGATTACGAGGATCCCGCGTTTCCGCGATACACAGACGCCTACATGGACGTTGCCGTCGGGGCGCAGGCCCCACCGTCCTTCTACCTCGGAACCGAGGGTCGTTCCGTGGCCTATCGCTACGTCGGGCCGGACACCCGCGTCGCTCCCGGCGACTACCTGGTCACCGGCCGGATCAAGCCGGACGCGCTCCGGCACGGTCGGGCGGCCATCAGCGCCTACTTCCTCGACTGGCGGGGGCAGCCGGTTCCGAACACTCAGCGCTTCAGCCCGCTGATCGATTCGCAGGAGGCCGCCGGCCAATGGGTCGGCGTAGGTATCCATCTTGGCGCCGCGCCATCCGAGGGCAATTCGGTCGGCGTCACATGCTGGGTCGTTCAGGACGACGTGTGGCGGCCGAGCCCCGCCCCGCATCGCCACATCTTCGAACGTGACACCACGGGCGGCGCGTGGTTCGACGACATCAGCGTCATCGGCCTGCCGCGCGTCAAGCTGGTTTCAGACCATCCGGGCAACGTCGTTGAATTGCCCGGGCGACTGCGGCTTGACGCCACCGTCGCCGACGAGGAGATCGCCGGTCTGTCCGCCACCCTATCCGTCAGTGACATGTCCGGCCGCATCGTCTTCCGGCGGGATATCGAAGTGCGGACGTTCGAGGACGTCGCCGACGAAGCTGTGACCGTTCCCATCGACGAGCCGGGCCTGTACAAGGCTCGACTGGACGTGTTCTCGCTCGGCGAACCCATTGTCGAGCGGACAGTCACGTTCGCGGTTCTTCGCCAGTCGGACAGGAGAGAAGGCGCTGTCGGTCGCGACATGGGTGTCATTATCAGGGAGGCGTCGGCGGAGGAGCTTGCAGACGACCTCGCGCTGACGGCCGCCCTTGGCGTGGGCATGATCAAGGCGCCGCTCTGGAGCGGCCACCCCTCCCGGCCGGGATTCGACACGCAGCCCGAGGCGCTCCACCGGATGCTGAACGAGATGATCAGCTCGAGGGTGGAGGTCGTCGGGGTGTTCGTTGGCGCTCCGGCCTCGCTCATGCAATCGGCGGGGTCCTACACCCCTTCGCTGCTGAACATCCTCAACGAGGATGCGCGCGGGTGGCGCAACGACCTGAGGCAGATTGTCGCGCCGTACGCCAGCATCTTCAATTCATGGCAGGTCGGCGGCGACCACCAGCCGCTGCTGGCCCAGAACCGGGAGCTGGCCGGCGCGTTGGCCGCTCTTCGCGCCGAGATGCGAACGATGATGCTCGCACCGAACCTGACGGCGTCCGTCAGCGCCGCGAACGAGCCGCCGATGCCGCCGTTGACCGCCAACAACATCTCCGTCGATTTGCCCGCGGACGTCCACCCGGCCTTCGTTCGCGAGCAGATCGAGCCTTACCTGCACGGCGATTATCAGCGCGTCTGGGTCTCCGTGCCGGACATTGAGCTCGGCGGGTATCGCTGCGAAGCAGCGTTGGCCGAATGGGCATTGCGGCTCATCGAGCTGCGCTGGGCGAACGTGGACGCCATCTTTGTGCCGCAGCCGTGGACGCAGCGCCGCGTCCTGCACGATGCGATTACAGAACCTTCGCCCGCCTTCATCCCCTATCGAACGATTGTCGATGCGATCTCCGGAGCGCAACCGACGGTGCGCGTCGATCTCGGATCGACGGCGGAGATTCTGGCTTTCGCCGACGGAGACAATACGACTCTCGTAATGTGGGATTCGTCGGCGCCGCCGGAGGGCACGGCCCATACGTTGCAGCTCGGCGCCGTGCGCGAAGCGCACGACCTTTGGGGCCGGCCTGTGCCGATTCGCCGGACGGCGGATGGGCGTCACGAGCTGGTGTTGCGACGATCGCCGGTCTTCGCCTGCGGCACGCAGCGTTGGCTTCTTGCGTTTCGCTCCGGGATGCAACTCTTCCCGGAGAAGGCCCGTCCCGTGATTGAAATGCAGAAGCACGTCCTGCGCATGACCAATCCGCGGCGCGGTCCCGTTTCCCTGCGTATTCGGTTTCAGCCCCCTGCGGGCTGGGAGGTGAACCCCGGTCAGCTCGACGTGTCGATCGCCGCAGGCGCGACGCGCGATTTCGAGATCGGCGTCCGTCAGGCGCAAGCGGAGCCGGCCGGAATGAAGACGGTGGTCGCCGTTGTCGACATGCTCAGCCAGGAACGGTATCGGCTCGTCGTTCCTCTTCATATCGAACTGGGTCTCGACGATGTCGACGTTTGGGGCTATGCCTTCACCCGCGGTGACGAGGTCGTGATTCAGCATGGCGTTACCAGCCGTGCCGATGTCACACTCAGTTTCCGCGCCTTCGCGGTTTATCCCGGACGGAGCCGCCAATACCGCGTTATCAACGAGTTGCTGCCCGGGCAGACGGTAACAAGTGAGTATCGCTTCAAGAACGTGACGAACGGCTCCGGGCGCACCGTGCGACTCGGCCTGCGGGAGGTCGGCGGGCCGCGGGTCCACAACGTCGAGATCGAAGTGCAATAGGCGTAGTTTGAGCCCGTTCCACCGGATGGATTCGACTTTACCCTCGCACGTGACACGCGCATCGCGCCCGTGAATGGAAGGGCTGGAGCCTCATCCCCCCGCCGTTGCAGCCACGCGCAGCTAGACGCTTTCGCCCCGCACCGGTATCCTCGCTGTTTTGGGTTCGGAGAGTGAAACGGCGTACCGAACAGGGAGTGAGCCGATGCCTGATATGTGGCTCCCAGCCGAGCGGCGCGAAGGAGCGTCGCGCAGAGGGAAAGCTGCCCGCTGGCTGAAAACGACAGTGTCGCGGCTCGGTGTCGCGGCGCTTGTCGTCCTGGGACTGGGGGCGGCGTGGACTGGCTGCGCGAAGGAAGAAAAGCCGGCGGAGCCCGCTGCGGCCGCGTCCCCCGCGCCGCACGCGGAGGCGCCGCCGCAATCCACCGGCGATACCGCAAAGCCCGCTCGCGACCGGGAGACCGCGGAGGCGCCCCAGCCGCCCGGCGTGGCGACCGCGGGCGAGGAAACAACGTTCTCGTACGACAAGCAAAAGGTCGCGGCGCTGTGCGAGTCGGCAAAGCTGCCTGCGCCGCCCGATCTGTCGGCGCTTCCGCCTGACCTGGCCAGGTCGACCTACGGCGCCATTCAAGCGGCCGCGGGCCAGCAATCGGCGGATGCTATCGGTCGTCTCGGCATGATCTATATCGTGACAGCGCAGTCACGCGATGATCTTTCTCGCGCGATCGATTGCCTGGATCGCGCCCACACTCTCGCTCCCGACTCGTTCAAGTGGCCCTACTATCTCGGCCGTGTGTTCCTCGCGAGAAAGTCGTTCGAACGCGCCCGGCTTGAATTCGAAGAGGCGATCAAGCTCAACCCGGACTATGCCATGAGCCATGCGTGGATCGGCGAAATCGAGCTGCTTCGCGATGCGCCCGCCGAAGCGAAGGCGGCCTTCCAGCAGTACCTGGGTATGTGCCCGCGGGACGCGTACGGCCACGTCGGTATCGCGGAGGCCGAGATCATGGCCGGCAACGTGGACGCAGCGCAGTCGGAAGCCGAGGTTGCCCTGGCCATCGATTCCAACATCGGCCGGCCGCACGTCGTGTTGGCCAAGTGCCATAAACAGAAGGAAGAGCACGCCCCGGCCGCGCAGGAATTCGCCATCGCGGAGCGCCTGCCGCCCATCACCGGGTCGTTCGCGCGTGATCCGCTCGAGCTCGAACTGTGGGCGTCGCCGGGCCCCACGAATATGGTCTTTCAGAAGATCGTCGGGCAAGCGAGCGCCGGCGACGCGGCCGACGCTGATGCGCTCGCCGAGAAGATGGCGTCCGCGTACCCCAAAGACGCCGACCTGCTCGCGTCGCTCGCCGAGATCTACCTCACGTGGCCGGATTATGAGAAAGCCGCCTCGTATGCTGAGAAAGCTCTGGCGATCAACGCCAATCAGGCGGCCGCCCACCTGGTGCTCGCGCAATACCGGTTCGTGCACGGCGATTTCGAAAAGGCTATCGCCCATGCCGACCAGTCCATCGCTTCGAGCCCGAAATCCGCGCCGCCGTACGTTTTCAAGGCGCGGGCCATGGCGGGGGTGGGTCGCCTGACGGACGCGGAGCAGACGCTGCGCAGCGCCGTCGAGATTGACCCTGCCAGTCCGCTGGCCCACAAGACGCTCGCGGACCTGCTTGCCAGCCAGGAGCGCCTGGAGGAGGCCAAGGAGCATTACCACAAGGCCGTCGACCTTGCGGAGACCGCCGGCACCATGAACCCGGAAATTGCCGGCGCCTATCAGTCTCTCGCGAACATTGCCAAGGCCGAAGGTGATGATGCGGAGGCCATTCGCGTACTCAAGCATGCCGTGGAGAAGAATCCGGGCTTCGAAGCGCCGCTGAGCCCGTTGTTTCAACTCATGCTGGCGGCCAACCGCGGCGATGAAGCGCTGGCGTTCTGCGACCATCTCATGACCACGTGGCCGGAGCAGCAGAGGCGAATGCTTCGTTACATCTACGGCGACCTGCTGCTGAAGATGGATCGGGTCGAGGAGGCAGGAAAGTACGCCGTGAAATGGATAGACGACTCGCCGGCGAGCGCCAGCGCCTTCGTCCTCCTGGCCGCCGTGCACCAGAGATTAGGTGACATGACCAAGGCGAAGCAATCGCTGCACCGGGCGATCACCATGCGCCCGACTTATACGCCGGCCTACGAAGCCCTGGTGCCCATTCTGATACAGGAGAAGAATTACAAGGCGCTCATCAACATCCTGCGCACGGGGGTCGGGAGTCTGCCGGACAACGCGGGCATGACGAACACGCTCGCGTGGTATCTGGCCACCTGCCCGGACGAGACTCTGCGCGATCCGAAGCAGGCCGTGCCGCTTGCGGAGAAGGCCGTGGAACTGAGCGGCCGACAGCGATCCAGCATGCTCGACACGCTGGGCTGCGCGTACGCGGCGGCCGGCCGGTTCGATGATGCCGTCGAGGCCGAGCGGCTGGCGATCGAACGTGCCTCGGCGGAGCCGGAGGCCAGTTCGGCGGAGTTCGCGAAGCGACTCGAGATGTTCCAGAACAAGCAGGCCTACGTGGAGCCGCAATGACATCGGCGGCGCAGTGGCCTGCCGCAGGCGGGAATGGTCAGGCCGGGCGATAGATGACGAATGTCAGGTCGTCGGGCTTGGAGGGACGGCCGTTCTGAACACCGCGCATCCGGCGGGCGCAGGCGGATGCCAGTTGTTCCGCGGCGCGGTCCAGAGGCCCGGTCCGGATCATATCGACGATTTCCCTGGCGTGCAGATTGTCCGCCAGCCCGTCGCTCGCGATGATCAACGTGTCGCGCGGGCGCAGCTCGAGCGTCGGACCGATCTCGATGCGCATGTCCGGACTGCCCACCATGTTCGACACAATATGGCGATCCTCGTGGTGCATTGCCTCGGCCTCGCCGAGTAGACCGGCTTCGACGGCGTAGCCCACCGGCGAGTGCGCCACCGTCTGTAGCTTGATCTTGCCGCGTTGTCCGACAACGATGATGCTCGAATCGCCGACGTGATACGGCCGGACGGTGCGGCCTTGAATCTCGACGGCGGCGAGCGTCGTTCCCGCGCCCACGCCCAGACCTGACACGTCGCGGTTGGCGTTTTCAAACCCGTTGAGCACCGCTTCGCGCAATTCGGCGCCGTTGAGCCGACTGCGAATGGCGTCGTCGAGCGCCTGCAGCGCCAGCATGGCGGCCTTAGCGCCTTCCGGCTGGCCCCCGAGACCGTCGGCGACGGCAAGCACCGCCCGAGTCTCGTCGATGGTGATGACCGCCGCGGCATCCTCGTTGGGCGTGGTCTTGTCGGGGCTCCTCGACGAGTAAACGAGGGCGTGAGCCTTGCCCACGGGGCAATGCTCCGCCGCCGTCATCTGCTGGTCGAGAAAGAACGCCGTATCCATGACTGCATCCACGAACATCGGCGAATGGCCTCCCGGCGCGTGGCGACAGATCGGCGGGCGGATGCGCCTCCGGCGCGGCGCCTGTTCCCATTCATCGGGCCGGTCAGGGCTTTTCCCACACAAATGTTTCCAGATACCGGCGCAGGCGGGCTGTGGAGGGGAAATTCCTGAGAATCAAGTCGCGCCGCAGGCCCAGACAGATCGCCTTGATTTCCGGCGGCTGCGACGCGTAACGCGCCCGGCCGCCCACCGCGTCGTAGAGGATCCGAACCAGGTTGACGATGTCGTCGCGGCGTGTCGCCGCGGTCGGCGGTCCCCAGTGATAGAAGTCCACCACTTTGACTTCGAAGCGGATGCCGTGCCGTTCGACGAGCACGTTGTCGTCGTGCAGATCGCCGTGGTATTCGCCCGCCGCGTGAATCTGCTCGATACCGATGGTCAGGGCGTGCAGAAGATGAAGGGCCTCAAACGGCGCGAGACGCTTGCCCGGCCGCCTTCGAATGAAGCGGCTCAACAGCTCGCCTTCAACCAGCTCGCTGATGAGACACGTAATCGGTGTGCCGTGGTAGCGTATGGTCTCGGAGTTGTGGTATTGAATGACCACCGGGCACTTGCGCAGGCGGTTGAGCTTCCGCGCATAGAAGTTGACCGCCCGATCGCGCGCGTTGCGCTGCGGGTAGAAGACCTTCGCCGCCCGGCGAATGCCCGTTTTGCGTTCCGTGACCTTGTAGACCTCGCCCTCCCAGCCCGCGCCGAGCGAGGCATTGACCACGTACTTGCCCGCGAGGATTCTCCCCGGCTGAAAGTTGAACGAGTCGATTTTCGGAAGCTGCTTCGACATCCACACCTGCCCGAGGCGATGTTGGCTCCGCACCACAGAAGCTACGGCTGTATTCTAGCGGACGCCCCGGGCAAGTCAGGCGGCCGTGGGCGAGGGTGGCACGGTCTGGCGCAGCGAGCGAAGCGTAGCGCCGCCAGGCCGTGGCGTTCTTGACGACGTGGCATCCGCAGACGGATCCACGGCCTCGCCGCGGCGAGGCCGTGCCACCCGGGCTGTTTCCGCTACGCCGGCACCCAGGCCAGATCGAGAATCGTGTTTGTCGGGTTTCTGGTGTTGAACACGGCCTTGATCGGCATGCCGATCTTCGGCTCGCCTTCCTTCAGGTAGCTCATGAGCTTGGTGCCCACCCCCTCGAGCTCGACGCTGATCAGGGGGGTGCCCGGCGGCAGGCGGAACAGCTCGCCGGGGTACAGACACGTGGACCACGTGTAGATTTTCCCCTGCTGCGGCGCCTCCGCCCATTCCATCGCGTGCCAGCAGTCCGGGCACTCGCAGCGCGGGGGCAGCCACAGCCGCTTTTCCGCACAACTCGAGTTCGTGCACCGTGTCGCCAGGATCTTCTCCTGACGCAGCCCCTTGAAGAACTTCCCCCAGCCGCCATAGGTGTGGAAATGCGACCAGGTCTTCGGGTTCTTGATTACCAGCGGCTCTTCGTTCACCACCTCGGCGGGTTTGATGTTCCAGTCGATCGCCATCGAGATTGCCTTTCCATTCGCGCCGCCCCTCAGGGCGGAAAGACTCTTGATTTCCAAGTGCCGTGATCTGGCACTCACCTCGCCGTCGCCGGTCCGTCAGGGCTTCTCCAGGATCGAGCAGGTCACGTGGCTGCCCGTGCCCGCGTGGCTGATTGCGCAGCCGCGGCGGGCGTTCTTGACCTGGAGGCTGCGGAAGTCCGCCGGTTTCTTCTTGCCGTATCGCTCCCAGCGCTTCGCGTCGGCGTGGAACTTGTCCCACTTGCCCTGCAACTGCCAGAGCAGCTCGACGAGCTGGAAAATGCCCGTCGCGCCCACGGCGTGCATCGTGCCGATGAGCCCGCCGGACAGGTTGGTGGGCAGTTTACCCTCGAAGTAGGCCTCGCCCGATTCGATGAACTCGCGCCCGCGCCCGTAGGGCCGCAGACCGATGTCCTCGTACGTCTGCACGTCGCTGATGGTGAAGGCGTCGTGCGTTTCGAGAATGTCCAGGTCTTCAACCGGGTCCTTGATGCCGGCCATATGGTACGCCAGGTACGCCGCCATCCGCGCGGCCAGAAACGAGCTGAATCCCGGCCACTCGTGCCGCTTGTGCGTGAAGTAATCTTTGTACGTCTCCTCCGTCTCGTTCGGCAGCAGCAGGATGGGCATAGGCCGCCGGTCCGCGGTCCGCAGCGTGTGCGTGCCCCCGCAGATGGCGCTGAGCCTGATCGGCTGGTCCGTCATCTTGAAGGCCATTTCCTCGTCGGCCAGGAACAGCACGGCCGCCCCCGTGCTCATCACGCAGCACTCGAGAAACGACAGCGGATCCGAAACCATATCGTTTTCGAGCACGTCCTTGATCGTGTACTTGCCCGGGTTCTGCGAGTACGGGGAGTAGCAGGCGTACTCGTGGTTCTTGCAGGCGATCTTCGCCAGCGTTTCGCGCGGCACGGTGTTCTCGTACTGGTAGCGCTGCGCCATCAGGGCGTAGTACGCCGCGTACATCCAGCCCAGCTCGCTTTCGAAGTCCTTGCAGGCGGCGCTGGCGATGTACGAATTGCCGACCTTGGTCGACACCTCGTCCATCCGCTCCCAGCCGACCACGGGAACGAGCGTCGCGTATCCGCTCGCCACGGCCTGGGCGGCGGCGAGCACCGACGACCCGCCCGTCGCCCCGCCGGTCTTCACCTCGATGTTGCCCAGCGGGTCGAATCCCAGGTAGTCGTGGATTTTCGCGGCGGCAAGAAGCTGATCGCCGAAGTGGTCGGCGAACTGCGAGTACACGCACCAGTTGACGCTCCTGCGCACCTCCTCCGGCGACATCTTGAGGTCGTTCTCCTCGACCGCCATTCGCATCGCTTCCGTGCACAGTTCGCTCGTGTTCTTCTCGGGATACCGTTTGCGAAAATCCGTCAGTCCGCCGGCGACCACGTACACCGGTTTCTCGAACTTCGGGATACGCAGGTTCCCAGGCCCAAACTTGATCATTGGCTACCACCTTTCCTGTCCATGACGGGGTCGGGAGGCTCCTGGCGACCGCTCATTCGCCGCGCTCGAATGAATCCGCGCTGCCTCCGGCCCGTGCGCGGCGATTCTACGATCCGGCCGTTAAGGTCACAAGCAAGCCGGCGCCGTCACCGCCTTCAGCCAATGTGTCACCCAGCGAGTCGCCCGCAACCCGGTTTGAGCCGCCCGCCGCGGCGGACAAGGGAGCGGATGGAACGTCAACCGTGCATAGCCCCGCCGCCCGTCCGAGCCGCGCCCGTAAGGAAGCGGATCCGTCGTCAACCCTCCATTCGCCCCGCCGCGTATTGCATGGATACGTCGCCAAAAAACGCGTGAATCGTCGAAGGCGAACGGTAGGATGTCGCCTCCTCCGCTCGCTCACCGTCGCGTCTCGGACAGGGTTACCGGCAATTCGATGGGTCGTTTCGCTGCCGTTTCACCGCCGCTTGTGGGCCGCGAGCAAATGCCCACAATATCCGCCATTCTGGTAAATCTCGGGTTTTCGAGGGAGCCGCTGCATGATTCAACTTCTGATCAGCTCACTGCTTTTCCTCGCCACGCCGCCGGCGACGCCTGCCACCCAACCGAGCGTTTCACCGGCTGCAACGCAGCCCGCCGCCGAAAGCACCACGCAACCCGCGACTTCCCCGGCGACGAACCCCCAGGTCGATGCGCTCCTTGCCCGCATGGAGTCCGCCGGCGAGAGGCTCCAGACCATTCGCTGCAAAGTCGAGTACACCGTTATTGATCGGCTCAACCTGACCGAAACCACGCGCTTCGGCACCATCCTCTTCAAACGCGCCGAGCCGAATCCGATGTTCCTTATCGAGTTCGACAAGCTGATCGCCGACGACGTCGTCAAGCGCGACAAGCAATGGTGGCTGTTCCGCGACCGCTGGCTCTGGGAGATCAAGGGAAAGAGCCGCACGATCATCAAGCGGGAAATACTGCACCCGGGGGAGAAGGCCGATTTCTTCGACATCGAGAAAGCGCCGTTCCCGCTGCCGTTCGGTCAGCAGAAGGAGAAGATCCTGCGCAATTTCGACGTGACGCTCGTGCCGCCGCAGGTCGATGACCCGCCGGACACGGATCATCTGGTCTGCCGGCCGAAGCCCGACTCGCCCCTTGCCGACGACTACAGCCGGCTCGACTTCTACGTTTCGCGCAAGCTCGACCTGCCCGTCAAGATCGTGGCCGAGGACGTCCGCGGCGATCGCGTGTCCGTCGCCCGCTTTCCCGATCTCAGCGCCACGGACCTGAACGTCAGTCTGTCGGACGCGGACTTCGAGCAGCCTGCGGAGTCGAGGGGCTTCGCCGTTGCCGAGGAGCCGTTGAAGGATTGACCGGCGGATCAGCGACCGGCGCCGGCGGCGACCACGCTCGCCAGGGCCGCTCCCAGCGCTATTCGAAAACGACGTAGCGCCGCTGGGGCGCGGCGAAGCCGGCGAACTCGGAAGACACGAAGGCGTATTCGTCATCGTCCCACTCGTCGCCGTAGTGATACAGCAGGGTCTTGGCCTTCACGTCCGGCGGCATTGTCCGCAGTTGACGGAGTAGCGCGTGCACGGGATTCGGCGAATCCCGCAACTGCACTTCGTGAAACACGGTCTTCGCTTCGTGCACCATCTGCGAGTAGGCCGGGTAATCGAACTTGCTGTCGCCGGAGAAGAACGCCGTCTCCCCCGTGCGCCGATCGGTGACGTACACGCCGAAGCTGGGCCAGTCGTACTTGCGCTCGATCTGCAGATGATCGGTCGGGAACATCTCGAACTCGTAGCGTTTCAGCAGTTGAAAGCGATCCTGGCCGGCCCTGTCGTGATGGAGCGCGAGAATGAAGAAATAGTCCTGCAAAAGGGCGAAGCGGCCGGGCATCGCCGACAGGCCGCCCTTGAGCGACTGGTCCCACAGGTCCACGAGGATGCTGATGTTGCTGATGAGCTGCGGCTTGCCGTGGCCGTGCGCGTCGCGGTCGGTGAAATTGAACCGGCTCATCAGGGCGAGCTCTTCCAGGCCGCCGATGTGATCGCTGTGCTTGTGCGTCACCAGGACGCGGCGGATGGCGGGGTACTTCGCGAACGCACCGGCGTTGAGGTATTCGAAACCCGGCTGGTCCTTCAGCCGGTGCAGCGCCAGCGGGCCGGTCGTGCCGAAGTCAATGAGCAGCGTGTCGTCCGGCTCGGCCTGCCGATCGGGGCCCTCGTTCCACGCCTCGACGAGGACGTTCGATTGGAAGTTGCGCTTGGCGAACGCGGCGCCTACGCCGAGAAAGGTCCAGGTGAGCATGGCGATGTCTCTCCGCGCTAGCGGGCGGCGGCAGCCGTCGGGCCGCCGGGCGACCCCGATTTCGGGCCGAACGCCGCCCTGCCTGTCGAGCCCAGATTGTATCGGCTAACGGGCCTGGTGCCTTCCCTTGATGCCTGATCCACGTTTTTTCGGACTTTGGCGGCCGTTCGGGGCCGGCAATCGCTTCCGGGTCGATGCCCGTCATCCGGCGGTTCCGACGGAGTCGCCGGGGCAGATGGCCATGTCGTCCGCCCTGATGGTCTCACGGCAATCTTTTTCGGGCTACCACTTGACGGGACATTTGTCTTGAACGGAAATGCGAAAAGAGGATAATCGACGTCTGGATAGAACTGTTAACCAGTAAGCAGGAGGCTCTCCGCAGGACACGCTCTTAGTCGAAGAGAGACAACCTGCAACTCCACGATTTCTGCAAGGTCGGGCACAGGGAGTGGTACGAGATGACCCAGGAGAGGGGACACTCCGCGCGTGCCTTCACGCTTGCGGAACTCATTGCGGTCGCGGCCCTGCTGACGGCAGCGACGGCGGCGCTTCCACCCATTCTGGCTTCAACTCGCCAGCGAGCCCGGCAAACGCTGTGCTCGACCAACCTGCGGCAGATCGCCGCCGCCAGTCCTACGTATGCCACGAGCGACCCGGGGGAAAATGCCATTCCCCTTGGCGGGAACTCTGCTGATTACAGCTTGCCGGTTTTGGCGCACGCCACTGCCGACCCCTTCGGCGGCGCAGCCATACACAATGGATCCCGTGTGCCCGATTGTGGGCTGGTCCTGAAACGAAAGGCACGGTCATGAACGACAGCAAGACCGCAACGCTGAACCGAGGCTTTACGCTTGTTGAACTGCTCGTTGTCGGCGGCGCGCTCATGGTGCTGGCGGCCGTGCTGCCGCCGGCGCTGGTGTCCACCCGTGAGCGCGCTCGCAACGCGCAGTGCCTGGCCAATCTGCATCGGATCAACGAGGCGAGCATGATCTACGCCGCCGCCGACCCGGGCGAGAATGGGATTCCAACAAACTACATTGCCGCGGTTTCCATGTCGGTGAATCAGGTCAGATTGGGCAACTATGCCTACGGCGGAAAGTCGGGCATCGGCGGATCGACGGTCAGTACCACGCATTCGTTTTACGGTGCCGCCAACTACATGGGTTCTCTCGACCGTCCGTTGAACGCGACGCTGTACCCGGCGCACCAGAAATCGCCTTTTGTCCCCGGCGGTCGAGGAGGCACGCAATTATCACCCGCAGACACGCAAATCGCCATGCGGACTTATCAATGTCCTTCCGACACCGGCTACCAGGGCCAGCACTACGACTGGTGGGCGCAACACCTCAGCATCAGCTCCTATGACTTCTTCGGCACCTCGTACAGCGCCAACGCCTTCTGGACTGGCACGGGCGGCGCAACTTGCCGCCTGGCGAGCAACTCGGCCTTCTTGCGCCCGTTATCCGCCGTGCCCGTCCCTGGTGAGACGATCATGTACATGGAGAACGTCGGCCGTTACTGCTGGAGCCACCATGATCCGGCATCGTCCACGTACGGCGGGCCGTTCGGCGACATCCTGGCGGTACCGTCGTACCCCGAGTATCGCGGCGGTCCCGAGTGGCACGGACAAGGCTGGTACTTCAATACCGCCTTCGCCGACGGCGCCGTCCGCACCATCAGGATGAAGAGCTACATACCCGTCAAGCCGTACCCGGGCGACATGCGCGGCATGTGCAGCGGCGCGGCCGGCAACGAGACGGGGCCCTGTACATGGATCATGATCCGCGCCCCGGGCTGGCGGCTGGACACGCTGCCGGCCGAGCCGGTGCCGACGAACATACCGTGCCCAGCCGCCGGCCGACCGTGCCAGGATAGTGTTGGCCTCGTCGGCTGGCCGAGCGGATAGGGTACGCCGAGTAACACGTGCGCCAGCGGTCGTTTCGCGATAGCCGGAGATTCGAGAAAGTGAGCAACCTCATGAACAACAAGACCTTGACAAGGCCCCGCGGTTTCACGCTTGTTGAACTGCTCGTTGTCGGCGGCGCGCTCATGGTGCTGGCGGCCGCGCTACCCCCGGCGCTGGTTTCCACGCGCGAGCGCGCCCGCCAGGCCCAGTGCCTCGCCAACCTGCGGAAGATCATCGAGGCAAGCATGATCTACGCCGCCGCCGATCCCGGCGAAAACGGCATCCCCGTGGGACCGATCAGCATGGGAATCGTACCGATGGACAGGGATTCACAGGCAGGCAGCGTGAACCAGACGCGACTGGGCAATTACGCGTATGGCGGCAAATCAGGCGTTGGCGGGCCCGTGGTCAGTTATTCGCAATCGCTTTACGGTTACGCTAACAAGATGGGTTCGCTGCATCGCCCGCTGAATGCTGTTCTCTACCCAGGTCACCCAAAGATGCCGTTGTCCGTTGGCAGTCGCGGGGGCTCGATCTTCGCACCCGACGATACGTATATTGCCATGCAGACTTACCAATGCCCTTCCGACAACGGCTACCAGGGCCAGCACTACGACTGGTGGGCGCGGGCGCCGACCTACAGTTCATACGACTTCTTCGGCACCTCCTACAGTGCCAACGTCTTCTGGACCGGCATGAGCGGCAGCTTCTGCTGCATGCAGAGCAATTCCCCGTTCCTACGTCCTTTGTCGGACGTCCCGGTTCCCTCTGAAACCTTGATGTACATGGAAAACGTGGGCCGCTACTGTTGGTCGCACCACGATCCGGCGTCATATCTTTATGGTGGGCCGTTCGGTGACGTTCTGGCGAATCCGGAATACCCGGAGTATCTGGACGGTCCGGAATGGCACGGAAGGGGCTGGTATTTCAACGCGGCGTTCGCCGACGGCGCCGTCGGCACGATCAGAATGAAAAGCTACGAGCCGGTCAGGCCGTACCCGAGCGACATGCGTGGCGCCTGCAGCACAGGAGCCGGCGGCGAAACAGGCGCTTGCACCTGGATCATGATCCGCGGCCCGGGCTGGCGATTGGACACGCTGCCCGCCGAGCCGGTGCCGACGAATATCCCGATTCCGGCCCCCGGCCGGCCCTGTCAGGATGGGATTGCACTTGTCGGCTGGCCGGCGCCCTGAGTGGTGCGAGATCGAAGATGCACGCATTTGACGAATACCTTTCCAAAGGTCGTTACCAACTGGAGGGCTTTCGATGAGCTCCAAGCTTTGTCTCTTCACGGCTGTGGCGCTTCTGGCATTCAGTACAGTCGGTTACGCTCAGATGCAGCGGTACTATGTTGATGACGACGCGCCGCCCGGCGGCGACGGGTTGTCCTGGGCGACTGCGTTCAACGACCTTCAGGACGCACTGAATCTGCCGCCGATTTCCTGCTGTGATACGAACGGCTGCGTCATCGCCATCGCCGGCGGTGTATATACGCCGCCGGAGGAAGGGATATACCAAACGCCGGCGTTCCGGCTACGCAGGTGCGTGGCGCTCGAAGGCGGCTATGCGGGCGTCGGCGCGCCCGATCCCGACGTCCGGGACATCAACGCCTACGAAACCATCCTCAGTGGCGACATTAACGGGGACGACGAGCCCGGCTTCAAGAACCGCTCGGATAACGCCTCGTTTGTGATCGTCGCAGACTATGGTTGGACAGATGTCGATCATCTGACATTCCGTCTCGATGGCGTTACGATCTTCGGCGGCAGCGCCATCGGTACCTACCCGCGCAGGGACGGCGGAGCCATCCACCTCAACGGCGTCGAAGCGTGGATCGTCAATTGCACTCTCCGGGACAACGAGGCCGCCGATTACGGCGGCGCATTGTACGTGGTTGGTTACCACGATCCTACCGACGGCTGGTTTGGCAGCGCCACGCTGATCAACACGACGATTGTCGGCAACCGCGCGGGCAAGGATGGCGGTGCTGTGTACATCGACGATACTTCCCCAATGTTGCCCGCCCTCACGCTGATCAACTGCACCGTCACCGGCAACACGGCGGCCAGCGACGTGGGCGGCGTGTACCGCAGCAGCGGCGTGGGGGAGATCGTCAACTCCATCCTCTGGGGCAACAGCGACGGCGACGGCTACGACGA
>JBECKQ010000284.1:0-7792 GCA_040235375.1 Phycisphaerae bacterium | reverse complement strand
GGCGACGAAGGTGATCAACCTGTGGTCGGGCAGCCCGGAGATCGGCAACCCGGACAAGCCGGTCGAGGATTTCTACAAGTGTCGCCATTTGACACTTCCTGACGGGGCGACGGCGGCGAAGGTCCGCGTGGTCGTCACCGGGCACGGCATGTCACCCAACAGCGACAACGCGGCGGAGTTCATGCCGATCGGGCGCACACTTACGGTCAATGGCCGGTCGTATCGGAACGAGCTGTGGAAGACGGACAACTATCTGAACCCGTGCCGGCCGCAGGGGGGGACGTGGAAGTACGACCGGGCCGGCTGGGGGCCGGGCGACGTGGTGCGGCCTTGGGAGGTTGACGTGTCCGGCCTGGGCGGTGCGTCCGCAGAGCTGACGATCGACTACAGGCTCGATCCGTACGTCAACGAGAACCGCGGCAAGACGTGGGCGCCGACGCACCTGACGGAAGCGCAGCTCATCGTGTACCGGCCGGCGCGTTGAGCGTGCCGAGCGTTGGGGATTGGTCCTCATCCTTGACTCGCCGCCGCAGGCTTTGCCTGCATGCCGCGAAGCGGCATCGAACTGCGTCGTGTCAAGGACGCAGATTACGCAGGTTTTCGGATTGCGATTAGCTAATTTGGGTAAACCGCGTTTTTGGGCGAATACACCGATTGGTGTAAAAACCGCTTTTCCGATAGCGCCAGCCGAAGTGAAAACACCGTCTATCGGTGTATTCACGCAGAAACGCGGTTCGGCGATCGTTCCTGGCGATGTCGAGAAGGTGGATTTCGAAAAGCGGACGTTGGGGCGTGGTGCGGCGACCTGTGACCTTGGCTGGTAAGCTGAGTTGTTTTGTCCGCAGACCCTTGACTCGCCGCCGCAGGCTTTGTCTGCATGCCGCGAAGCGGCATCGAACTGCGTCGTGTCAAGGACGCAGATTACGCAGATTTTTGGATTGCGATTAGCTAATTTGGGTAAACCGCATTTTTGGGCGAATACACCGATGAGTGTAAAAACAGCGTTGGGGGTAGCGCCAGCCGAAGTGAAATCACCGTCTATCGGTTTATTTTCGCAGAAACGCGGTTCGCCCATCGTGCCTGGCGGTGTCAAGAACGCCGATTGCGAAAAGCGGACGTTGGGGGCCGCCGGGATGTTTTGGGCTGTCGTCTGGTAAATTGGGTAGTGCTGCGTTGGTCGATCTAGGAGGACCGTTTCCGGCAGGCCGCGTTCCTGCCCGCGCGCCCGTGTTGCTTCTTGCCTCATGTCTATTGTCCCCGTGCCATATACGTGTGTCCCCGTGCCATATGCGTGAGGCGGACCGGAGGGTGACGGCCGGCCGGCTGGGGGCCTGGCAGAGTCGTTGGCCGGATTGGGCTGGAGAGCGCGCATGGCGACAGTCTCCGCGGGGCGGGCGGCAGTGCTATACCTAACATATACCAAATAACTGCGGGACGCAAGCGGAGTTTTCGGTTTATGTTTGGATCTTTCGGCGGTCGGCGGGGGTGTTGGGTGGAGTGTCTATTCGAGCGTCAGAAACGGTCGCAACTCGGCGACGACTTCGTTCAGGCTGAGGGCGAAGTTGTAGGCCTCGGACTTAGCCGTGGCCATGGTATTGATTCCCACAACGTCGCACGGCGTCGTCAACAGCGGGCCGCCGCTGTTGCCGGGATTGATCACAGCGTCAGTTTGAACGTGCGCCTGATCATCGATCTTGCGAATCGCACTAATCATGCCACGCGTGACCGTCACCTCGTAGGCGGACTCCGGCAGCGGGAGCGTACTCACATCGGCGTCCGGTTTCTTAAGCTCGGCGACGGCGTTGCGGATGATTTGCGACGCGTTCTTTTCCATGAGAGCCTCGGCGACCTCGGCAGGGAAGCCGGCTGCGTACACGTCATCGCCCGGGGCCCAGTCACGTGCCAGGTGGAAGCACGAGGGGAATCTGCGGTCGATTTTGAGAAGCGCGACGTCGCGATAGGGGCTTTCGTAGACGAGCTGAGCATCGTAGTGACGCCGTTCGTCGGCTCCGAAGCAGACCTTGATTTTCCACCAGTCCCGCTTGGCCGTCAGCGAATCGCCATCGACCATCGTCTCAGGCGCCTTGTTGCGTGCATCGGTGACATGGCGGTTGGTGAGGAGGTACCCATCCTGGGAGACGGCGAAACACGATCCCATGCCGATCGGCCACGTCACGCTCTGGCCATCGAGATACGTGTAGCGGGCGGTCACTACGACAAGGCCAACGTTGTCTTTGACACGCTGAAAGTCGAGCCTTCCGGGACGACCAGAGGCGGCACCACTGCCCTGGTTTGGCCAAGCCACGTAATAAATCAACGCGGCGATGGCCAGCGACAGGACCAACAAGATGGTGGTGAGCGCGAAGCGCCTGGAACGGCGGCGAGGCGGAGCGGCGCGACCGGCTTTCTGATCCATTGCTCGAAGCGTCGCCGCATCCTCGGGTTGACCGGCTCTTTCGCAGTTCTCCGCAAGTTGCTCGAAGGGCACATCCGTTGTGGGGGAGCACTCAAGGGCTTGGCGAACGTGCAGCACGGCGTCCGACCCGCGACCGGACATGGCGCAAGCCTGGGCAAGCAGCACGAGGATTTCGGCACGAGCCTCCAAGTCGTCGCGCGCGAGCATCCGCGCCTCCTCCAGCAACCGCCGGGCTTCGCCCGGCTGGGCGGCGTCGAGAAAGGCACGTGCCTGACGGACCATGATGTTCATGTGCTGCTGGACCACTGGGGTTTGACCTCCTATGGATTCCCTGGCGGTGGGGATTGGCCTGGAACCGGGGTCGGGGTCGGCAGCGCCGCTTTGTATCGCGCTTCCGCGTTCATCAACTCCGCCTGGAGCTTGGCTGCATCCACATGCAACTGTTGAGCGAATCCTTTGTTGTGATGCTGAATGATGTCCGTGTTCTCCTCCCAATATCGCATTGCGCGATCGAGGACTACCTTTGCCGGCACGGGATTGGGGAGGTTCTGTACCGTGCCGTTCGTCGAGACGTTGCCGACTCGCTCTAATTCCGCCTTCCAGATGGCCTCAGCATGGTCCAGTTCCGATTCGAAGTAGTCGATTGCGAGCCTGGAGGCTGTCTCCATCCACGTGCCGACGACCTCCTGGCGTTCGCTAACTTCTTCAGAATCCGGCCATCTCTTATGTGCCTGATCGAGGGCGGCGTTTGCATCGAGTGCAGCCTTCCATGGTTCGCGCAGGTCTGCTGGCCCTGTCGGTTCGAATTCCAGGCCGTTATCGGTGATGAGCTTCTCTGCGCGGTCCAAGTACTTGTGGTACTCCTGCTTCAGCGACGAGATCCCCTCGTGCCAGCGGTTGGCGAGCAACCTGGTCTGGGGTAGTATCTGCTGCGCCTGCGAGATGGCGGCTTCCAAGCTATCGGCGTCTTCCGTATCTGCTGGTGCCGATGCCGTCTGCTTGTCTTCCTGCGCCGGTAAGAGGTTTTGAACTTCTTCCAGCCGCGCGGAATCTTCCTCCCACCGGGAGAGCATGTCGTTGGAAAGCACGGCAGGCGGATCCTTGCTGAGCGAAGCGCGCAGTTGTGTGAGAGCCTTTTGGCAACGCTCTGCGATAGCGTGCACGTGACGTCGCCAAAGGGTGACCTGATTCAGCGCGGATTCGATCCGTTCGGGATAAGGACCGCCTATCTGGTCAGCGGTCTGCTTGGCATGCTCCAGTCTACGCTTCCAGCCCGCTACGGCGGTTCGCGTGGTTGCGTCTGGAATTGCATTGACGCTATCGGGTGCATCAAGTCCGAGTTGGGTTGCGTAAGTTCGGTAACCCGCCAAAACGTCATCCAAGGATCCGTATTCCTGAGTACGAGCGTTGGCGGCGGTGAGCCAGTTGTGCAAACGGCCGCCGAGTTGGGCTTGCCGATCAGCGCGAGATGAGTCGCGGAGATGGGCGACATCATCGACGAGCGTCTCCGCCTTTTGGATGATGGCACGGCGGTCATCGGTGGCGGCGGGCAGCTTTTCAACGTCGGCGTTCTCAGCGAGAAAATCCTCCGCCGCGGTCAGGGTGGTCTCGGCGTGCCGCCGCGTAGCAATCGTGTTCCTGACGAAGAGCCCGGTACCGCCGACAACCACCGCCAGAGCGAGAATCCACCAGAAGTAAACGGGGATCCGAGTGCGCGCTCGCTTGCGATGCGACGTCACTGCTACAGTGGGCTGCGCTGCTACGGTCCCTGATGGCACGTCGGTGCCGACGTATGTCGGCAAGAGTCGGCCGAACGCCCGGCAATTGCTCACGAACTCCCACGGCGGAGACTCACCGGCTTTCCAAAAATGAGCCAGACCGGATGCATACTTCGCGCCGGCGTGGCTCATGCCGGTAGTCCAACGGATGATCTTGCGTCGGGACTTGCCTCGCGAGGCGCCTCGCGCGAGGTAGTTCAACTGAACGGGAAGCGATTCGCTGAGCCCGCGCACCGCGTAGAAGAACTGCGGTCGATACCAGACGGGGAGCAGCGCGAGGACCATGCGCAGCTCGTCAAGCGAGAGGTCGCCTTCCTCCACGACGACGGTCGTCGAGGGCGAATCGCTGATCGTCTCGATGAGTCCGAGCAGCGATAAGACACGTGCGCGTTGCTCGGGGGCCGGTTTGACGCGGGGCGGCTTGGCGACCTCGACGGAGATTTGCGGAAGGCGGGTCTGTCCGCCCCAGGACCAGACAATCTCGTTCTGAAGTAATGGGGTGTCCTCGCCCGACAGGGCGTTCAGCCAGTCTTCGACGAAGAGCACTGCTGTAATAAAACGCAAAGACTGCCGGCCCTGATCATCGTGTGGGCCGGGAAGGACCCGGGTAATCGCCCTCCGTCCGGACGAAAGTTGCCGCGACCAATATGCTGGAGTTTGTTTTAGCGAGGCAAGATAGCCTGCATCGTTGGTCTGGCCGAATGCAAAAGACTCGAGGTCCGCAATCTCGTCCGGCGTCAAATCATCACTTGCGGCCAGCGTGCGATACCCGTTGCGGCTGCCGAAGACGTGACGAGACACCTTGAGGTTCACGACTTGAACGCCCATGCCAAGGCCACGATGCACGCGGCAACAACGATGAGAGTGATCACGACGCCGGCCACGACGCGATTGATACGCCGGGACGACTTCTCCAGGGTGCGGTTGTAGGCTTCGACGGCTCGTCTCTGCTCCTCGGCGAAGGCCTGCTGCCGGTCGAGTTCTCGCTGTAGGTCGATCTGATTCAAGCAGTAGACGAGCGGTTTCTCGATTTGCCACGGTTTGAAGTCGGTCCGCGGCGCCCTTGATCCCTCCGGCCCGGTCGTCGCCTGGACGGCGGACACCTGGAACATCACGACCCTCTTGAGTGTTCGAGCCAAGGCCGGAAAGCGCCGCTTCACAAAACTCTCCAGACCACCTTCTCGCTTGATAATTGGGCCGGTTTCGTCAGCCTTGGTGAAGACGAGCACGACCGGGACGTGCTTTCCACCCGGCCAGTTGCGCAAACGCATCATTGCTTGCGTCATACCGAAATCGTCATCGACGGCTGCATCGACGTCCGTGCCCGTGACGACCGCCGGATCGATGAGAATCATCACGGCGGCGGCGGAGTCGATGTGTTTGACGAGTTCGCGCGTTTCCGGGGCGTCCATTCGGTCTTCGACGAACGCGCGCCGGAAGAGCTCACCGGCGTAGTCGAGGGCAACGAGCAGGTGACGTTGCCCTTTGTACTCGATCTCCAGATCGCAGTGCTGGGTTTCGAGCGTGGCCGCAGGCCAACGGCCGGCGCGCAGTCCGTTGACGATTCTCACACAGTCCGTGTGCACCTGTCCGCTGACAGCCTTCATGGTGAGGCCATCAAGCGACTTCCAGTACCGTTCGTAGAGGACGGACAGATAAACGGTCTTGCCGGAGGCGCGGCGGCCAAGAATGACGATGCGGTCGCGCAGCGACGGCACTTGGTGGTCGACTTCGTCGTGAATCGTCTCCGCCAATGGAAGTTCGGCGGAGTCGCTTCCTGTGGTTGGTTCGGCCAGGCCTTCCTGAATATCTGCCGAGTGTGGAAATTCGTCGTCGGTCATCTCACTCACATCTCGCGCCGCGCAGCGGCGATGCGGGCCAGGTACTCGACGGCGTGCGCCGCCAGCAAGAGGAGTATCGCAGTCAGTCCGATGAGGCCGGCCGGCACAAGGCATTCGGCGAACGCAGGCACGGCGAGTTGGAAGGGCAGCACTTTGAAGTCCTTCCAGTCGGTCATGATGAAGATGTAGGCCTGAACGACCATCGCCACGACTAGAAGTAGCTTACCGATGAAATCAGCAGTTCTGGCTAACGCCGAGTGCGTATAGCGGATCCGGGACGGATGGTCTTGCCGATTCGCAGCGGACTCTCCGCTCCGTCGTACCGTGTCAGCAAGGAGGTTCAGCGGACTTGCGATAGCAGCCGAGCGATCGTTGGATTGCGTGCGCTCATGGGAAGCGGCTTCGTCCGACGTTTCGAGAGGTGGCGGCTCGAAGTCTCTTGGGGCTACATGATTCACGGCGCCACAATGAGGGCACCGGACCTTTTTGCCGGCTTGCGTTGCGAGAACTCTGAACGCGTCCTGACAGGTTGTGCAGTGGAGGGCGATACCGGTCATCGAGCGAGTTCCTTGACCGGCGCTTTCGAACGGCTGCGCAGCGTACGCCTGCACCGGTCACGCAATTCCTTTGGGAGGACGAGACAAGCGGCGTCTCGCCCTATCGCGCGAGGTGGCGAAGCAGTTGAGGTTGCCCTCCACTGATCGCTCCTCCGAGAACATTGCCGCCCGACACCATGGAGGGCGATGGATCGTCCTCCATCTGCAATAGCGCCAGTCTACCTCGGTGAGCGAGTGGTCTGCAAGCAGTTTACACAGTCTGCCGTCGGTTTGTCTGTTGGGTGTTCGTATCGAGAGGGGGCGGAAAGTCGATCTCACGGCGTTGTCGATGGTCCACCGACCTTCAAGCGCAGTTTCCCATTGCTTGCACTCAGTCGTCGCAGGTCGTCAGCCGTGGCGGAGCCGCAGGTGGGCGGGCGGTTGAGAACATGGATGATCCGCGGCGCGGCGGTTAGGATCCGTCCATGGCGCTGGTGGATTCGTTCTTTTACTACCCGACGGACAAGGTGTATGACCAGCCGGAGGAGTATGGGCTGGAATACGAGAACGTGTGGTTTTCGTCCACGGATGGCGTGGGGCTGCATGGGTGGTTCTTTCCGGCGGAGCGCGCTGCGGGGAGCCGACAGGCAGCGGAGGCGGAGCGAGCGGTCGGGACCGTGGTGCATTGTCACGGGAATGCGGGGAACGTGTCGGGGCACTTTCGGTTTGTGGAGTGGTTGCCGGCGGCGGGCTGGAACGTGCTGTGCTTCGACTACCGCGGGTTCGGGCGGTCGAGCGGGACGGTGACGCGGCGGGGGACCGTCGATGACGCGCGGGCGGCGATCGAGTATGCGCGTGGCCGGACGGATGTCGATGCCGAGCGGCTGTGCGTGCTGGGCCAGTCGGTCGGCGGGTCGAACGCGATCGTCGCGGCGGCGGAAGGATGCGGGCCGCTGGCCGGCCTATGTGTCGATGGGGCGTTTGCGAGCTATCGGGCCGAGGCGCGGTTCGTCACGCGGCGGGTGTGGTACCTGTGGGGGGCGTCGCCGCTGATCGCGCGCTACATGGTGAGCGACGATCTTTCGCCGATCGAATACGCGCCGCGGCTGCCGGAGGTGCCGAAGCTGTTCATCTGCGGCGATGCGGACCGGATTGTCGATCACCGGCAGACGATCGAACTGTACGAGGCCGCGACGGGGCCGAAAGAGATGTGGGTGATCG
>JBECKQ010000249.1:0-2580 GCA_040235375.1 Phycisphaerae bacterium | reverse complement strand
GTACTGGATCAGGTCCTTGATCGTCACGATCTTGAGATCGTGCTCCTCGGCGTACTTCACCAGGTCGGGCATGCGGGCCATGGTGCCGTCGTCGTTCATCACCTCGCAGATGACGGCCGACGGGTTCAGACCGGCGAGGCGTGCGAGGTCGACGCTGCCCTCGGTCTGCCCGACCCGCCGGAGCACGCCGCCTTCGCGCGCCCGCAGCGGAAACACGTGACCTGGCCGCACGATGTCGGTGGGCTTCGCATCGGGCCTGATCGCGGTCTGGATCGTCTTCGCGCGGTCGGCCGCGGAGATGCCGGTGGTGACGCCTTCTCGAGCTTCGATCGAGACGGTGAACGCGGTGCCGAAGCCCGAGTTGTTCTCGTAGTCCGGCACCATCATCTCGAGGTTCAGCTGCCGCAGCTGCGCCTCGGTCATCGCCAGGCAGATGAGGCCGCGGCCGTGCTTCGCCATGAAGTTCACGTCTTCGGGCCGGCAGAGCTCGGCGGCCATGCAGAGGTCGCCCTCGTTCTCGCGATCCTCGTCGTCGACGAGGACGATCATCCGGCCGGCACGGAGGTCTTCGAACGCCTGCTCGATGGGACTGAGATATTCCGAGTGCATGTGAGCCGCTCTTGCCGATCGCCGCCGGGGCCGGCTGCGCGAGGGGCGCAGTCCGCTTTCCACCGGCTGGCGGGTTGTCCGATTATAGCAGAAAAAAGGCCGCTCGCCGTTCACGAGCCGACGCGAAAGACGTGCTCGCCGTGGAGGGCATGGTGGCCGATGATGGCCGCGGCGGCGCTCCAGGCCATTTGCGGCGTGCCGCCGGCGGTGAACTTCTCGCCGTCGACGTACTCCGGGAAGCTCCACGGCTCGCCGTCGAGCTCGAGGGCGTTGGCCCGGTGAATGCCGAGCAGGAAGGCACGCGCCTGGTCGCGCAGGCCGCGCTGGGCGAGATCGGCCACGTAGAAGCCGGTGATCATCGGCCACAGGCCGCCGTTCTGGTACTCGTGCGGCTGGTTGCGGAACGTGTTGCTGAAGCCCACCTGAAGCTCGGACCAGTCCGAGTCCTTCGGCGTGATCACGGGGTAGAACGCCGGCAGCAAGTGACACTTATCCGGCACTGTTTCATCGAGGATGTATGAATCGACCATTTCGCGCTGCTCGTCGCTGGCCAGGTCCAGCAGGGATACGAGGACGTTGGCCAGCGCGTCGAAGCGGTAGCCGTAACCGTAGGGGGCGAAGAAGGGCATCCAGAACTCGCCGGCGCGCTGCTGCGCCGCCTTACGCCCTTTTTTGTAGAGCACTTCGTGATAAACGTCCTCGGGAGCCTCGCCGTCGTTCCGGAAGAGCCAGTAGTTATCCTGGATCATGTGCTTGAGACGGCTGACGCGCTGGGCGAATTCGTGATCGGCGCTGCTGTGTACGCCCTCGTGCGCTTCCAGCAGCGAGCGCTGAACCTGGTAATACAGCAACTGGTCGTAGAGCACGTAGCCATTGTGAATGTACTCGTCGGCCCAGTCGCCGGTCTGGGGGATGTAGAGAAGGCCGCGGTTGTTGAACTCCCAGGCGCCGAGCAGGAAGCGAACCTTCTGCAACGCCGGCATCATCTCGTCGAGGAACTCGTCGTCGCCGGTCGCCTTCCAGTATTCGATGCAGCCGATGCAGAACCACAGGTCGGCGTCGACGCGGCCGGCCGTGCTGCCGTAGCTGACGCGGTGTGATTGCGGATCGACATTGCTGGGGATTTCGCCGTGCGGACCCTGGTTTTCCGCCAGAGTGCACAACGAGGCCTTGAACGTGCGGATGAGCATCGGGTCACCCGTCAACAGGGCGGCCAGCCCCGTGACGGTGCTGTCCCGGCCCCAGATACGGCGGTAGTTGGCGTCGGACTTGAGCGACGCAACGAACCCGTGGGTCGTCGATGCCGCGGTCAGCAGGCCGACGGCGCGCTCGTAGCCTTCTTTCTCTATCCGCCGGTCGCGTGACGCATCACGTTGCGTTTTCGTACTGGTCTTTGCGCCCATGTGTATTGTGTGGTGGCAGACTTCCGCAGTTTCAGGGAAGAACTGCTGCTGACCAGAGAGTTTTCCTGATGCCCGTGTTTCTGAAGAAGAGTATAGCGCCGTGCACGCGAAAAAGCACGTTCCAAACGCGGCGGTGTTTCCCTGCGCCCGCGCATTCGGCAATCGGCAAGTACGTACCGCATTTCGCGCCGCATCTCTGCCCCCCATGAGATAAAGAGCTCTTCAGATGATATTCAGGTCTCGGTCGGGGAAGCGAAGCGATTCGTGAAGCTGACCGAGGATATGCTCTCCGCCCGGATGGTGAGAGGCACGCGAGTCGCCAGGATCGCGGGACGATTGACGCGATGAAAACGCTGGTACAATGCGCCGCACTGGAGAAGCCTGTGGGTGAAATCTGGAACATCGTCTTCTTTGCCGTGCTGGTCCTCTTCTGCATCGGCGGGATATTCCTTACCGTCCTGCAGTTTCCCGGGACGTGGCTGACCGCGCTGATGGCGACCGTATACGCGTGGCACTACCACTGGGAGCGCATCGGCGTACGTACGCTGATCATCGTGTTCGTCATCGC